>CAZPLL010000061.1:0-10837 GCA_964587485.1 uncultured Oscillospiraceae bacterium | reverse complement strand
AATAGACCCTTATAGGGTCTGCTCAAACCACCGGTTCAACCGGTGGTTTTGATTTGGTGGACGATACAAGACTCGAACTTGTGACCTCCCGCACGTCAAGCGGATGCGCTACCAGCTGCGCCAATCGTCCATTACCTTATCGGCAAGGGTTATTCTACCCTATACGCAACGAAAAGTCAAGGACTTTTTTGTTTATTCGGCAAAAATATCCGGCGGCCACACGAAACGACAAACGCCCGGCACATTTTTCAGGCTGTGCCGGGCGCCGGATATCATAGAGTGTGCTGTGCCTGCCTGCGTGGGGCTCGGTCAGGCACCGCGGAGGTACACGGGGATCTCGGTTTCTACGCCAAAACAGGAGACCTTGAGCTTAACGCCGCCGTTGATGGGGGCGAGGATCTCACAGGTACATTCCTTGGTGTCCTCGCTGACGGTGATCTTCATGTAGTCGGGGTTACTGCAGGTCCACTCGAACACAGGATTCTCGATCGTGACCGGGAACGCTACCGCGTTGACCGTGATGGGCGCGTCGCCCTCCTTCATCGTGAACTCGAGAGTCTCGGTGGTGGCGTAGCGTATCTGAACTTTCTCAACACTGGGAGTGGGAGTGGGTTCTGCCGTGGGGGGAGCCTCGACTATGGGTATACCCTGTGAGCTGGTGTCCGGTGATTCCACAGCAGGCTTGCTGCTGACAATACCGTTGTCCGCCCCGTCAAGACTCGTCGATACCATCACTATAACCGAGAGAATGACGGCGACGACGAGTATCAGCCCGAATATGAGCTGCCATTTCGTGTTTGCCTCCGCACGTTCATAGGCCGCAGTGCCTTGAACGGTGCCGGGGGTCGTGCCGGGGGTACGACCGCTCTGCGTCACTCTGCGCGTTCCGCAGTCAGGGCATCGGGTACGCAGACTCGAAAAAGTCGCCCCACAGCGGCGGCACTGCACCTCGGGAATTATCTTCATTTGAGTTCCTCCAATCTATGCCGATACAAATGGTTATCATACCACAAATAAGATAATACATCCGTTTGGCAGTTTAGTCAAGACTTTTACATCCGGGTGATAGCGGAATATGCCCTGAATGTGCAATAAATCCCCACTCTGCGATGGAATGGGTGCGTAAATACGAAGACATTCACCACCAAAGCGGGAAAACGGGGCTTGCAGCTTACGGGAGAAAAAACTCTTGACAAGACGGCAAAAAGAAAGTACAATGCTCACAAGTAGTTTAATACACTAAACCGGTGATGAAGAGTAGTAGCTTCGCGCAAGCCGATGTCAAGAGAGCTGTGGGCGGTGAGATCACGGCCGTCGGTGCGTAGTGAATGGACTTCAGAGGGCGGCCTGAACGGGCGAGAGCCTTATTAGGTGCCGACGGGATCCCACCCGTTATCCGTCGGGGCGCGCATGATGGTGCGCGTGAGAGAGGGCGTTTTATAACGTCAATTTGGGTGGTACCGCAGGAGCTGTCTCTTGTCCCATGATTGGGGCAGGGGATTTTTTGTTGCCGATTTATCCGAAAGGAGTACAATAAAATGAAAAAGGCTAACGCAAGAGACACATTTACCGGCAAGCTGGGCTTCGTGCTGGCCTGCATAGGCTCGGCAGTGGGCATGGGCAACATATGGCTGTTCCCGCGCCGCGTCGCGCAGTTCGGTGCGCCGTTTCTGGTCGCGTATGTGCTGTGCGTCGTGGTGATCGGGCTCTCGGGAGTCATCGGGGAGATGGCGTTCGGCCGCGCGATGAAGGCCGGCCCCATGGGGGCCTTTGCCGCCGCCACCGAAAAGGCGGGCAGGGGAGAGAAGCTCGGCAAGGCGCTTTCGATGCTGCCGGTGCTAGGGAGCTTCGCTATGGCGATAGGCTACTCCGTGGTGTGCGGCTGGATACTCAAGTATACCGTGGGCGCGTTCACGGGCAGTATTCTTTCGCCCGAGGGCGTGGGGGACTTCGGCGCGATGTTCGGCGCGACGGCAAGCGGCTTTAATAATCTCGGCTTCCACCTTGCGGTGCTGGTTATCACCTTTATAATTGTTGCGTTCGGCATCTCCGGCGGCGTAGAGAAGGCTGACAAGTTTTTCATGCCACTCTTCTTCCTCATGTTCATCGGCATCGCGGTCTATGTTGCCACGCTCAACGGTGCGGAGAAGGGCTATGCGTATATGTTCGTTATCTCCGACTGGAGGCTGATGGGCTCCGGAAGTATGTGGAAGTATGCGCTGGGTCAGGCGTTTTTCTCGCTCTCGCTCGCCGGCAGCGGCACGCTCGTCTACGGCTCGTATCTCAGGAAGGACGAGGACAACATCCCCGTCTGCGCGTCAATGGTCGCGCTGTTCGACACGCTGGCAGCATTTATTGCGGCGCTCGCCATCATACCGATAATCTATTCCGCGGGCATCGACATGGCCACGGAGGTCACCTCCGGGCCGGGACTCATGTTCATCTATCTGCCCTACATATTCAAAAGCATGACCTTCGGCCGCGTTATCGCCGTTGTGTTTTTCGTCGCGGTGCTGTTCGCGGGTCTCTCCTCGCTCATCAATCTTTTTGAGGCTCCCATCGAGGCCGTACAGAGCAGGTTCGGACTTGCCCGTGTCCCCGCCGTCAGCGTGGTCATCGGCCTCGGAACGCTCATCGCGGTGTTGATCACCGACATAGTTTCCGACTGGATGGATGTCTGCTCCATCTATATCTGCCCCGTCGGCGCACTACTGGCCGCGGTGATGTTCTTCTGGGTCTGCGGCGAGGATTTTGCGGCCACGGAGATCGAGAGCGGCGGACGGCCCGGTTGCGGGAAGCTGTACGCGAAGCTCGGCAAATATGTTTTCTGCTCGCTGAGCATACTTGTCCTTGTGGTCGGCAGTCTCACCCCCGGCGGCATAGGCTGACAATAACATCATTTGCAGCGGTGGAGAAACGCACGGTCAAAAAATCGGGAATTCCCCCAAAAAATCGAAACCAGAAGCACGGGGCATCACCCCGCGTGCTTCTGGTTTCTTTTGCATAGGGAAGGAGTTCAAGTGTAAGCAAATGTTAAATGTCAGCCGATTATCTCCAGCATATCGCCGTTTTTGACACCGGCGGCATTGCCCTCTTCGGTGTCGATATGCATGAGCAGGCCCTTACCCCCGCGAACAAGGGTTACATTTTTGAAGTCAACGGCCCTATCCCCGGTAGTTCTCACTGTGACAAAATCTCCGTAGTTCTTTCCCATACTGTTGAGAGTATCCTTATCCACATGAATATGACGCCAGGCCAGGATGCCGCAGGGGACGGTAATTACTCCGCATGGACCACACAAAGTCAATTCCGTGGCACCATCCAAATTTCCTGAATTTCTGACGGGCGCTGTAATACCGAGCTTGTAGCAGTCGGTTTTCAAGAGTTCACATTGTGTATAGCCGCGTGTTGGTCCGAGGACACGAAAATTATCAAGCCTCCCCTTGGGACCGATTACTGAGACAAACTCATTAGAGGCCCATGGGCCGCTTTCACCTGCCAGATAGCGATTAAAAGTGAGTCCGGCATCTCCGAATAAAGTTTTTGCGTCTTCCTCACTTAAATGTACATGATGGTTTGAAAGCATTACTACTGTTTCCATAGTAAATCCCCCTTTTATTAAAATACTTCCGAGAATTTATGTGCCTTTTCTTCGCCGCGCAGCACACGCAGTATGCCATTTGCAAGGGCTTCCATCTCCTTCGCGCCGGGTTTTACGACAACAGGAGCAATAAACTCAACATACTTGGCGATCATATTTGTGAACATCTTGGAATATGCTATTCCGCCGGTAAGAACAATGCGATCCACATTTCCACACGTTGTAATCGCAATGCTTGCAATGTCCTTTGCAACGTTGTAGGCAAATGCTTCATACACCAGTTTAGCCTTTTCATCGCCGGAAAGAATCATTCTTTCAACTTCACGGCAGTCGTTCGTGCCCAGATGGGCAACAAGACCGCTGTGATTCTGGAAGAGATCCTTGAGCTCTGCTTGCGTATATTTCCCAGAAAAGCAGAGCCTGCTGAGCGGATGGATAGATATACGCCCGGCGCGTGAGGGTGTAAATGTTCCCTCACCGCTGGGAACCATGTCGATCACCCTGCCGTGGGCGTGCATACTTACAGAGCACCCGCCGCCCAGATGACACATAATAAAGTTTACGTCTTCATAGCTCTTTCCCATTTCCGCTGCAAGCTTTCTTGCCACGGCTCTGGTGTTGAGCATGTGGGCGGAGGGGCGGCGGGGAAGATTCGGCAGGCTGGTTATGCGAGCCACATCGCTCATTTCATCGGTCATTACAACATCGTAGTTGAACGCCGGTATGCCGAAATTCTTTACCCATTCGTAGGAAATGATAGGGGCGAGGCACATGGGATGTACGGCGTTTGCCGGTTGCATACATGCATCGACCATATCTTTGTCAATTTCGTACGCTCCTGCATGATATCTTTTTCCGCCCGGGCATCCTCTTGCGGCGATTGCGTCGATATCGGAAGGAGAAATGCTGTGCTTTTCCAGATACTCATATATTGCGGCCTTTCGCATGGGAAGCTCGCTTATGATATCTGAGTATTTGGACAGTTCCTCATCACTGTGCTCTATGGTTGTTTCGTCCAGTTTGTTCTCATTTTCAAAGAGAGCAAGCTTGGTCGATGTCGAGCCGGGATTAATGCAAAGAATTTTATAGGTTTCTTTCATGTACAGATTCCTTTCGTTTACGGCTGCATATGCACGGAAGTATTATTTTGTTTCTCATATGCGACGGAGGTTGAAGCATGATGACCACACAGAAGGAGCGTATCACCGGGGAGGGTGAATATCTTCTCACATATGGTTTTGCGAATCAAATCGGGATCAGCACCCGGCAAATCCATTCGCCCAGTAGTTCCTTTGAGTATCGTATCTCCACATATCAGATACCCCGGCGTATACAGGGAGATCCCTCCGGGAGTGTGTCCGGGAGTCTCCAGCACGGTAAGATAGCCCCGGCCTAATAAAATGCGGTCGCCCTCTCGGAGGTATATGTCTATCTTAAATGGCTCGACTGGCGCAGACTTGGCAAAATCACTTGCATTCAGGGAAGAATCCCATATAAAGGCTTCGTCGCCCGCGTTCATGCAGATGGGTGCACCTGTCAACCGATGCAACTCCGAGGCGCACATGATGTGGTCAAAATGACCATGCGTAAGGATGATGTATGCCAAAGTACAACGCTGTTCCATCAGAAGCCTGCATACGTTCTCGACCTGCCCACCTGGATCGACTACAGCGGCCTCGCCCGATGCCTCGTCGAAAACCAAATAACAGTTAACACTGACCGGCTCGGTCCGCTGGGGCAGGAGTTGTATCCTGAGTCCACTCATTTCGCCTGATTTTTCTCGCTTTCCTGCGCTTTCTGTATATCGCTCGGAAAAACGGCGATGGCGCGTGGGCTTATTTTCATGCGTATGTTGTCCGGCTCCATTGCAATTATGTAATCAACGGTGTTCTTTTCAACAATAGTGGCATAAAATCCGCCCATAGTAATGATCCTATCACCCACTTTTAGACTTTTGAGTCTACTTTGCTTCTTCGCGTTTGCTCTGTTCTGCGGGAGAATCGTGGTAAGGTACATTACCGCGACCAGCACGATTACAAGTAAAATATACTTATAGTCCATCTGAGACTGCCCCTTTCCCGGCCTTATTCTGAGTGAGCAGACTGACTGCAATCAGGACAATTGTGCCGATAAGTGCAGGCCCTGCCACGCGGTCAAATAGCGTGATGACTCCGACACTGTGCAGTATGCCGGAAATCGACGCACAGACGACCGCCGCAACGGCACCCTTGCGGTTTGCCTTTTTCCAGAAAAGGCCGATTATCATAGGGGCGAACATGGTTCCGGAGGTAAGAGGCGAGAAGAAGAACGAAATTTGCAGTATCTGCTTGAAGAAGAGGGCCAGCACCATTGCAGCTATTGCTACAACGACAATGGTGATTTTAGAGATCAGCTTTGAATACTTAAGCTTTGAGTAATCCTCATTCGAGTGCAGAAGCTCTCCGTAAATGTCCCGGGATACCATGCCGGAAATTGAGGTCAGCATGGAGTCTGCGGAGGTGAGAACAGCCATAAGGACGGTCGCAATCATCAGGAAGCTGAACCATTTGGGCATATCGTTGCTTGTTATCAGGCCAAAAACGCTTGCGGAGTCCTCGTTCTGGTAGCAGTAGTTGGCGACTGAGCCCAGCAGAGCTACCGGGATGGCCACAACAAGCAACAGTATACCGGCAGATGCAGAGGCTTTCCTTGCCTCCTTTTCTCCGCGGCACGACATGAAGCGCATGAAATACTCATAGCTGAAGAGATTGCCGATTAGCATTGGCCAGAGAGTATATAAGAATTTATCTTTCATGCCCTCTGCGGGGAAGAAAGCCTCACCCGCAACCTGTGCAAAGCTGACACCGACCGAGTCCAGCTTTTGCAGGGAGAATACGGAGCTCACTGCAAGCAATACTACTATTGCGGCGAACTGAATCATATCTGTGAACGCGACGCCCAAAAGACCCGAGCCCAACGCCAACAGGCAAACCACCACGGCACACAGGGCCAACGAGAAATTATATGAAAAACCTGCGGCTACACCCATACTTGCAAAGCCGATAAACTGAGAAACAAGCACGCAGGTTATTGAGCATATGTAAGCAATGGAATGGTATGCACGCATGAACTTGCTTTTTCCGTATCTGTGTTCGATAAAGTCCGGAGGCGTGACGGAGTCTCCGAATTTGCGATAGCGCGGAGCGATCAAAATGTTTATAAAGCACGAGGCGGATGCGGCCAAAAGTGTATATATAGCAGGATAGAAGCCCTGCCCGATGGGCTGCTGCTGCGCCTGCTGCACACCTCCAACAAGCATACTGCTGCCGAACTGAGTCGCAGCCATGGTGAAGGCGACGACAACAAATGGGATGCCTCCGCTTGGAACAAGAAAGTCCCTGCCATCCTTGATTTTTCTTGACAAAACGAAGGAAAGGGTCACAAGCGCGGCAATAATGGCTAAAAAGGTTATTTTCATCACAAACTCCTGTAGAATACTCTAATATTATCGCAGCGTCTTTACAATGTGCATGGAAAGCAGAACAGTGGCAAGCCTCCCAGGGTAAAATGAAAATATTTATGTTTCCGTTGTGCGATTTACCTCGCACAACGGAAACAGCTATGATGAATTTGCACTGACTCCGAGCAAATGCTCAGACAGCGTCGAAGCCTTTTCTTAATGCGGCAATGTTTGCAGCGTTAAATTTCCCTTTTCCTTTTTCTTCAAACATCTGGCACATGGCCTGTTCGGCAAATTCTTCCTCAAACAGACCGAGCTTTTTGATAACAGCGCCCAGCATTACAAGGTTCTGGCCCTTGACATTGTTCACTTCCTTTGCAAGCTCAACAACGTCAATCCTTGTCACGGTGACTCCCTCGGGGTATACATGATCCTCGGGGACTGCGTTCGCGTTAACAAACACGTTGCAGTTGGGCTTGCAGGAGCTGAGATAGTCCAGAGAAGGCTCGTTCATTGCGATGAGAACATCCGCGTCCTCCATCGCGGGGCTGCCGATGACCTCGTCCGGAGTCTCGCCGTACTTAACCGTGCAGTTTGCTTTGCCTCCGCGCATGGTGGGCCCGTAGGAAGGCAGCCAGACCATATTCAGGCCTTTTTTGGCTGCGGTATATGCGATGATTAATCCACCGGTCAGAACGCCCTGACCGCCAAAACCTGCGAAAATTATTTCTTTCATTGTCTTCTCCTTATCCGCGCGTTTTGAACTCACCAATCGGATACTCCGACAATACATGCTCGAGGATGCGCTCCTTGCACTGGAGGGGCGTCATGTGCCAGTTCGTGGGACATGCGCTGACCACCTCAACAATGGAGTAGCCCTCGCCTTTGAGTTGAGCCTCAAAAGCGTTGCGAATCATTCTCTTTGTCTGATTGATGGTTTTTGCATCAACCACTGCGCCGCGTGCGGCATATGCAACGTGGAAGCCCTTGGAATAAGCGACCATTTCCGGATAGTGGAAAGGCATACCGGTGAGCGAGCAGTCACGGCCGGACTGGCTCGTTTCTGTGCGCTGTCCGGGGAGAGTCGTCCAGCTCATCTGACCGCCGGTCATTCCGAAATTGTTGTTGTTGATAACAATTTGAGTAATGTTTTCGTTGCGGTACGCCGCATTAAGGCTCTCTGCGATGCCTATGGTGTATCCATCGCCGTCGCCCTGATAGGTATATACCAGAACCTCGGGACGCACACGCTTAACGCCCTCTGCGGTAGCGCACGCACGTCCGTGGGCAGCCTGAAAACGGTCGATCTTAAAGGCCGGAGATGCAGTGCAACTACAGCCAACACCCAGAATAGCGATCTGGTTGTTTTCCTGCCCCAACTCCTCTATTACTTCCTGAATGAGGCGTATTACGATACCATGTCCGCAACCGGGGCACAACGCATGATTCCCGAGCTTGGCGGGACGAGTTTTCACAATTGCCATCAGTATCTCTCCTTTTCCTCACCGTTTTTGATTGCGTTGAATTTTGCAACTACCTTCTTGATGCCGGGGACTCCACAGCTATGCGCATAGCAATAAGTAGGCACATTATAACCTGCCTTCTTCGCTGCAAGAGCTACATCATCGACCATCTGACCAAGGTCGTTGGTCTCGACTGCTATGAATGCTTTTACATCAGGATTGACATCGTGGAGCTGCTGGAAGCCTTTCCAGGGGAAGGGCCAGAGAATTTTGGGGCGCAGCAGGCCAACCTTTTCTCCGCTTTCTCTAAGCTTCTTTACAACGTCCATACACACACGCGCGGGAAGGCCAAATGCCACCAGTACATACTCGGCATCATCGGTTTCATAGCACTCCCAGCGCTGCATCTCCTCTGTCACCGTCTCATATTTCTTGCGCGCATGGCTCAGATATTCGATTCCAGCGCCCGCGGGATACTTCATACCCTTTGTACCGGTGCCGTCCATGCCCCAGTCAAGCTCGCCTTCTCTTTTTTTGAAGGGAGGCATTTCGACACTTTCCATCATCTGGCCGAGAACAGCCTCGGAAAAGATAGTTACACCGATGCGGTACTTCTCCGCAACTTCCCATGCCTCGTAGATATCGTCTACCATTTCCTGAATGTTATGGGGAGCAAAAACTATATTGTGGTAATCTCCGTGGCCGCCGCCCTTGCAGTCACGGTTGTAGTCCGCCTGACCGGACTCGAGGCTACCAAGGCCGGTGCCCCAGCGCTGAACGTTCAAAACCACATAGGGGATGCTGTAGCGGGCTGCATACGACATACCCTCGGCCTTCAGGCTGATGCCCGGGCCGGAGGAGGCGGTCAGAGCTCTTGCTCCGGCGGATGCTGCGCCCATAATCATGTTCATTGCGGCGATTTCGTTTTCGGCCTGAACAAAGCGTGACTTCATGCCGAGATCCGGCATTCTGCTGGAAAGGTATTCGAGAGTTTCAGTAGAAGGGGTTATGGGATATCCGGCGAAAAAGTCACAGCCCCCTCTGAGAGCCGCTTCCGCAACTGCCACATTTCCTTTCAGTATTTCCTTTGACATAAGTTACTCCTTATTCTTCTACAATTGTGTAGACATAATCGGGACACACGGTATAGCATGTGCCGCAGCCGATGCATTCCGCGGCGTTGACGACCGCATAGTTATATCCTGCCGGATTAAATTCGTCACTCAAAGACAGCGCTTTCTTGGGGCATGCATCTATGCAGTAACCGCAACCCTTGCAAGAGGCTGTATTTATCTGAATTTTTTTAGCCATTTGTTCCTCCTGTAAATAATCAGAACTGGTTTTCGTAGTTCTCTTCGACAATCTTGACAAGAGCCGTGATCATGTGGTTATAGGGAGTGGGAATACCCAGCTTGTCACCCAGTCTTGCAACAGCGCCGTTGAGAAAGTCAATCTCAGTCTTCTTCTTGCTCTTAACGTCCTGCGCGGTAGAGGGCAAATGCCAGTACATCTTACTGTCGGCGGCAAGCTTTTTGCCCGTATCCCAGCCGGAGAGGGTTATGCCCTGCGCCTTTGCGACCGTTGCGACCTCCATAAAGAGAGCGGTTTCAATATTGTGAGTGGCTTCGGTGTTCGTGTACGGCCCCAGAGGGAGACGGACAACAGCACATACGGGATTTCCGGAACAGTTCTTCGCAAGCTTCCACCAGATAACGCTGTCGAGCTCGGATTTCTTGTCTGCGTAGAAATTCAGACCATGGCCGTTCAGGATGCCCTCGAGCTTACGCATGAAGTCATTGGGCTCTTCAAAGGCCGCTGAGCCGAAATGAGAAGACGCGGTGGGAGTGCACATTGTCTTTGCCTTTCCGGGACCCATGATCGTGCCGCCATAAGGCATAATGCCGTACAGGATCTTTTCCTTCGGGAAGAATTCTTCAATGACCTCGACGTTGCCGATCCCGTTCTGAAGCGTAAGGCAGTAAGTGTTTTCATCGGCAAGGCACATTGCGGAGGAAACGGCCGTTCTGGTAACGTGTCCCATGACCAGGACAACGATCAGATCCATTTTCTCGCCAACTTGATCTGCGCTGGTATATGCTTTGCATTTTACATTAAAAGGCTCGTCTTCATTATTATATATCGTAAGGCCGTTGCTGTTGATGGTGTCTACATGCTCCTGCCATGTGTCGATGAGGTAGCACTCTGCACCTCCGAGAGTCGCAAAACCGGCCAGAAGGCTTCCCATACGTCCGGCTCCGAGTATACCTATCTTCATAAAAGTTTTCTCCTCGTATAATATAGTTACGGTTTAAGATATGTGGGGAAACCGCATAA
>CAZPLL010000060.1:0-11122 GCA_964587485.1 uncultured Oscillospiraceae bacterium | reverse complement strand
GCCTTTTGTGTCAATCCTTTTTCCATACGAAGTAATCTAATTCCTTCGCCTTGTCCACGGAGTAGGAAAAGATTGTATTCGTCCAGCAAATTTTCCAGTGGGACTCCAAACAGGTCGGCCAGTTTTTTCATGTGCTCCGTGGGATAAAAATCACGACCATATTCTTCATAATGAATATAGGTACTTCGATCAATTCCCACATAGTCAGCAACATCCCGTTGCCTGAGACATTTTTGATAACGATACCAGCGGAGCTTGTCCGCAATTTCCGTTATCTCACTGACATCCGAAAACTGCAAATTGAACTTCTCCGCATCGGAAAATTTGTGCGGAAGAACGACAGGAAATTTCAAAATCCGAAGCGGTGCAACTTTTAGCGTACCTGAGATATTAGCAATCATAATATAGTTACGGACTTTCAGGTGGCAGAAGGTGATCCATTTTGCCCCAAAAGGATCATGAATTTCCACCTGAACCCCCGTTTGTTCCACTATGATAGGATAGCATTTTCTATGCATCTGCTTGCATAGGTTGCGAGGCGGACGCCCTTATCCGCGCGGTAGGTGTTTATGCCCTTTATGAGTCCGATCGTCCCTATGGAGATCAGATCATCCATATCTTCATGCTGAGTATAATATTTTTTCATGATATGGGAGACGAGCCTGAGATTATGTTCCACGAGCGCGTTTCGGGCCTCTATGTCGCCGTTGGCCCAGCGTTCAAGATACTCCTGTTCGGCAGCCTTGCTCAGCGGGCGCGGGAAGGAGTCTGCCGGCGTTATCCTCAGCATGAGCAAAAGGCTGTTCATAAGCAACATTAAAACGCTTTTGAGCATATTATCACCCCGCTTTCAGCATATTCCGACCAGGCGCGTCCAAATTACAGACATTGCGCCCTGATGACGGCGGGGTAACAATGCTCCCCCAGGGTATCCGGGGGAGCTGAAAATAGTATATTGACTGTGTGAATACAGTCAGTCGGTTCTGAGAGCCTCGACCGGATCCTTCTTCGCGGCAATACCGGAGGGGATAAGTCCCGCGATAAAGGTGAGCACCACACTTATCACCACGAGCCCGACAGCACCCGCGGCAGGAAGTGAGGAGTTGAGCGAATAAATACCTGTCAGGTCATGGACAATTATGTTGATGGGAATATTCAACAGCATTGTCATGAGTATCCCTATCGCGCCAGCAGTAAAGCCGATGATGAAGGTTTCGGCGTTAAAGACACGGGAAATATCCTTTTTAGAGGCTCCGATAGCACGCAGAATACCGATCTCCTTTGTGCGTTCAAGGACACTTATGTAGGTTATAATGCCGATCATTATGGACGAAACTACAAGGGAAATTGCAACAAACGCGATAAGGACATAGCTTATAACATTGATAATGGATGTGATGGACTTCATCAGAATTGCGACGATATCGGTATAGGATATCTGATCCTCGGTGTCCACGGAATCGTTGTAGCGCGTGATGGCATCGGCAACGCTGTCCTTATCCTCAAACGTAGAGGCATATATGTTTATGGTGCTGGGCGCGTCAAGGTCAACGTACCCGAGCTTTTTCAACGTATCCTTGAGGTTGCTGTCGGAATACACTGGAGGCATGGCATTTTCGTATATCCAAAGGTAGTCCTCATCCTCCAGTGCAAGAAGCTTGAAATCCTCGGCAAGCTCCTCGTCGTCCAGATACTCGTACATTGCCTTCATCTGGGTGGAATACTGCTCCTTCACCTGTTCGCCTATCATCTGACGGACATAATCAAAGAGCGTGTCATCATCCATCTGGCTTAGCATAGAGGCATAGCCCGGATAGTTCTGAACCACCATTTCCTCGATATCCTCGCGGGTGGTCTCCTCCATCTGCTCGTCAAGTATTTCCTGTATGTACTGATCCGTGGGTCTGGAGACATACTCAACATACACGTCGGCAAGCTGTGCGGTGTCCGCATCGGCTATATAGTCACGCGCCGCCTCTATCTTCTTGCTGTTGGTGAGCACCTCGTCATCCTCATCAAGGAACGGCAGTCCGGTAAAAACATCAGTTTTGGGGTCGTCAAGCTGGCGCTTTACCATGTCCTTCTCCGCGGCTGTATTGACGACATATTCCACAAGGTCATGAGTATAGCCTATGGCTCCGGTCATCATGCCGCTCACCGCGTCCGCGTTCTGGCGGATAACGCCGACAATTTTGATCTCCATGCCGTTATTGAAGAGAGTCTTGAGTCCTATCTCCTCATCGGCAAGATTGACATACTCCCCAGTTTCCTCATCCAGAGTGTACTCGTCGGCGGGATAGATATAGCGAAAGCTCATATCGCATATTTCCTCATACGACCAGCTATCTATCTCGGTACGCAGATCCTCCTGAGCCATGAAGGTCTGCATATCCTCCGAGAGCGTACTGTTGGACTTCAGCCCCAAGGCATAAAGCACCACGTCGGAGACTTCGTTATTCTTATCGACCACGAGAACGACCTCGTCATATTTCTCCGGCCACTTTCCGTACAGCAGGTCGTACTGCTGCTTGAGGAGCGGATTGATAGCCTCTCCGTGTTCACCGGGAAGCATTTCCTGCCACGCATCCATCACGGAGTAATACTGACCGTAGTTGACGAAAAACGCGCTGTAATCGCCGCCAAAGGTCGCGCCCATAGCTGTCTGCATAAGCTCAACGATATCTGTCTTAACAACATTCCCGTCAACGTCCTCGGCGTATATGTTCATGTCCAGATCATAGGAATACTGTATGGAGCTGATATACTGGCTGATCTCGCTGTTTTCGTCCTCAAGATATTCCTTGAACGCTTTCAGGTTGTTCGTTGCCTTGTCGGCGGAGACGAGAGAATTCATGAGCGAGTAGAGAATATTGCTCGAATAGACGGCATCCTTCTCGTGCTGGTTATCCTCAACGGAGGCCTGAACGCCCATGAGCGAGCTCATCATGCTCGTCATGTCTACGCTCTCGGCCTCTATGGTGATAGGATAGCTTGAAAGAGTATCCTCCTGTATCTTGTCGATATAGTTCTGTATACCGTTTGAGAGAGACATTATGAGAGCAATGCCGATGATTCCTATACTGCCCGCGAATGCCGTGAGCAGTGTCCTCGCCTTTTTTGTCATGAGGTTATTGAGTGAGAGAGATAACGCGGTCAGGAATCCCATGGAGGTTTTTTTATCATGTCCTTCGGTGCGCACAGTCTCAATGCCCGAATCATATGGCATGGTATCGCCGAATATCTCGCCGTCCTTCAGGCGGATGATCCTGCTGGCGTAATCCTCCGCAAGCTCGGGGTTATGGGTGACCATGATGATAAGCTTATCGCGGGATATCTCCTTGAGTATCTCCATGATCTGTACCGAGGTGTCGGAGTCAAGCGCGCCGGTAGGCTCGTCCGCGAGGAGTATGTCCGGGTCATTTACCAGCGCTCGGGCTATTGCCACACGCTGCATCTGTCCACCGGACATCTGATTGGGTTTCTTGTCAAGCTGATCGCCGAGGCCGACTTTTTCAAGCGCTTCCTTCGCCCGCGCTCTGCGTTCGGCGGGGCCTACACCCGAGAGCGTAAGCGCAAGCTCGACATTTGAAAGAACGCTCTGGTGCGGGATAAGGTTATATGACTGGAACACGAAGCCTATTGAATGATTGCGATAGGAATCCCAATCGCCGTCGTTGAAGTCCCTGGTAGATCGGCCGTTAATGATAAGGTCACCGGAGGTGTACTGGTCAAGTCCGCCAATGATATTGAGCATAGTTGTCTTACCACAGCCGGAATGACCCAGTATCGCGACAAATTCATTTTCGCGAAATTCAAGGCTTACCCCCTTGAGCGCGTGAACGACCGTATCGCCGGCCATGTAGTCTTTTCTTATTTCTTTGAGCTTGAGCATAGGTTTCCTTCCAGTCAATATTGACACGAGTGATTTTTTGAGTTAAAATAACATAGCTTCACAGACAAGCCCACATAGCTCAGCAGGACAGAGCACTCGCCTCCTAAGCGAGGGGTCGGAGGTTCGAATCCTCTTGTGGGTGCCAATGACGCAGATTCGGCGCTTTGCCGGGTCTGCGTTTTTCTGATTTTATCACAAACAAATTGATTTGTCCCGCCGATACAGACATATTTAATGTTCTGTTCATATTTTTTTGGAAATATGTGTTCATTGAAGAAACACCTCACCTGATATAAAATCACTGTGAGGTGTTTTTATGAAGCTAAAACCTGTCCTGAAGCGAATGTTGAGGATGTGTCCCGATGCGTGGTACATATTTATGCGCACATTACAGCTATCGTGTCTGTTGCTTTTTCTGTGCATTGTGATGTTGATCGGCTATGAAACGACCGGCAGTCGTGAGCTTTTCAATATGGCAGCGGCACTCTATGAGCTTCCGCAATCCCTGCTCATTATTTCGATGATAGGCTCAGTATGTATCGAGGATATTCAAAGCTGAAGCGCCATAAACTCCTCGCGCGTCATTACCGCATTGAGCACATCAAGGAGGGCACCGGCGGTAATGTGCTCCGGAAGGTCGAGACGGCGTATCAGCTCAGCTCTCTTCGCGGCACTCCCCTCGCGCCCGGTCAGCCCCATCGCGTACATGTCCGCCTTGCTGATATGCGCCGATGCCGACACGCTCTCACCTCCGTCAATGGTCGCCCCGGCACGAAGAAGCGCATCAAGCAGCACATGCGGACGCATACCCTCGACGCCGAGTTTGCCCTCTCTGGAGGGAGATGACTTGCGCCGCTCCTTACCGTGTATATCCGGAATATAGGCGTGCTTCAGCAGGCGCGGGTCAACGCAGGACTTGATAAAGTTACGGATGACAAAGCCCGCTCCGTCGGAGTCCGTCAGTACGATAAGCCCACGCGCCTCGGCCATGGTGCGCAGGAGCTTCTGCTTCTGCGCATCGTTAAAGATGCCAAAGCCCGAGGTCTCAATGATAACAGCATCGACCACCTGACTGAGGGCGTTTTTGTCATAGCGTCCCTCGACGACTATGACCTCCTTTATTCTGATCATCAGCACTCCCCCGCCGCTATACGCACAACGGCCTCTTTAATGAGCTCTGCGGTGTCCTGTCCGGTGCTTTTCATTCTGTAATCGGTCTCGGCGCATATCTCAAGCGCACGGATAAGCCGTGGAAGCGTGAACCCCTTAGCAGAGGCCATGAGCTTATTGGCAATGTAGTCATATTTTATCGCACAGTTTTCCATCACATACTTTACCCCGAGTCCGTTGTCTATTGCGAGGCGTGCCGCGTACAGCTTCCTCATCTGAAGCCCGAGCATACCGAGCATTGCGATAGGCTCGTTATTTTTATCCGCCAGCAGTTCCGCAAGAACACTCATGGCGGAGTTATATTTTTTCTGTGCGATATAGTCGGTCATATCGAATATCACGGCCTCCGGCACATGGTTCGCGACGGCGTCAACGTCGGAGACGGTTACCTTTTCTCCCTTTGCGTAGGCGGCGATTTTATCGATCTCGGGTATGAGTTTGTTCATAAGATCGCCGCTGACGAAAATAAGCCTCTGCACCGCGTCAAGCTCAATGCGTTTTCCGGCGGCGGCGAAGCGGCGTACTATCCAGTCAACCAAAAGTCCCTGAGACTGTTGGGTAAACCTCAGTTCCTTTGCGGCGGCCCGTATGGCCTTAATGGCCTTGAGTCTGCCGTCCGGCTCAAACTGAGCGCTCTGCACGAGGGCAACCGTACAATAGTCCGGAATATCCGACAGGATCTCAACGAGCCTGTCGGCGTCCTTCAGCTTGTTGAGGTCAAGGCCGCGTATCTCCACAAAGCTCCTCTCCGAAAGGAAGGGCATCGCATCCACAGCCCGGGCAAGCTCGTTAACGTCTATCTCCGGCCCGTCCATGCGCTTAAAGCTGAAGCTGTCCTCACCCTCCGGAAGGCATATCGCCTTGAGCTTGGTAAGATACTGCTCACGCAGATAGTCCTCGACGCCCCAGAGGAGATAGAGTCTCTGCGGCCCGTAATCCTTCAGGCGGCGTATTTCGGCGGCATAATTCAGTTTTTCTTCATTCTTTTTTGCCATAAGTCAACCTATCCGTATTTCCACAGTCCCGTCAATATCGGTTCTATACACATTATAACCGCAATCGGCCAGACGTTCAAGCACTTCATCGGTGGGATGTCCGTAGGTATTATAGCCGACACTTATTACCGCGCTTTTCGCGCCGATGCTCGTGAGAAACTCCTCACAGCTTGAGTAGCGCGAACCGTGGTGACCGACGATCAAAAGCTCCGAATCCGTAAGCGCATGTTGCTCGATGAGGGCTTTCTCGGACTCGGAGGAGATGTCGGCGGTAACTATCATATCATACTCTCCGACAGATATCTTCGCGGTAAGGCACCTTTCGTTTTCGTCCTCACCCGATAACGGTGCGTATATCGTGCCGGTGATCCCTCCGCAGGTAAACTCGGTATCCTCGCTGAGACGAACAACCTCCGTACCGTTGCGCGTGGCACATTCAAGTATGTCCCCAAGCGTATCGTCTGCATCGTCACAGCTCTCAGGCAAAACTATCATATCCACCCTGACAAGCTCCATAAGTGCGGCAACACCGTTTGCATGGTCGGCGTGAAGATGTGTAAGCAAAAGAATATCTACGCTGTTTCTCCCACGGCTTTTCAGATATGATGCGGCAGTCTCTCCAGCGTTTCTCTGTGCACCCGTCGCGCCGCAGTCCACAAGCAGTGTCCGCTCCCCCGACATAACGGCTATGCTCTGCCCCTGCCCGACATTTATGGCGGCGAACGTTCCGTGCCCTCCACGGTAGCTGTAATACGGAATAAGGAGCGCCGCCGCAAGTGTCACCGTCGATGTGAGCAGTGCGAAAGCGACCCTGCGCGCACGTCTTTTTCCTCCCGTAAACACCCATATAAAGAGCGCATATGTCAGGATGAGCCACGCCACATTAAGGCGATTTTCAAAAAACACCACGGACAGCGGCATATCGCACGCCGTATGTGCAACGAAGAAAATGTATCTTGCAAACCACGACACGACCCACGCCGCGGCTTTTCCCGCAATTGGGAGCACCGAGAGCAGGCAAGCGGCATAGCCTCCGCAGAAGCAGACCGACACCGCCCACATACAGAGAACACTCGTCAGCGGTGTGAGCAGCGAGAGATACCCGAATATAAGAGCCGAAAGCGGCGCCGTAAACGTCATGACGGCCAACGAGCTTGCCGCGGCGGCCATTGGGTATGAGAGAAAACGGCGCGACCGCTTATTCTTTACCGTGCGTGTCATCGCCGAAAAAAGCTTTTCACCGAAGCACAAAAGCCCCGCCATAGCAGCAAAGGAAAGCTGGAGGCTGACGCTCCTTGCGGCAAGGGGATTTTTCGCAAGGATAAGTGCAAGAGCAGTAAAAAGTGACGTCACGGAGTCATTCTCCCGCCTGAATATCGGAGCCATGAGAAGCATAGTCTGCATCACGCCCGCCCTGACCGCGGAGAGAGGTGAGCCTGTCACAAGCACAAACAGCCACACGAGCGCAATACATATCACAGACGTATGGCGGCCTTTCCCCATGATAAGCATGATAAACCCAACAAGAAACGCAACGTGCATACCGGACACGGCTATCATATGCGCAAAGCCCGCATAGCTCATAGCGGTTTTCAAAGGTATATCCTTGTTATACTCGCTCCTGTCCCCCGCCATCAGCGCTTTCATAAACGGCGCGGTATCCGAAGGAAACACACGGTCTATCGCGGCAGTGAGGGTCTTTCGGACAAGCGCGGGGACAGTGCGCAGGGTAAACGCTTCGCCTGTAACGGTTATATCGGATTTTGCCGTGGCGATGAGATATATGTTCTGCGAGTTATAGTAATCATAGCGCTCTCCGTAACGCGTGTCGGCACGTTTGAGCTTCGCGGTAAAGCACACGGTCTGACCGGGGCGCAACTCGGCCGCGCTCCCTGTATAATCGTAGAGTAGTATATTCAGCTTCGGAAGCCCGTCAGTTTTCAGCTTGAGCTCTATACTGTAGAAATATTCGGACCGTGTGGGGAATTCGAGCACCTCCGCAGTGAGCTCCGTTGTCTCCCCGGAAAGCTCCGCGGCAGGGACAAGAGTCCGCTGTTCATGAACATGAAAGCACAAAAGTCCTACGGACATCGCAAGGAGAGCTATCCGTGCGGCGCGAATCGGCCTCGTCTCCACACAAAAGAGTACGCTTCCCACAAGAATACACACGAGTGCCAGCGGCACCGGCAGGCTTTCGGGCAATATGTAATTTGCGGCAAACACGGCGGCGGAAAACGCCCCTGTCGCGATTGCAAGTATCCTCATACCGCTCCTCTGTTCGATAGACAATGCCGCGCAGAATTATTCCTGCGCGGCACGGTAATACTGTCAGATGATCTTCTCGGAGAGCTTCACTCCGCCAAGAATGTGAAAGTGCAGATGCATAACGGTCTGTCCGCCGTCCTCACCGCAGTTGTTGATGACACGAAAGCCGTTGTCAAGTCCCTCGGTCTCGGCTATCCTGGCGATGGCCTCAAAGCACTTTCCGACGAGGAAAGAGTTCTCGGCATTTATCGCCATGGCACAGCAGATATGCTCCCTGGGCACGACAACGATATGCACGGGTGCCTGGGGATTAATATCGTGGAAGGCAAGGACGTACTCATCCTCATAGACCCTGGTGCTGGGAATATCGCCGTTTATGATTTTGCAGAAAATGCAATTCGGATCTGTCATGATATATCCTCCTTAAATTTTGGATGCCACGAATGTCTCGACCGCCGCAAGTGCCTCATCGAGCTTGCCGACGTTGTTGCCGCCGCCCATTGCGGAGTCGGGCTTACCGCCGCCCTTACCGCCGGCAATAGCCGTGATGCTCCTGATGATGTCACCCGCACGGACACCCTTTGACACGGCCTCACTGCCACAGACGCACTGGAAGGTTATCTTGTCTCCGTTTACAAGCGCTATGACAGACACGACCGCGCTGTCCTTGTCGCGTAGAACGTCGCCCAGCTTGCGAAGAGCATTCGCGTCGCCCTCGCCGAGCTTTTCGGTGACCACATGAAGTCCCCCGACGTTCTTTGCCTTTGCGAGCATACCGTCCGCGCCTCCGGCGGACTCTCTGTCCTTATACTGCTCAACAAGGCGCTTTGCCTCCTTGAGCTCGTTTGCCTGCTGTTCGATGCGGGCAAGGATATCCGCGGGGCTCGACTTGAACATTGCCGCAATTTTATTCACGGTGCTGATGTTTTCGTAGAGGCATTCCAGGGTCTTCGTGCCCGTCACGGCCTCGATACGGCGAACGCCGGAGGCAACGGAGCCCTCGGAGGTAATATGGAACGCGCCGACCTTTGCGGTATTATCAAGGTGCGTACCGCCGCACAGCTCAACGCTCACCGACATATCAACAACACGGACCACATCGCCGTACTTCTCACCGAAGAGTGCGGTAGCGCCGGATCTTCTTGCCTCTTCCACGGGCATTTCCTTTGTAATTACAGGGTATCCGGTAGCGGCAGCCTCGTTCACAAGGCGCTCTACCTCGCGAAGCTCCTTGGGCGTGACAGCGGAGAAATGCGTAAAGTCGAAGCGCAGAAAGTCCGGCTCAACAAGCGAGCCCGCCTGATGCACATGGTCGCCGAGAACCTTGCGTAATGCATACTGGAGAAGATGTGTCGCGCTGTGTGCGCGGCGGACGGCGTCGCGTCGATACTCGCAGTAGCTTGCCTTTACTCTGTCACCGACCTTAAGCTCGCCGGCTTCAAGGGTGCCGTAATGCATGAACTTTCCGCCCTTGTTTTTCAGGACATTATTGACGGAGAAGCATACGCCGTCGGCAGTTATCGTGCCGTGATCGCCAACCTGTCCGCCCATCTCGGCATACATGGTCGTTTTATCAAGTACAACAATGGCCTCGGTACCGGAGGTCACAGCGTCGCGCAGCTCACCGTCCGCGACGATGGCGAGTATTTTTGCCTCGCACTCGCGTGAGTCGTAGCCGACAAACTCGGTCTCGGGAATCCCCTTGCCGAACTCCACACCGGCCCAGCCCAGATCGCCGAGGGCCTTGCGTGCTTCGCGCGCACGGACGCGCTGTTCGTTCATGAGGGTCTTGAACTCGTCCTCGTTGACGCTCATCCCCTCGTCGGCACACATCTCGATGGTCAGGTCTATCGGGAAGCCGTAGGTATCATAAAGCTTGAACGCGTCCGCCCCGGAAAACACGGTCTCGCCCTTTGCCTTATGCTCGTCAAGAAGCTCCGCGAAAATCTTCATTCCCGCATCAATGGTCTTGGCGAAGTTTTCCTCCTCGGTTCTGACAACGCGGGTGATGTACTCCTGCTTATCACGAAGCTCGGGGTACTGACATTCGTTTTCGTGTACGACCATGTCAATGACCCTGTAGAGGAACGGTTCGTTCACGCCAAGGAGCTTTCCGTGACGTGCGGCGCGGCGAAGCAGACGGCGGAGAACATACCCCCTGCCCTCGTTAGAGGGGAGGACTCCGTCACAGATCATGAAGGTGGCACTGCGGATATGGTCGGTAATAACGCGGAGAGAAACATCCATTCTGTGGCTCTTTCCGTAGTATGCGCCGGTAAGCTCGCTGACTCTGTTGGTGATATTCATGACGGTATCGACATCAAAGAGGGAGTCAACATCCTGGCAGACAACGGCAAGACGTTCAAGCCCCATGCCGGTATCAATGTTTTTCTGCTTAAGCTCTGTATAATTGTTGTGGCCGTCGTTGTCAAACTGTGAGAAAACGTTGTTCCAGACCTCCATATAGCGGTCACAGTCACAGCCGACAGTGCAGTCGGGTTTACCGCAGCCGAATCTCTCGCCGCGGTCATAGTATATCTCGGAGCATGGGCCGCAGGGACCGGCACCGTGTTCCCAGAAGTTGTCCTCCTTGCCAAAGCGGAAAATACGCTCGGCCGGGATGCCTATCTCTTTGTTCCAGATATCAAACGCTTCGTCATCATCCACATAGACAGAGGGATAAAGTCTCTCCGGGTCAAGGCCGACCCACTGTGGGGATGTCAGGAACTCCCAGCTCCACGCAATGGCCTCGCGCTTGAAATAGTCTCCGAAGGAGAAGTTGCCCAGCATCTCGAAATAG
>CAZPLL010000059.1:0-11288 GCA_964587485.1 uncultured Oscillospiraceae bacterium | reverse complement strand
CAGAGTTCTCAGTATGAGTCATCTTTTTTGGAATCTTTATTTTACAACTTACAGTTTCTTTCATATTGTGGTAAAAGAAGCTTTACATTTGCAAAGTTGCGTTTGCCCGGCAAATGTACTATAATGGAGGCAGAACTGTTAGAGGTGCGACTATGAAAAAACGATGCCTTATTTTTGCTTTGTTGCTGCTCTGCGCGCTTATGCTGTGCGCCTGCGGGAAAAAGGAGCAGTCCGGCACGTCCTCCGCGCTCTCCTCCGTGTCCGCGGCAGAAGCCGCCTCCGCGAAGGACGAACAGCCGGTTGAATATAATACCATTGCCTCCGCCGACAGGAGTGAGCGCAAGCGGCTTCGTCAGGAGCTGCTCACCGTCGCGGAAGGCTGCGCCGATATTTATGCCGGGGCAGATAAGGGCCACGCGCTGAACGTTGTGCTGTCTGATTCGGCTTATTACGCCATGGTCGAGCACATCGGCTCGATGGGCTACGCGGCGGTGGACTCTCTCGGGACTTGGGACATGGAGGGATATATAAACCTTCTTGATTTCTGTGAGGAGATATACCTCGGGCAGGACTGCGGAGGGACGTACTATACCGTCTATCCCGACGGGCAGATATCCGCCTATCATCTTGAACGGGAAAACGGCGAATGGCACCTTGTCACAATGACGGCGGTCTGGGACAAGAACAACGAGCCGTCCGTCGTTTCCGAGGGACAGTATCAGATATCGGACGTGAAATACACCGACAAGGGCTGGCTCATCTATAACCGGAACTTTGACAGCTTTGATGACAACCAGCGCTCAAACTCGAATTCCTATGTTTTCATCAGAGTAAAGCCCTATGACAGCACGAAACGAGCCCTGTGCAGAAAATACATCGAGCCCATCGGATATTTTGAAAACAACCTCTTCACCACCACATGGAATCAGTTTAATCCTGGCCCCATAGATTTCAACAGTCTGTACGCATATCTATTCGCCATGTACCACGGGACCGAAACGCTTTCCTCGCATACAGTGCGCAATTACTATTCCTCCGTCAGCGGAACCAGCCTGTACGTCGTGCCCACCGACGACTTTGAGGAAGTAGTGAAGTATTACTTTGATATCAATTCCGCCTCGCTGAAAAACATTTCCGACTACAGCAGAAGCGCGGGTGGGTACTTTTTCCTCGGCTACCAGAACGAATATTACGAGGTCACTCCCAGAACTCCCGAGCCGGAGGTCGTGGACTACTGGTACAACTCCGACGGCTCCGTGACCATGGTGGTCGACGCGGTAAACAAATGGTACGGCACAGACAAGGCGTTCACGCATGAGGTAACGGTATACGAGTATGAAAGCGGCAGAATAAAATATATCTCCAACACGCTCTATGAGTCCGATGAAAATATTCTGCCCGAAAACAAGCTCAGCTATCTGCTGGACATCGAGCGCGAAAAAACTCCGTATTGAGCCGGGCTCCTCCGTATCGGCCGTTCTGAAAGCCGGAGTCCCCAAGGGCTCCGGCTTTTGTCAGCTTTCTGTCCCGAGAGTGGCGGAGATGTCGCTTTCGTTTTTGACTATCGCGCCCAGCGCGACCTCAAGTGCTCTTACGATCTCCGGAAGTGGCAGTGACGCGACCCCCGGACGCTCCGCGACCTGCCCGGGGATATACGGAACGTGGATGAATCCGCCACGCATACCGGGATACGAGCGTTCGATATTATACAGCACACCATACATCAGGTGATTGCAGACATAGGTGCCCGCGGAATTTGAGAGCGACGAGGATATGCCCGCCGCCTGTATTTCGCGAACGATCGCCTTTACCGGGATGCTTGCGAAATAGGCGTTTTTCCCATCGGGGTACACGGGGACGTCCACAGGCCGGTTGCCCTCGTTATCGGGTATCCTTGCGTCGTCAACATTTATCGCGACACGCTCCGGAGTCACACCCTCGCGTCCGCCCGCCTGTCCCACGCATACAACAACATCAGGCCGCTCCGCCTCCATCGCCGCAAGGACAAGGTCTATAGATTTTTTGAACACGACAGGGACATAGCACTTTACGATCTCGGCACCGCAGATCTCATCAGCGACGAGCTTTACGGCCTCCATAGCGGGGTTTATCGTCTCTCCCCCGAACGGCTCAAAGGCTGTAAGAAGTATCTTCATTTTTCTCATATGATTTATCCCAGAATGTTTTTATGACTGCGAAGGTGTCGTAATCTTTTCAAGCTCCTCCGCCAGATACTGGATCACGCCGCGTCGGGTCAGAATACCGCAGAGCGTATTCCGACTATCCACAATAGGGACAAAGTTCTGGTTTAATACGGAATCTATCACCTGTTCCTCGCCGGCCTGAATTTCCAGAGGCGGGCAGAAGTCTTTTCTCACCAGTTCAAAAACGCGATGGCTTTCCATGTTCTGAACGTCAAGTGTTCCCTCGGCCATAATGAATTTAAGAAAATCGCCCTCGCTGACCGTGCCTGTATATTTCCCGTCGGCATCCAGCACCGGGATTGCGGTAAAGCCGTTTCGGTTCATTATTTCCCAGCCCTGTCGGACGGTCTGGTTTTCTTTCAAAAACACGGTACTGACCTTTGGGATCATAATTCTTGCAAGATTCATTCTGCTGCCTCCCCTGAAGCGATTTATTCAGACAGATTTCCATGTCGGCAACGAGATATTCGACAGGCATATTTTATCACGGGTGTTATGACTCGTCAACTTCAACACACTTTAATCAATATTAAGTTGTTATTGCGTCCGCGCAGTGGTATTTTATATAGAGAAGTAAACCGTCTCAGAGTTTACGGAAAGGACAGAAAATGAAAAGAACAGTTGCATATATACTTACGGTCGCGCTTTGCCTGTCTCTGTGCGCGTGCAGTCTTGTCCCGGAGGCAGAGATAGTCATTGTCCCCGAGCAGTCGCCCGAGGCTACGGCCGCGCCTGATTCCTCCGTCTCTGCCGCAGATGACGCGGACTCCGAAGCGGCAGACGCACTTCTTGCCGTGCTTGAAGAGCTCTACTCTGACTATTACCCCGGCACCGCGGGTAGCTCTCTGAAGCTCGCCGCCATCTCCGGGAAGATGCTCGACTGGTATGCGCTTTACGGCAGTGCCGGCGCGATAAGCAAGGCCTCTGCCGCCTTTGCCGCAAAGCACTCCGATTACAACATTTACGACGAGAGCAGTGAGATATCCGACGGCTTTCCTCCCACGCTCAGAGACACATGGCGACGCGCTGCCGAGATAAGCTTCCCCGGCGGAGAGGCGATACTTGACGATGCGGGCTACAGCAAAAGCGCACAGTGGGACGCGGCAGACACCGACGTTTTCTTCTCACAGCTTTTTTCAGCTCTTGCCCTTGAAACGCCGGAGCGCGCTGATATCTACTACGGCGATTTCAAGAAGGCCTCAATGCCAATAGACGAGCTCAACGAGCATACTCTTGCTGCCGCGCTCCGTACTGCGGGGGTGCTTCCCTCCGACGTGGAAATAAACGTCTTTATCAACAATGGTGAGCATCTCGCAATTGATTTCAGCAAAGGGCTGACGGATTACCTGAACGGCCTTGACGAGGCGGGAGAACATCTGACGCTGAGCTGTATCGTCCTCACCTACCTCGACGCCTACTCCGCGGATAATATCACCATGACCGTGGACGGCGCTGTGCTCGCAACCGGCTACGGCACATATGATTTCGCCATCACAAGAAACGACGTCTGACAGAGAAATATTCAGTGCCCCGCTCGGTATGCTCGAACGGGGCGCTTTCTTATGTATGCGATATATGCGGTGTTTGCCGCGGGTGTTTTGGAACTATTTCCGGAATGATAACGGAGACGAATATGAGCGAAAAGCCGATGATGAGCTGTGCGGTCAGGGGCTCGTCATAGATAAGGACCGAAAAGAGCACGCCGAAAACCGCCTCAAGAGTCTGTATTATAGCGCCCTGCGCAGACGGAGTATACTTCATGCCCCACGTCTGGAGAAAGTAGCAGACGGCCGTGCAGACTATGCTCAGATACGCTATATTCCACCATGCCCCCATGTCTACGGGTGCGGGAACGCCCTCGAACAGCAGAGTGCCACACCAGAAAATCACCGCTCCCACGGCAAACTGCACCGCGGTTATCGACATGGCATCGTTACCCGGGCCGTAATGCTCAAGCATGATTATCTGAAGCGCGTAGAAAACGCCGCAGCAGAGAGTGAGCACATCACCGAGGTTAACATCATGAAAGCCGTTTTCAAGACACACGAAGCCTATGCCCGCGACGCACAGCACAGCGGCAAAAATATCCGCGGCGGACGGTCTGCGGCGGTAGATCGCCCACGCCATGAAGGGGACAAGCACGCAGTACGTCGTAGTGAGAAACGCGTTTTTCCCCGGCATGGTATACGAAAGCCCATAGGTCTGAAAAATATACGCTACCGATAGGCTGATGCCCATGAGGATACTGCCCCTGAGAACCGGTCTGCTCATCCGTTTCAGCTTTTTCCACGAGAACAGCAGGAGCAGTGCCGCCGACACCGAAAAGCGCACTGCAAGCAGCCGGAGCACGCCTAAGTCATCAAGGGTTGTTTTCATTACTATAAAGGACGTGCCCCATATAAGCGCGGTGGCGAAAAGCGCCGCCCGTCCCCAGAAAGCTTTTTTATCCATTTCAATCACTCTTTTGTCATGTACATTACCGCGGCACGGAGCATCAGCTTCTTGATACCGATGTTTTCAAAGTTTATCTCAACCAGGTAATCTCCGCCCATGGGTATCAATTTTATTATAACGCCCTCACCGAACACCTTGTGGCGCACATTGTCGCCGACTGAAAACTGCGGTGCGGCAGTCGTGGCGGGCTCTTTCTCCGTCGGAGGTGCGACGTGATACTGTCTCTGCGGAGGGGCATATGTGGCGCTTTCACGGCTCCTGTCGCTGAAGGCGTAGCCCTTGGGAATGTTTTTCTTTATGTCGTCCGAGGGTATTTCGTCCACAAAACGCGACACCCTGTTGGCCGTGGTGCGGCCGAAAAGCATACGCTGCCGCGCACATACAAGGTCAAGGCGGGTCTTTGCCCTCGTGATGGCCACATAGCAGAGTCGGCGTTCCTCCTCCATTTCCTCGCTCTCGCCTATGGCGCGCATATTGGGAAATATCCCCTCCTCTATGCCCGCGATGAAAACATGGGGGAACTCAAGACCCTTTGCGCTGTGCATGGTCATCATTACCACTGCGTCGGCATCCTTGTCATAATTATCCATGTCGGTATACAGCGCGACGTTCGCAAGGTACCCCTCAAGCGTATCGTCGCCGCTTTCCTTCATATAGGAAATTATACTGCTTTTAAGCTCCTTGACGTTCTCCGCACGGGAGGCGTCCTTGTCGTCGTCAGACTCCTCAAGCGCGCGCAGATAGCCTGTCTTTTCGAGCAATTCGTCAAAGAGAAGGTCTGGCGTGTTATTCTCCGCAAAGGCGCGAAGCTCATCGATCAGCGAGGCAAAGAGTCGCATTTTGATTGACGCACGCTGTAGCTCTCTGTGTCTGTCGGCATTGGAGATTATCTCAAACAGGGACACTCCCTCGGCTTCCGCAATAGCTCGTGCCGCCTCGACACTGCGCTCCCCTATTCCGCGCGCGGGAACATTGATGATCCTCGTCAGGCGCAGATCGTCAGCCGGGTAGGATATGACGCTCAGGTAGGCCAGCACATCCTTGATCTCGGCACGCTCGAAGAACCTTGTACCGCCGATGATGCGGTAAGGTATACCACTGCGCTTAAAGGCAAATTCGAGCGCGTTCGACTGCGCGTTCATACGATACAGCACCGCGTGGTCACGCCAGTTCGCGCCGTGTCCGAAGCCGTCCATTATATGCGAGGCAACATACTGAGCCTCATCGTTCTCGTTATCCGCAACATAAAGCTCGAGCGGCAGACCCGGCCCGGCGTTTGTCCAGAGCTCCTTTCCCTTGCGTCCCATGTTGTTGCGTATGACGGCGTTTGCCGCGTCGAGTATATGGCCGGTACTGCGGTAATTCTGCTCAAGCCGTATGGTTCGACAGTTCCTGTACTCGTCCTCAAAGGTGAGTATATTCTCTATAGTCGCGCCGCGGAACTTGTAAATGCTCTGATCATCGTCGCCCACAACGCATATATTCCCCCATCTCCCGGCAAGGATAGAGGCGAAGAGATACTGTAGATGGTTCGTATCCTGATACTCGTCGATGAGAACATAGCGGAAACGATTCTGCCAGTATTCACGCACATCGTCATTCTCCTGCAAAAGCTTCACCGTAAAGGCAATCAGGTCGTCAAAGTCCATCGCCCCGGCAGAGAACATACGGCGCATATACTCGCTGTATATCTCGCCGATATGCGTGCGGCGGATATCGCCGGAAAGTTTCGCCTCGGCAAGGTATGTCTTTGCGGATATCTGCGCGTCCTTGGCGCGGCTTATCTCCGTGAGCATGGAGCGCGGCGAGAAGGTCTTTTCATCCAGCCCCATGT
Organism: uncultured Oscillospiraceae bacterium; assembly: GCA_964587485.1. Taxonomy (GTDB): domain Bacteria; phylum Bacillota; class Clostridia; order Oscillospirales; family Oscillospiraceae; genus Limivicinus. The sequence goes on along the minus strand of CAZPLL010000059.1, from coordinate 4,796 downwards.
CCTTAATGATGCGCTTTGCAAGACTCATGCTATCAGAGGTGTCATAGATGGTAAAGTTGTCCGGAAAGCCCAGCTTCTCCGCGTCACGGCGTAGTATCCTGACGCACGCCGAGTGAAAGGTGCACGCCCAGATGTCATTTGCCTCGCCGCCGAGCTTCTTTTCAAGGCGTTCCTTGAGCTCATCCGCCGCCTTGTTCGTAAACGTGATGGCGAGAATCCGCCACGGCTTTACGGGCTCAAACGCCGCAAGACGCTGTGCCTCCGAGCCGCCGCGCTCCATGACGGCAATATCCTCCGGCGCGGCGAATTCGTCCATCTCGGTGGTATCTCCCGCTCTGCCGTATTTAAGAAGATTCGCTATGCGGTTGATTAACACTGTGGTCTTGCCGCTTCCGGCTCCCGCAAGTATCAACAGCGGCCCCTCCGTGGCCATCACCGCTTCGCGCTGCTTCTCGTTGAGGTAGGCAAAGTCGTCGCAGATAACCTTTCTGCGCGCCTCTATATATCTTTTTTCAAAACTCATATCCATGTGGGTGATTTTATCACAACCGCTCCCCTTTCTCAAGCATATTCGGCACTTTCCTGCTTTTCCTTGACTTTGCACAGTTTTTCGGATATTCTATAGGCGAAAACAGTTTATTATGGTCAGGTATTTGCATGAGTAATTTCAAAAAACTGGACGCTGTCGATTTCATAAAGGCGCTGGCGATAACCTGTGTCGTCGTCTACCACTTCGTCACGATATATATGCAGTTCCTCCCGGAGGCTCTGCGGCGGCTGGGCTTTGTTCTCGGCACGGGATGTCAGGCGTTTCTGGTGTGCTCCGGCTTCGGGCTGTACTACTCACACAAAAGACGCCCTCTTACCGCACCGAGGTTCTGGCTCAAGCGTCTTTCAAAGGTTTATTTCCCGTATATCATAATTGTAATCATTTCCTATCACTGTGAAAATGTCTACCTCGTCTCGGACGTTGACCGTTTTTCCGCGCTGATGAGCCACGTATTTCTCTACAAGATGTTTTTCCCTCAGTATGAGGTGACCTTTGGCGGACATTTCTGGTTTATCTCTACCATAATCCAGTTTTATCTGGTATTCCCTCTGCTTGTGAAAGTATACCAAAAGCTCGGCGCACGGCGCTTTCTCGCGCTGGCGTTTGCCGTAAACGCCTTGTGGGCGGCATTTACCGTGATAGCGGGGATAAGCGATGAGAGAATATGGAACAGCTTCTTCCTACAGTTTCTATTCGAGTTTTCCGTCGGAATGGCCGCGGCGGATCATATAAATGACGTGGTCGCATGGTATGAACGCACATCTGCACTCAGGCTCTTTCTCCTCGGCGTGGCGGGATACGCGTTGCTGCTGGTGTGTTACTTCGCCGGTGGTATATTGGGCGCGTTTGGCGACGCACCCAGCGCGGCGGGCTTTGTTCTCTGCGCACTCGCTCTGTACAAGCTTGGTATCAGGCCGATCAATTCGCTCATGCTGAAGATGTCGTCGGTAAGCTACGAATGGTATCTCGTGCATTATCTCGTGCTTCTCCTGTGCTATTTTGAGGTTTGGGCCGGAATAAGCTCTCTCGGCGAGGATATAATGTATGCCGTCGGAATTTTTATTCTGACTCTTGTCGCCGCGTTCGTTTATCACTTCGTCTGGAGCAATTTTACGCGACTGCTGAAAAAGGCATGGGTGGCCTCGGTCAAGGCATTGAAAAGCTGATAATCATAAAACCTATATATGAATAAAGATAATAAAAAAACAAGCCGCACGGCTGTCGCGGCGTTACTGTGTACGGCGCTTCTCTTTTTGTGTCTCGTGCTTTTTGTGTCTCAGTTTGTTCGTTACCTTGAGGTGAAAAGCTCGGTAGAGTCCGCGCGCTCCGCATCTGTCACGGAGTCACCCCTGCCAGAGGCGCGTGAAATAAAAACGACCCTCTCCGCTTCATCTACGGAGGAGGATCTTTATATCGTGGTCAGGACCGAGAGCGGCCACGCCATCGAAAACGAAAGCCTTGCCTTGAGCGTTATTTTTCCGAACGGGAATGTGTTCGCGTACAGTACCGAGCCGGACGGAAGCCTCTATCTCGAGGGTCTTTCACGCGGAGAATATACCGTGAGCATGGAGTCGCAGGGTGTTTACCTTGCGCCTGACGACGTCACCGTTCAGGTAAACAAGCGTCGCTGGAGCGCCGCCTCCGCCGACGGGAACTATATCGTGGACGAAAACGGGAACATTGTTTATTCCTACCGCTTTAGTACCGACGAGAACGGCTATCTTCTTTACAGGAGCAACGGCAAGCCCAGCGACGTTCTTCTCGTCGGCAGTCCGCAAAGCGGCAACCAATACGGTCTTCGTTTCATCTCACCGGAAGATTTTCTCTCTGACGAAAGCACGGCACTCCATGTGGAGCGTATCGAGCTCATCTACCCCGACAACACGATAAACGACCTCTATGATATCGAGGCTGTACCTATCGAGCGTGGAACACAGACCGGTGGCTGGCAGCTTACCGACGGCGGCATATGCTATATCGGCGCAGACGGCAGACGGCTCAAGGGCTTTCAGCGGATAAACGGCAAAAAGTTTTTCTTTGACGACAACGGTATAAAGGCCACGGCCATCGGTGTGGATGTTTCCTCGTATAATAACTCAATCAACTGGGAGGCAGTCAAAGCAAGCGGCGTTGATTTCTGCATCCTGCGCGTGGGCGGGCGCGGGTGGACCTCCGGTCTCACCTATGACGACAGCTTTTTCTACTCATATTTGCAGGGCGCACGCAAGGCCGGAATAAAGCTGGGGCTGTATTTCTATTCGACCGCGATCACCCCGAAGGAGGCTGTGGAGGAGGCAAACTTCACGCTTAAACGGCTCGCCCATATTCCGCTGGATATGCCGATTTATTTCGACTCGGAATACTCAGGCGAATACCCCGACGGACGTGCCGATCTTCTCTCTATCTCGCAGAGGACTACCCTTGCGCGGATATTCTGCGAAACGATAGAAGCCGCCGGATACAGTGCCGGCGTATACGCAAGTCAGAACTTCTTCGGTACAACGCTCGATTATCTGCCGGTGTCGCAGTACTCCGTATGGCTCGCAAACTACACACGCGATCAGAGCCTGCCAAGCTTCTTCTATGATTACGATATGTGGCAGTTCACTGAATCCGGCACAATAAGCGGCTTTAGCGGCAAAGTGGATATCAACGTTGTATTTTAGGCAGGTTCATCAAGTTAAACGGGAGACGGAGTGTTACCGTCTCCCGCTTTTTCATTCCAGTTTATCCTTCAGCAGGTTCACCGCGCGTCGCTCGAGACGTGAGATCTGAACCTGCGAAACTCTCATCACTCTCGCACAGCTCTGCTGTGTCATGCCGTGGTAGTAGCGCAGAGCAATCACCTGCCGTTCCCTTTCCGGCAGCTCCTCTATAGCCGCTCTCAGCGCGACGTGCTCCACCATTTTCTCCTCCGCGCCGTAGTCGCCAAGCACGAGCTCGAGTGTAAAGCCGTCCTCCCCGCTCTCCCTTTGCAGGCTCTCGGTCTGCCCGGTGGCGGTTTCTATAAAGGCAATGTCCTCCGGACTGATGCCGGTTTCGCAGGAAAGCTCGGATATATTCGGCTCTCTGCCGATGCGCTGTTCAAGCGCGTTTCTTGCCGCGTGGAGCTGGGCCGCCTGTTCCTTTATGCCGCGGCTCACCTTTATCATGCCGTCGTCGCGGAGGAAACGCCGTATCTCTCCGGATATTTTCGGCACGGCGTAGGTGGAGAATTTTGTTCCGAAGCTCTCATCGTAGCCGTCAATGGCCTTTAAGAGTCCGACACAGCCGAGCTGATAAAGATCCTCGGCATCGACTCCCCGCCCGAAAAAGCGCCGCGCTACGCTCCAGACGAGCCCCGAATTCTCCTCAACGAGCCTTCCGGCGGTCTCCCGGTCGCCGTTCTGCGCCGCGTGTATGGCTGTAATCAGCTCGTCGCTCATCGTACACTCACTCTTGTGCGGATACAGCGCCGCATTGTAACGTTCGTGCCCTTTCCGGGTGCGGAACGTACACGAAGCCTGTCCATAAAGCTTCCCATTATCGTGAACCCCATTCCGCTTCTTTCCTCCCCACCCGTGGTATAGAGCGGGGTCATAGCCTGTTCTATATTTTCTATTCCGCGTCCCCAGTCACGCACGGATATCTCAAGCGTGTCCTTCCCGATTATACGCATACGCATGGCAATTTTCCCGATGCTGTCGGGATAGGCGTGAACGATGGCGTTCGTCACGGCCTCGGATACGGCGGTACGGATGTCGCCCAACTCCTCCATAGTCGGATCAAGCTGGGAGACGAATGCCGCGGCGGCGGTTCTTGCAAACGCCTCATTACTGCTTCTGCTGGGAAATTCAATTTTTATGTAATTGCTGTCGTTCATTTTCTCCTCCTCATTTACCGATGGCCACCGGCACGAGCCTGTCGATGCCGGAGGCGTCTATTACGCGGCGGGGCTGTTTGGAAGGGTTTTCTATCCACGTCCGTCCCCCAAGTGTTTTCATTCTTTTTCCGGTTTTTATGATGACCGCGATGCCGGATGAGTCCATGAAGCAAAGCCCAGACATATCCAGCACACAGTCGCGGGGTAGATACTCGTCGATAAGAGCGTCCACCGCCTCAGTAACGGAACGCGCCTCATGATGGTCAAGCTCTCCGGCAAGATAAACCGTCAGCCTCCCGGCTGAAAATGCTGCACTGATATTCATCACATTTTTCCTCGTATAATATAGTTACGGTTTAAGATATGTGGGGAAACCGCATAAAA
>CAZPLL010000058.1:0-11316 GCA_964587485.1 uncultured Oscillospiraceae bacterium | reverse complement strand
GCAAGAACAAATACATCCCCATTATCCACCCCAAGCCGCAGAGCGCGCAGCTTGAGCTGGCGTTCGCTCTCCTCTGCGGTGACGTAGAGTATGCGCCTATCTGCCGCTACGCTACCGCACATTTGGAGAAGTATAGTTGATTTGCCGATACCCGGCGCACCGCCGACGAGCACCAGCGAGCCTACGACCGCACCTCCACCGAGCACACGATCAAACTCGGATATGTCGGTTGAGAATCTGATCTCCTCGCTCATGTCAAGATCCGCAAGGCGTTTTGCATTCTGCACTCGCCGACCCGCAACAGAAGCGCGGGCAGAGGTCGGACGGCTGTCAAGCTTTACTTCCTTAAGGGTGTTCCACGCGCCGCAGGCAGGGCATTTGCCCGCCCAGTTCGTTGTTTCTCCGCCACATTCGGTACAGCAGTATACTGTCTTTTGTTTTGCCATTGCAGTTATCTCCTATGTAGAGTTTTGGTTATCGTATTGAAGAAAAGCTGTCAGCATGATCGCGGCAAGCTCGGTTTGATAGTCGCTCCTTTTCAGCTTTGAAAGATCGTTCGGGTTTGACATAAAGCCACATTCCACGAGCACCGCGGGACAGCCCGAATTTGACGTGAGGAAAAGCTTTGCGGGCGCAGGCTCCGCAAGACGTCGATTTTCCGGGTCAAGATGCTTGTTAAGACTGTCGTGAATTATCGTCCCGAGGCGGCGGCTTTCCTCGTCGTTGGCGTAAAGGGTCTGCGTGCCGTGCGGCTGAGGCGCTACATAACAATTCTGGTGTATGCTGATAAGAACGGCGCCGGGTGTTTCGGAGGCTATCCGCGCCCGGTGCACGAGATCCTCGTGCTCGCTGTATTTCTGCGCATCGGAAAGCGTCACATCCTCCGTGCGCGTCATTACGCACCTTTGTCCGAAAAGCTCGGCGAACGCCTGCATTCTCAGCGCAATAGCAAGATTGATCCCGCTCTCCCGCGTGCCGTCCACCGCGACAGCTCCGCCGTCTATTCCTCCGTGTCCGGGATCGATAACGAGGACTTTTTCCTCGGCTTCCTCCCACGTTGCACGCAGACTGGTTTTCTCCGAGCCACTGAACACAAGCAGTATTAATGCAACTGCGCCAAGAAGCACCATAACCTTTTTTACATTATACAGTTTTGTCTCGTGCAAGTCAAACCAAACACTCATCTCTTACAGCAGAATACAGATGAGTGCCCCGCTTCCCTCGTTGATTATGCGCTGTAGAGTATCCTGAAGCTTGATTCTTGCGTTGCGCGGCAGAGCCTCTATCTTTGAGGTGAGCCCCTCTTCGGCAATGTCGTTGAGTGATTTTCCGAAAATGTTGGATTGCCATATTCTGTTAACATCGCCGTCGAAGCCCTGTAGCAGAAAGTTTATTATATCCTCTGATGCGGTCTCTCCGCCTATGGCCGGTGTGACCTCTGTTTCGATATTTGTCATCATCATATGTATGGCCGGGGCGCTGGCCTTGAGCTTGACAGTGTACTTTCCGCCCTGGCGGACAATCTGCGGCTCTTCAAGTCTCATCTGTGTGGAATCCGGCATAACTACGCCGTAGCCCGTTGTTCGCACGTTCTCAAGCGCTGTACGCAATTTATCATAGTCGGCCTTTATGCCGCTCATGTCGGCAAGCGTCGCAATGAGATCTGCGTCGTTTCTGACTTCTATTCCGGTCTGCTGACTTATCGTCTGGTAGTACAGTGAACGCGGTACCTGTATGGACACAGCTACCATCCCGCGGCCGAGGTCATTCTCCGAAATATTTACACAGCTTATATTGTCGCAGTCGCCAAGGAGCCTTGCGGCCCTGGAGCAGTCCTTGATTTTCTCCGCATCGGCGTAGGCATCCATAATATATGAATACAGTTCGGTTTTAAGCCCGTTATCCTCGGGCAATGCGTCCAACCATTCGGGCAGGTATATCCCCACCGCCTTAAACGGAAACTCCTCGAGCACGCATCGCATCACCTGAGAAATGTCCTTTTCACTCATTTTAAGGCAGTTTATGCACATACACCGAACGCCGTACTCCTCCGACAGCTCGTCGGCAAGTGCTATAGTCTCCGGTGCATCGGGATAGGCACTGTTAAGAAGAATAACAAATGGCTTTCCGATAGCTTTCAGCTCTGTTACAACTCTGCGCTCCGGTTCAATGTATTTTTCGCGCGGGATGTCGCAGACACTTCCGTCTGTCGTTACTACTATCCCGATGGTAGAATGTTCTGTAATAACCTTATAGGTTCCTTTTTCTGCTGCCTCGGTCATGCTTATCTCGTGGTCAAACCACGGTGTTGTGACAAGTCGCTCCGAACCATCCTCAAACTGTCCCGCGGCTCCGTCTACCATATAGCCCACGCAGTCCACGAGCCGCACAGACATCTTCGCTCCATCACCGAAAGATACGGGGACCGCGTCCTCCGGAACAAACTTCGGCTCGGCGGTCATAATGGTCTTGCCGGAACCGCTCTGCGGAAGCTCATCCTTTGCGCGCTCTCGCATATATGTATTGTCTATCTGCGGTATCACCATTGTCTCCATAAAGCGCTTGATGAAGGTGGATTTTCCGGTACGAACGGGTCCGACTACGCCAAGCATAAACGCCCCGTCGGTACGCTCTGCGATATCGCGGTATATATTGGTTTCGTTCATATAAAAAGCCTCCGCAATCATTTTCTCGTTTGTACGAGTTTATGAACTGCGGAGGTAAATTATTCAGCTTGTCAAATAAAAGAGACGGCCTGTGAATGGACAGCGGAGAGTTGCACATCAAGCGTGGAGAAGCTCGCTTTAAGCTTTTTGTAAATCACGTCCATAATGGAGTTTTCCGTACAGAAATGATCGGCGTCGATAAGGTTCAGCCCAAGCTCCTTTGCCTCAAGAAACTGGTGATATTTTATGTCTGCGGTGACATAGGTATCACAGCCCTTTTCTATGGCACAATGCATTGCGTCCGCGCCCGCACCTCCCATAACAGCCAGCCGTTTTACTCCCCTGCCGCCGTCAACATATCGGAGCCCGTTTACACTCAGCGCGCGCTTACAGCGCTTCAGGAAGTCCTCAAGCCCGACTTCCTCCTCAAGTTCTCCGACCCTTCCGCAGTTATCGGAATCGAGAGAGCCTGTACATTTAGCTCCGAGCAGAGATATCAGCACATCATTTACACCACCCTCGGTAATATCCAGATTTGTATGCATGGATATAACGGAAATGTCGTGCCTTACCAGTCTGATGAGCTTCCGGGAGGTAAGATCGTCCATGGTCAGAGTTTTTAACGGTGTCCAGATAAGCGGGTGGTGAGAGACGATCAGTTCAGCACCGATACGAATCGCTTCTTCAATCACGTCGTCAGTTACATCAAGTGACAGAAGCACACGCTTCACATGGGCGTCCTTATTTCCGACAAGAAATCCGGCGTTATCAAAGCCCAACTGAAGCTCAAGCGGAGCAAGCTCACAAAGATAATCAAATATGTCACGGTTTGTCAAGGCTGTCCCTCATTTCATACAGTTCATCAAGAACGTGTCCTGCAAACACGGCACGCAGACTGCCACGGCTATTCGCAGAGGAGCACATTTTCCTGTTTTCATACTCGAAGCGTTTTATAAGTGTACTGAGATATTCCGGGAAAAGCTCGTCATCGCGCACGGTTTCAAGTTTTCCTGTGTAAAGCTCGGCGTCCGAAAAGCGGCGGGAGGTGCCAATGCGTGCTACAATTATCTGATAAAGGATGCCGTCGCAAACATACTCGTCGTTTATGATTTCAAATCCGTTATTAACGAGCCAGAAGCGCAGTATTTCAGACTTGGTCATCGGCTGTAAAATGAAAGTATACCCGGGAGCCTGGCACCACTCGGCCCGGTCGAGAATGCCGCAGATGGTATCCCCGCCCATGCCTGCGATAACAATGGTATCTATCCACGCACTGTCACATTTTTCGAGACCGTCGCAAAGAAGAAACCTGATTCTGTCCGCAGTGCCGACGCTCACGGCGGTACGTCTTGCGGACTCAAGCGGGCCCGTATTGATATCCGAGGCAATAATATTCCCGGAGTACCCCTGTTGAGCAAGCGCCACGGGTATATAGCCGTGATCCGTACCTACGTCTATGACGCCGACGCCATTCCCAATATGTGACATAATAGCCTTTAGTCTCTTGTTCATGATGACCTCAGATAAACTAAAAAGCCGGAGCTTTTCCGGCTTTTTAAGATATGGTGACTGCTTATACAGTCTCCAGATACTCCTTGAGATAGGTGAGAAATTCGTCGGGATCGACACCATGAGCGGCACAAGCCTGCTCGACAGTCTCTCCGCTTGCGAGGGCGCAGCCCATGCAGTGCATACCGATCGCCTGAAATGCAGGCATAGCCTGCGGGCAATTCTCAACGACTTCACCAATAACGGTTTCTCTTGTAATTTCCATTGCTGTCACCTTTCTGATAAATTTAGCAAAAGCTTGGGACGCGGAAGCGTCCCAAGCTTTCCTGTCAGGCAAATCAGGCCTGCTCTCTCATCTTAGCGAAGCACTCGCTGCAGTAAACGGGACGGTCGGACTTGGGCTCAAAGGGAACCTTTGCCTCGCCGCCGCAGGCAGCGCAGACAGCGGTAAAGAACTCACGGGGGCCACGGGTAGCATTCTTGCGTGCGTCGCGGCATGCCTTGCAGCGCTGGGGCTCGTTCTGGAAGCCGCGCTCTGCGTAGAATTCCTGCTCACCGGCGGTGAAAACGAACTCTTTACCACACTCTTTGCAAACTAAGGTCTTGTCTTCGTACATTTCGAATCCTCTCTTTTGATAGAAATACCGTTATCGGCTTAATATATGCGATCAGTTAAAACTGATATCGCCAAAATTGGGGTCCCGCGCCAGCTTGCGCCTTATTCTCTGTACTGCATTGTCAACAGATTTGGCGTCCTTGCCGAGCCTGGCGGAAATATCTCCGTAGGACAAGCCGTCAAGATAAAGCTTCAGCACCTTCATCTCAAATCTGGACAAGCGCTTGGATAAGGCTGAATAAAGTTCTTCCTTGCTCTCTCTGGCCAGAACCACATCCTCCGGGCTACGCCGGAGAAATTCGGGAAACACCGATAACTGAGTACTGGGGTCTTCCGAGAGTTGCTCAAACGACACACCGTCGTTGAGTGGGAAATGCTTTAATCGGGATGCGGATTTAATTGCTGAATAGAGACGCATTTTGATGCAGTGCTCAGCAAAGGTTCGGAACGCCGTGCCCGACTCTGGGTTGAACTGACGGATAGCCGAGACGAGGCCAAAGGTCCCTTCCTGTATCAAATCCTCACTGTCGCCACCCGCAAGGAACAGCGGACGCGCACAGGCTCGGACAAGCTGCAGATACCTCCCGGCAAGAGCCTCTTCCGCTTCCCTGTCGCCCTTTACGGCAAGGTCTTGAAGCTCTGCATCAGAGTATGTTGCGTAATCAACCATAATATTACGACCGTTATACCCAAATATACATGTTGCATTATACAACATCTTTGGCTAAAGTCAATAGATTTTCGTTCAAAAAATCAATTTTCGTTCAAAAATCCATCTTTTGCTGGCCCATATACTCGATGCCGAGATGCTCATACGCCTTTTGAGTAACACATCTGCCTCTCGGCGTGCGGGTAATAAATCCGCGCTGGAGAAGATATGGCTCATAAACGTCTTCAAGGGTCACTGCATCCTCGTTGATAGTCGCGGCGAGAGTATCAAGTCCGACAGGACCGCCATTATAGAATTCAATTATGCTTCTGAGCATACGTCTGTCAAGCGAATCAAGCCCCATCTTGTCCACTTCAAGGCTTAAAAGTGCCCGGTCAGCAAGAGCTTTTGATATAACTCCGTCGGATGTTACCTGTGCAAAATCGCGCACTCTTCGCAGAAGCCTGTTAGCTATGCGGGGAGTACCTCTTGAGCGGGAGGCTATCTCATACGCACCCTCAGGCTCAATTTCCACATTAAGTATGCTCGCCGAACGCTCTACTATGCTTTTAAGCTCCTCGGGCGAATAGAGTTCCAGCCGCAGGGAAACACCGAAACGGTCACGCAACGGAGCTGTCAACTGACCCGAACGTGTAGTTGCCCCTATGAGAGTAAAACGGGGAAGATCGAAATGAATTGAGTTCGCGGACGGCCCTTTTCCTATGATGATATCTATTGCGAAATCCTCCATCGCGGGATAAAGGATCTCCTCATATGCCCTGTTCAGACGGTGTATTTCGTCAACAAAGAGGATATCCCCTTCGTTGAGGTTCGTCAGCATGGCGACAAGATCACCCGGTCTTTCGATCGCGGGGCCGGAGGTTATGCGCATATTGACGCCCATCTCGTTTGCGATCACGGCGGCAAGTGTTGTCTTGCCAAGACCCGGAGGGCCGTGGAGCAATACATGGTCAAGCGGCTCATTTCGCATTTTTGCCGCGTTTATGAATATGCGCAGGTTCCCCTTTGCCTTCTGCTGACCGATGTATTCGTTGAGCGTTTTGGGGCGCAGAGAGCCCTCATTGCTGTCCTCGGGGAGGCTTGCGGCAGTCGTTATCATTTCGTTGTTGGAATCGTCGGAAAAGCTTATGCTCATTGCCGGCCTCCTTTATCTAACCATCTGCTTGAGCACGGCCTTGATGATCTGCTCGGCAGACATACCGTCCGTATCAAGAGCCCTGAGCGCGGGCGAAATCTCGTCGTTACTATATCCCAGCACTGCAAGTGCAGTCATTGCGTCGTTCATCACTCCACCCTGCGCAGGTACGTTTATCTCGGGTAAGCGCAGCCCAGTGTTGCCGCCGAACTCCTTGGCTATTTTGTCCTTAAGCTCAAGAATGACGCGCTGAGCGATTTTCTTTCCGACGCCTGGGGCGACCGTAAGCGCCTTATCGTTGCTGTTTATTATCGCAAGAGCGAGCGCGTCGGGAGTATTGTACGAAAGTATTGAAAGCGCGGCCTTAGGCCCGATGCCGGATACCGAGGTGAGCATTTCAAAGCAGCGCTTTTCTTCCTTCGAATAAAAGCCGTAGAGGTCAAAATTCGACTCGCCGATAGACTCGGATATATAAAGCTTTGCCCGCTCGCCTAACTTTATGTGAGAGACTGTATTAAGCGTTACGTTGAGCGCGTAGCCCACTCCTCCACAGTCGATCACAGCAAGCGCGGGCTCGATATCCGTGACCTTTCCCTCTATATGGTAGAACACTCCTCGTCATCTCCTCTGTATAGCAATGAAGTTGTACTTCTTCCGTGGCATATCGCAAGTGCTACCGCGTCGGCGGCATCATCCGGTTTCGGGACGGAGCGAAGGTTGCATATCCTGCGTACCATCTCCATCACCTGCGACTTCTCCGCTCTGCCATAACCGACCACGGATTGTTTGACCTGAAGCGGTGTATACTCATACGCCCTGACCCCGGCCTTTCGGCAGGCAAGAAGTATAACTCCCCTGCCGTGTGCCACCGAAATCCCGGTTGTAATATTTGTGTTGAAAAAAAGCTCCTCAACAGCTACTGCGTCAGGCCTGAAGGTATCGAGCAGTTTAAGCATATCATCATAAATCTGCTCAAGACGGCTCGAAAGATTTGTATGCGCGGGTGTTGTGATAACACCGCAGTTGATTAGAGTAAACTTGTTGTTTGCCGCTTCGACCGCTCCAAATCCGATCGTAGCTATTCCCGGGTCGATACCCAATATACGCATCTTACCACATCCCAACAGGATTTTAGCATATTTGGAGTCTTACTGCAACATCAAATAACTGACCGACGCAGTCACACGTCGGTCAGTTGGCAATACTTACGCTCTTGGATGAGCCTTGTTATATACGTCCTTAAGCTGCTTTTTCACAAGCTGGGAATAAACCTGCGTGGAAGAAATATCGGCGTGTCCGAGCATCTCCTGAATTGCGTGTATATCCGCGCCGTTTTCAAGCAGGTGCGCCGCAAAGGAATGTCTGAGCGTATGAGGTGTAATATCCTTATCAATATGTGCCTTTTTCTGATAGTACTTGATTATTTTCCAAAAGCCCTGTCGGGACATCCTCTCGCCGCTGACGTTAACAAACAGCGATTGCTCATCGGGGAGAGCTATCATCTGAGGCCGAACAAGAGTTATATAATCGCTCAGCGCCTTCACCGCCTGGGGATACATAGGAATGAAGCGTTCTCTGTTTCTGCTGTGACAGCGAATGACGCCCCCTGTAAGATTCACATCGGTGATGTTCAGGTCAATAAGCTCCGTCACTCTTATGCCTGTGGCGTACAGAAGCTCGAGCATGGCCTTATCGCGATAGCCTTTTGCGTCTACACATTCGGGCTGTTCGAGGAGCAAATCCACTTCTTTGCTGGTTAGTATCTCCGGCAGCTTCTGCGTGCTCCTCTCCGGAACAAGCTTGAGTGCAGGGTTCTTTTCAACTATCTGCCTTATCACAAGATATGTATAGAAGCATTTTGTTGACGCTATGCACCGCGAGACAGTGGCGACAGACTTTCCGTTTGACTTCAGCCACTCGATGTAATTCGCGAGATCCTCCTCGGTAGCGGAAATCATGTCTGAGTCGCTATGTGTATCCAAGTATTCGCCCATCTGCCGAACGTCACGGAGATAGGAGCTGAGGGTGTTAGACGATGCTTTTTTTTCATTCACAAGATAATTCTCAAATAATTCGAGACATTCCGAATTGCGCATCTTACGCCCTCCTTTCACCAAAAATCTTTATATCTAAATGCACATGGCATGAAATACACCGGTTGAGATAACAAACGCGACACATGCGTACAGGACAAACTTTTCTCTCCCGGGAGGCGCCTGCCTCTCGTAAACGGAAGCACTCAAAAAGCCGGAATAGCTTATCCCCTCCGTCGCTATCACAAAGAATACCGGAGTCAATATCACAAATGCAGCGACGATCTTTATATATCCCGTTCCGATAAGTCTGATTTCGGCAGAGCAGATACTCGCAAGCCCACCTAAAAGTGCGGCGCACAGAGGCACCACAGTCTCACCTATCAGTGAACAGCCGAGAACTATCGTCTCAATTATGAGTCCCATACAGATAAATACCGAAAGAGGAAAAACTTTACCGCAGATATCTGTCCCAAAGCGTTGCAGGTAAAGCACCGCAATAACGGCTCCGCTCAAGAACGAGGCGGACACTGCGAAAAGTCCGTTCTCTGAGCCTCTACTGCGGGAAGCTGCGAAATCATTCTGTAATCGTTTAATCATAAAATCGCGATTAACATAACAAGCTTTGGTAACAATATATTACAAATTCGCAAACTTATCAAGTCCTTTTTTCAAAAAATAAAAAAATATTTTTTATTTATGTCAACTTCAAAAAATCTTGGAAACAATAGCTTGAATGTTTTGATAACCTTTTGCGCTCTAAAGCTCAATATCTTGTGTCTGGCGGCACGAATTTCAAAATCCTGGTGTTTACGAAAATTTTATGTCAATTACGCCACCTTTCTTTTTCCCGGACGCTTTTTCTTTTTTCTCCCGGTATTTTTGAACAGCACACTACCTGCGGCTGATCCCGCAACGGAAAACGCCGCAACACTCAGCACACCGTCAGGAGTAAGCTCGTTCCCCGCGATGATGAACCCGGTCATCAACAGGATAGTGGTTATCACCACACCGATCAGAAGCCCGGTCGCAAGTGCCCCCTTTCGCCTTGTCACGGCGGCCTCTGCACCGGCTGCCGCCGCCGATACAAAGCTTATTGCGGCGCTGGCATAAGCAAATTTGGCACCGTCGGCATTTGTAAGTGCGAGAATGAGCGCCGCGAGCAAAAGTGTTGGCACCGCCGTAACCATCCAATAAATAACAGCCCTAATCACAAAAGCAATATCGGCTGCGTCCGTTTTCTTTTCAGGCAACAAAACACCCCCTACGTTTAAGATGATGGTACATCTTATTACGTCGGGGGTGCTTTAATTCCGTATGGTAAATTACTTCTTTGCTTCTGCGGCCTCCATCTTGGCAGTAGAGGAAACGGCCCACTTCCGGGTCTGGATGCGGACTCTGTCCTCGCCGGTCTCGAAGGTGATGGTGTCTTCGGTGACCTGAACGATTTTGCCGAGCATACCGCCGATGGTGGTTATTTCATCGCCAACAGAGAGAGAGTTGCGCATTTCGTCGGCCTTTTTCTTCTTCTTATTTTCCGGACGGATTATGAAGAAGTAGAAAATGACAAACATCAGGATAAGCATAACTATCATGCTTGCTCCGCCGCCTTCGGCAGTGGTTGAAGTAAGGAACAGATTCATGCTGAGGATACCTCCAAAAAAAGTTTATTTAATTATAACTTCTGCTTCGACTTATTTCAAGAAGTTTTATATTCTTTTATCCAATATTTCTCTGTATGTATTTCTAAACTCGCCGAAGGTGCCGTTTTCAAGGT
This sequence comes from uncultured Oscillospiraceae bacterium, assembly GCA_964587485.1. Classification (GTDB taxonomy): domain Bacteria; phylum Bacillota; class Clostridia; order Oscillospirales; family Oscillospiraceae; genus Limivicinus. The sequence continues at coordinate 910 of CAZPLL010000058.1, read as the reverse complement.
TTTCGCGTATACGCACGGTAAGGCTGTTATAGAAATAAAGGTTATGCATCACTGCGAGCCGCATTGCAAGCATCTCCTCTGCCTTAAAGAGATGCCGGATATACGCCCTTGAATACCTGCGGCAGACAGGGCAATCACATACCGGGTCAATCGGGAGGCTGTCTCTGGCATACTTCTCGTTCTTGATGTTGATGATCCCGCCCCACGTAAACAGATGTCCGTGTCTACCGTTACGGGCCGGCATCACGCAATCGAAGAAGTCAACTCCGCGATATACGGACTCGATGATATTCACCGGGGTGCCGACACCCATGAGATAGCGCGGCTTGTCCTTGGGCATATGCTCCTCAACGGCCTCGATCGTGTCATACATTTCCTGATGAGTCTCGCCTACGGCAAGCCCGCCGATAGCGTAGCCCGGAAGATCGAGCTCCGCGATTTTCTTCATATGCTCAATACGGATGTCATGAAAGACTGTACCCTGATTTATACCGAAGAGCATTTGCCCCGGGTTGACCGCGTCATCGTGTGAATTGTATTCGGCAAGCGCGGTCTTGCACCTTGCAAGCCACCTGTAGGTACGTTTACACGAACGCTCAACATACTCCCGCGGAGACGGTATCTTGATACACTCGTCGAAGGCCATGGCAATGTCGGAACCGAGGTTGGACTGAATACGCATGCTTTCCTCCGGCCCCATGAAAATATGCCGTCCGTCCACATGAGAATTGAAGTTCACGCCGTCCTCGTTTATTTTTCGGAGCTTTGCGAGAGAAAAAATCTGAAAGCCGCCGCTGTCGGTGAGTATCGGGCCGTCCCAAGTCATGAACTTATGCAGACCGCCTATTTCCTTTACAAGTGTGTCGCCCGGCCTGACGTGCAGATGGTATGTGTTCGAGAGCTCGACCTG
>CAZPLL010000057.1:0-11364 GCA_964587485.1 uncultured Oscillospiraceae bacterium | reverse complement strand
GCGAAGCAGCATTTTGAATTTTCAAAATGCGCGGCAGGAGAAGCGCAGTCAAAAAGTTCAACCGAACTTTTTTGACAAGCTGAGGTAAAACGATGAACTATACCTACATTCTCCGCTGTGCAGACGGGACGCTCTACACCGGCTGGACGAACGACACCGAGCGCCGTCTCGCCGCGCACAACGCCGGCAAAGGCGGCAAGTATACCCGCTCCCGCCGCCCTGTGGAGCTTGTCTACCGCGAGGAGTGGGAGACAAAACAACAGGCCATGCGCCGGGAGCACCAGATAAAACAGCTCACCCGGCAGGAAAAGCTCGCCCTCATCGGCGAAGATAAAGGGAGGTAATTACCGACCATGAAAAAAATCTCTTTCGGCAAAACGCTTGCCCGGCTCATTTCGAGCCTTCTCCCCGCCGCCGTGCTCTGCTACGCGCTGGACGCGGCGATAACGTTGCTGTGGCGTCCGGTGCCCGTCGCGATATTTGTTGTCGCGCTCGCGGCTCTGACGGGGCTCTTTTTCTTCCCGCGCATCAGCGTAAAGCGCCGCCTTGTGATACTTCTCGTCATTGTCCTTGTCTGCGTCCTGCTGGTGGGCGCGGCGGGCATAATCTGGTATCGCTTTTATAAAAATTCCGCCTACCGCAATGTCGATTCCGGCAAATCCGCCATATATGCCGACCAAAACGTCATGGTCATTGTCCCGCATCAGGATGACGACCTGAATCTCCTCTCCGGCGTTTTCGAGGAATACGAACGCTACGGCAGTCGCGTTTGCGTGGTGTTCGTTACCACCGGTGACTACAGTGACATAGGCGAGGCCCGTATGCGGGAGGCTCTTGACGTGTTGGCGCACTGCGGCGTGGAGAACGATGATGTTATTTTCCTCGGCTACGGCAACGAATGGCAGGGCACGAACATCTATAACGCCCCGGGAGACGAGGTTCTGACCTCCCACGCGGGCTATACCGAGACCTACGGTCTGCCCGAGCACCCGGCATACCGGGGGGGTATAGTTATACTCGAAATAACCTTGCCGGGGATATGCGTGACGTTATCCTTGAGCGCCGTCCCGACGTGATATTCTGCAACGATCTGGATTATCATATCGACCACAGTGCGGTTTCTCTCATGTTCGAGGAGGTCATGGGTGACATACTCGCAAGCACGCCCGACTACACCCCGGCTGTGTTCAAGGGCATGGCCTACTCCACGGCCTACGAGGGCACCGACGATTATTATGCGACCAATATCCGTTCCATCGTCTCGCCCTATCCCGCGCCCTATTTGTACGAGCGGCAGGACTATAAGTGGGATGCGCGTGTGCGCTTCCCCGTGAACGCCTCGACGCTCTCCCGCTCGTTGCTCGGCTCGACGCAGTTTGCCGAGCTTCGCCTGTACAGGACGCAGACCGCGTGGCTGCACGCACCCGGCATCATAAACGGCGACAAGGTGTTCTGGTACCGCCCGACGAATTCGCTGAGCTACACGGCGCAGATCAGCGTGAGCTCCGGCAACGCGGAGCTTCTCAACGACTTCAAGCTTCTCGACTCAAACGACCTTGAGGGCTCCGGGCACCTCCCCTACGACGGGACATGGGTGACGGAGCCGGGAGACGACGAGCGTACCGCGGTGTTCACCTTCCCCGAGCCCGTGACGCTGAGCGTTATCCGCCTTTACGATAACTCCGACGCCTTTAATAACGTCCTCAACGCGGAGATAGTTTTTGACGACGGCACCCGCATTGAGACCGGCGCGCCCGAATATCTCGGCGCGGCCACGGATATATGCTTCGAGCCCAGGACCGTCAGCTCCTTCACCGTGCGTATACTTGAGTCCGAAGGGGAGAGCGCGGGTCTGAGCGAGATCGAGGCGTATTCGGAGCTCCCGTGCGTACCTCTGAGCTGTATAAAGCTTATGAACTCGGACGGTGATTTCGTCTACGACTACCGTATCGACCGCTCGGGATATGAGGAATTCGACCTCTACTGCCTCGGCGCAGACGCGACGGATGTTCAATACTGCACCGTCTCCTGCGAGGGTGAGGGCTGTTCGGCCAAGCTGAGCGGCGGACGTATCGCCGTCAACTGTCCGCGCGGCAGGAGCTGTACGGTCAGCGTCGTCTCCGCCGACGGTGAGCTTTCCGACACTGTGTACATCTCCAACCCGTCGCCCCTGAGCGATCTCGGCCAGCGGATAGAGGACTTCGCGTGGCACGGCTACCCGAAGCTCCAGCAGACGATGCTTTATCAGACTCTGCGAGCCGTGTACCACATATTCTTCCCCGAAAACATCGTGCTGTAATGCAGGCGTGGGAGCTGAGCTCCCGCGGCTGAAAAGGCCCCCGGAGGGGCTTGAAGGCATCGTTCCTTCGAGCGCCCGTTCCGGGGGCCTTCCGTGTTTTACTTATTTTTATAGGCGAAAACGATCGCCTCATAGGGACGCAGGGTATACTCCCCGCCGCTGACGATATGCGAATCGTAGTTCGACAAAAGCTCCTCCTGTGCAAGCGTCGCAAGCTCCGCCCCGAGCCTGTACTTCACGCTCCTGTTCGAGAAGTTGCCGAGCACCAGCAGTCCCCCGTCCTCAAGCTCTCTCGTGAAGCAGACGATTTTCCTGTGGCCGGCATCGAAAAGCACCGGTCTGCCGTACACGGCGGCGCGGTTTTCCTTCTTGAGCGTGATGAGCTTCTGATAATACCGGAACACGGATCTCCCGCTCGCCATGTCCTTTTCGGCGTTTATGTCGGGATAGTTCACGTTCATGCACTGCCACGGCTCCGCGCCGGAGTTGAAGCCCGCGTTCACCCCGCCGTTCCACTGCATGGGGACGCGCGCGTGATCCCTCGCGCCGTAGCGGATGAAGCCCATGGCCGTTTTTTCCGGGACACCAAAGCGCCTGAGCAGGTCATAGACAAAGTGGCTTACGGGGTCGCGGCAGTCGTCGATGGAGTCAAAGACGGCGTTCGTCATACCGAGCTCCTCGCCCATGTAGATAAACGGCGTGCCGAAGCCCAGAAACGTTATCGTGGGCAGGAAGGTGGACGCCTCGTAGCGGTATTTCTCCGTGTCTATCCCGAAGCGGCTGTTGCTGCGGGAGCAGTCGTGATTTTCCAGCACGAGCGCGTTCCAGCCCGTTTCAAAGTGCCTTATCTGGGGCGTGAAAAGCCCCTCCTTGAATTTGCGGAGGCTGAACGGTCTGCGGAAATATTTGAGATTTGCGATGTTGTCGCTCTCGAAATGGGCAAAGTTGAAGATGGTATCCAGCTCTCCGCTCTCCGTCGCGGCGTAGCGCTCGGCGGCATCCATGCCGGTAGCGTAGGACTCGCCCACGGTGAAGCAGTCGTATCTTGAAAACGCGCGCTCGTTTAGCTCACGGAGAAATTCATGTATCCTCGGGCCGTCAACATACATCTCCGCGCCCGTCCCGGCGATACGCTTTTTCGCGTCACGCAGGGGCCACACCTTGGAGAACAGGTTGAACACATCCAGGCGGAAGCCGTCCACGCCCAGTTCGAGCCAGAAGTTGAAAATGTCCGCGATCTCCTGCCGGAGGCGTTCGTTCTCCCAGTTAAAGTCTGCCTGCTCCCTGCAGAAAAGATGCATATAATACTCGTCCGTGCCCTCGATGCGCTCCCACGCGGAGCCGGTAAAGGTGGAGTCCCAGTTGGTGGGTGGGCGGAGCTTGCCGTGCTTTTTTCTTCCCTCACGGATTATGTAGTAGTCACGGCAGGGGCTGTTTTTGTCCCTCACGGCCTCGCGGAACCACTCATGCTCGGTGGAGGAGTGGTTAACGGCCATGTCCATTATGACTTTGATGTTGCGCGCGTGGCACTCTCTCAGCAGGGCTTTGAAATCGTCGAGCGTGCCGAATTTTTCGTCAATGTCGCGGTAGTCGGCAATGTCGTAGCCGTAGTCAAAGTCCGGCGACTTATACAGCGGTGAGAACCATATCGCGGTTATGCCCAGCTCCACGAGATAATCCAGCTTCGAGATGATGCCGGGGATATCGCCGACGCCGTCGTTGTTGCCGTCCATGAAGCTGAACGGGTAGATCTGATAAACTATCGCCTCTTTGTACCAGTTAGTCCTTTCCATGCCGCACCTCCTGAGTCTTTTACATTAATATATCATCCGACGGGGGCATTTTGCAATCGCTTAGTTCTTTTCTTTTTGTATAAGTCTATGGTATAATGACGGGTGTAACCTTTTTCCTTTTCGGACGTCTGTTATATGAAGTAAGAATGTGTAAAAGGGTCAGATATGAAGCCGGATATTATTGATAAGCTGTTCAGAAAATATTATAATGACGCTCTGCTGTACACGATGTCCCTCTCGCATAACAAGACCGTCGCGGAGGACATAGTCTCCTCGGCATTCTACATCGCCCTGCAAAGCGCCGACGATTCCATACATAACTTCAAGGCGTGGCTCCTCACCGTGTGCAGGAACGAGTATCTTGACTATCTCAGGAAGAACTCGCGCATTTCCGACGACGAGATATCCGAGGAGGTCGAGGACGAGTGCGAGCAGCTTGTGGACGGTATCATCCGAAAGGAGGAATACCGCGCACTGTACCGCGCCGTTGATATGCTCCCCGATACCCAGCGCGAAGCGATACTGCTTTTCTATTTCTACGATATGTCGGTGAAGGATATTTCCTCCGTCATCGGCAAGAGCGAGGCAAACACAAAGGTCATACTGCACAGATCCAGAGAATCTCTGAAAAAAATAATGGAGGGCATACTGTGAAAATAAACAGGATATATGACAAGGTCCGCAACGGCACCGCGTCGGAAAAAGAAATCGCGTATATCAGGGAGGAGGCCGCAAAGCTACGCCGCCTGAATGAGATGATAAACCTCTTCGGCGACGAGGAGACGCCGTCGACCGACGTCGCAGAGCTCGTCCCCATGCCCACCGCCGAGCCTAAGCTTGCCGAGGCGGATATCGAGACTGTGCGCCGCGCGCGCAAGCTCTTCAATTCCCGCCTGTTCTGGCGCATAATCATTCTCAGTGTGTGCAGTCTGCTCGCTGTGGCGGCACTGGTCTGCGGGATAATCTTCATCCCGTCCATCACCTCCGCGAAAAGAAACGAGCTCGTCCAGCGTGACAGCGCGGTGGAGCTTGCAAAGGGCTGTCTTGAGGATTATGTGGACGACGTGAACAGATACTACATCCACGACATCGACAAGGCTCTCAAGATAAACGGGCACCTCACCGACGCATTTTATGTTTATGAGATAGAGTTCCGCAACTACGACACCGGCGCCGAATACCAGATCGATGTCAACGCGCGCTCCGGCTACACGATGCTTACCGACGTGGAATTCCACCACTGAAAAAAGAAAAAAGTTTTTTTCAAAAAGCGTGTAACCTTTTTCTCCTTCATCCGTCTTGTAGATGAAAGCACATGAAATTAAAAAGACATTAATATGAAGGAGATATAACAATGAACAACATCACCGTATTTGAGGCATATAGAAACGCAGTCGCTTACGCACAGCTTGAGAATAACGCTCCCCAGTGTGTCGCGGCAGAGCTTGAGGGCGGCCTTTACGATCTTGAAATCCGCACGGTCCTCATGCGCTACGATATCTTCGTTGATGCCCTCACCGGCGAGGTCGTCGGCCTCAACTCCGAGCCCGAGACCGACCTCACCGAGGTCTATTCCTATTCCTTCCTGAGAGTCAAAGCCGCCTGATGCACAGACGGGAGGGAAGAAAATGAAAAAGGGCCTGAAATATGCCGTCATCGTCCTTGTCGCGGTGCTCATTCTGGGCGGCGCGATAGGCGGATACTTCATCCACCGTCACAAGACTCTCTACATATCAAAGCAGGAGGCGCTTGAGATCGCGCTGACAGCCTCCGACGTTGACAGACGCACCGTCACCGAGACGGATGTGGATTTTGAAAAGACCGCCTACTCCGCCGTTTATGAGGTGGAGCTGGAGACCCTCGACGCGGAATACGAATATGTTCTGGACGCCGCGAGCGGCGAAATACTCGGCAGTAAGGTCAAATAATTTGCCCCCCAAAGTTTGACGGGAACCTGATCGTGGCCGCCGAAATGTGTTGCGCTCACTTCACGTCCGACTTTAGACAGCCCGACACGGAGAAGCTCCGTATCGGGCTGTTTTTTATATGAGTGCAAACACCCCGAACGGCGCAATGCGTTCGGGGTGTTTAAGTATTATGCGCTCTGCGCGGCGGGGGACTTGCCCCACTTCTGATAGGCGACGACGCCCGCGACGAGCACGATACCGGCAACGTCGGTGACTGTGCCGGGGATTATCATCAGCAGTCCGCCCACGCAGACGAGCAGGCGCAGAGGCCAGCTTATCGGGCGGTACAAAAAGCCGTTGAGCGCCGCGGCAACGCCGAACATACCGAGGAGCGAGGTGATGATGATCTGCACGATCTCAAGCGCTGTGGTATCAACCAGCACCATCGCCGGGTTGTAGGCGAGGATGTAGGGGATGATGAAGGCGGCAATGGCGAGCTTCGTTGCGTTTATGCCGGTCTTCATGGGGTCGGACTTCGCGATGGCGGAGCCCGCGTATGCCGCGAGCGCGACCGGCGGGGTTATGTCCGCCACGATGCCGAAGTAGAACACGAAGAAATGTGCGGCCACGGCGGGGATGCCCATTTTGATGAGTATGGGTGCGCAGGTAGTGGCCATGATGCAGTAGTTCGCGGTGGTGGGAACACCCATGCCGAGGATGATGCAGCAGACCATGGTGAGGAAGAGCGCGACAAACTTCGTCTTGCCGGAGATGGCGAGGATGGCCGCGAAGATCTGGTTTGCAAGGCCGGTCATGGTCAGGCACCCGGCGACGATACCCGCGATACAGCAGGCAACGGCGACCGCGATGCACCCTCTGCCGCCCGCCGCGAGGCACTCGAAATTCTTCACAAGGCCAATACGGTGGTCCTTATCAAAGGCGCTGACTACCTCGGTAACGAGTATCGCGATGACAGCCGAGAGCGCCATGGAGAACACGTTGTAGGACACCAGCACCACCAGCACCACCAGCGGCGCAAGGAGATAGAGCTTTTTCAGCATGGGCTTTACGGGAGGCAGCTCGCTTCTGGGGATGCCCTTGAGCCCGAGCCTCTTGGCCTCAAGGTGTACGGCGATGAAAATACCGGTGAAGTACAGCACCGCGGGGATAATGGCGCGCACGGCGATCTGGCTGTAGGGCATACCGAGGAAATCCACCATCAGGAACGCGGCGGCGCCCATGATGGGGGGCATTATCTGTCCGCCGGTGGAGGCTGCGGCCTCGACCGCGCCCGCAAACTCCGGCTTGTAGCCGGTCTTTTTCATCATGGGGATGGTGACGGAGCCGGTGGTAACGGTGTTGCCCACGGACGAGCCGGACACCATACCGCACAGCGCGGAGGAGATGACCGCGACCTTGGCCGGGCCGCCGACGGAGGCGCCCGCGACGGAGTTTGCAAGCTGAATGAACAGGTCCGAGATGCCCGACGCCTCAAGGAACGCGCCGAAGATGATAAACACCGCGATAAAATTCGAGCAGGCGTTGATGGGGGTAGAGAGTATGCCTGTCTTGATATAGAACAGGCGGCACACCAGCGTCGTTATCGCGCCGAGCCCCTGCCCCTTCTTAATGCCGTAATAATAGAAGGCATAGGCCATAAACACTCCTGCCACGATCATTATCGGCACGCCGGTACAGCGGCGGCACAGCTCAAACAGTGCGGCAATGCCGATGATACCTATGATGACCTCATAGGCTCTGAGCGAGGGGAGGCGCAGGATTATGTTGTTCGCGTTGAAGCAGAAATAGAAAAACGCGCCCGAGCCCAGCGCCATGAGCACAAAGTCATACCACGGGATGTAGTTTTCGCGCACATGATGCTTGTTGGCGGGGTAGGTGAGATAGCCCATTATCATAACGCCCGCCACGAAGGAGGTCAGGCGTACCTCATCGAGCATGGCCGCGAACAGGGCACAGTAGATAACATACACCGAGAATATTGCCAGCACCGCGTTGACGGCGGTTTTCTGCCAGCCGCTCCAGATGCGGGTGTTGGACTCACGGTCGTATTTGCGCATGATGTCCTCAACATCGTTTGCGGCAACGGCGACGGGTTCTTTGCTCATTCTTAACACCTCTGTAACTGCCGATACAGGGCGTCGGACGAACACCCTGTATCGGTCGAAATTTGTCGAAATTTAATTTATGCGTTTTGTCAGTCGACGGTTGCGACCTCTATGCCGTTCTCGGCGTAGAACTCGGCGGCGCCCTTCGCGAACGGGACGGCGATACCCTCGGTGGCAAAGGTGAAGTCAAGATAACTGCCCTTTTCGTGGAGAGCGGTGATGGCGTCCCTGTTGTCGAATATGGCCTTTACGACGGTGTAGGCCACATCGTCGGGAGTATTGGCGGAGCAGACAAGCGCGGCCTTGACGGTGATGGTGGATGCCTCGCCGGTCATGCCCTTATAGGTGTCGGCGGGGAGGACTATCTTGGAGTACCACGGGCAGGCGGAGAGTATTTTATCCATATGCTCGTCGTCGATGGATATGACATATATGTCCTTGGACTCGGCAAGCTGGGTGATGCTGGGCGTGGGAGCACCGGCGACGGTAAAGGCAACGTCGATCTTGCCGTCGATGAGGCTCTCGGTAGAGGCGCCGAAGGACTGATACACCGCGTCGATGTCGTCAATGGTCATGTCATACGCCGCCAGAACATCCAGCGTGTTGAAGTATGTGCCGCTGCCCACGTCGCCCACGCATACCTTTTTTCCGCGCATATCCTCGACGGTCTTGATGTTGGGGTTGGTGGTGACCATCTGGACGGTCTCGGGGTAGAGAGCGGCGAGAACGCGGAAATCGGACAGCGCGCCGGAATCCGCGAAGGAGTTCGTGCCGTTGTAGGCATAGGTCATAACGTCGGACTGCACGGTGGCGAGGTCGTACATCCCCGCGTCCATGCTGACAAGGTTATCCTTGGAGCCGCCGGTGGCAACGACTGTCATCTTGACGTCGGTCTTTTCGGCGACGACCTGAGCGACCATGCCGGTGTAGAGGTAATAGGTTCCGGATTCGCCGCCCGTGCCGACGGTGAGATCGGCGGTGACCGCGCCGGAGTCCGCCGTGGTCGCAGTGCCGCAGGCGCACAGCGCAAATATCATGCTCAGCGCCAGAAGAGTGGTCAGAAGCTTTTTCATGTTATAGCCCTCCGAATGTATGAACTGTGAAGTTGGGTATTGCATTACGCTTTTAATGGGTTTATAATACAACCAAAAGTTTAATTGTGCAACAGTTTTTTTGCCTTTCGATAATTAAAACAAAATCGGCACCCGCTCCGGCGCGGCTTTTATATATATGTCACAATCGGGGCGAAAAAATTGACACAGTATTGACGCGGTGGTATAATCTCAATCAGCTTCCGCGTATTCCGGAGGAATAAAAAATCATGGATTTTACATTGTTAAAGAGCTTTATCGCCGTGGCCGACGAGAAGAGCTTTTCAACGGCGGCAAAGCATCTTTTTCTCTCCCAGCAGTCTCTCAGTAAGCAGATAGCAAAGCTGGAGGAGGAGCTGGGCACGCCGCTTTTTCTGCGCAGCAGGCCGCTCGGGCTCACGCGTGACGGCAGGCATTTTTACGACACAGCCAAGGAGATCCTTCGCCTCAAGCAGCAGTATGAGGAGAGCTCCAGCCGCTCGCTGGGTGAGACGCAGGTGCATATAGGCATCGAGCACACCGTGGCGCGCGCCGTACTGCCCCATGTGCTCCCCCGCTTCGTGAGTGAGCACCCCGACACCTTTGTCAAGCTCAACGAGGCCTCGCCCGAGGTACTGCAAAAGGCCGTCTCTCACGACGGCGTTGATCTGGTCATCGGCTCGATATCCAGCCCGCCCGTCAACTACGAGACGGTGCCGCTCTGCCGCAAGGAGCAGCTCCTTGTGGTGCCGAAGCCCATCATGAAGGGGCTTGCCGGGGACGATTACGAGCGGGTGAAGACGGAGTTTGCCGTCGGTGCGGACCTGAGCTATTTCGAGTCCGCGCCCTTTATCCGCATCCCCACCTCGTCCTCGGGCGGGCGGGCGCTGGAGAGCTACCTTAAATATTATGATATCAGCCCCCGTTTCGTCTGTGAGCTCACGAACATCGAAAACGCCTTCCAGCTTGCGAACTCCGGGCTCGGCGTGTTCATCTATGCGAAGCTCTTCTGGGACATGATGGCCCCGAAGCTGAGGGCGGATTATCTCGAAAATATCGACGTGTTCCCCCTGCCGCAGTTGCCCGACGCGGACGACGTGTGCGCCTACTACAATCAGGATACCGGACTGCGGGGCAAGACGAAGGAGCTTTTTGACAGCTTTGTGGACTTTTTCAGTGAATACGGCAACGGCCGGGTTTGGGAGGACGACAGTGGAAATTAAGCTCATCGCATATGACCTGGACGGGACGCTTCTTGACGACGAAAAGCGTCTGCCGGATGAGAATATTGCCGCGCTGAGAGCCGCGGCGGACAGGGGAATACACATCGTCGCCTCCACGGGGCGGCTGTATTACGGTATTCCCGAGGTCATCCGCGCACTCCCGTTCACGCGCTACTGCATCGTCTCGAACGGCGCGTCCGTGTACGACGCGAAAGAGAAAAAGACCGTCCTGCGCGACGAGATACCCATGGAGCGCGCGGTGGAGCTGTGCGAATACATGGACGCACTGCCTGTCATTTACTACAGCTACCACGCCGACTCCGGCTGGATCCGCCGTGACCACTTCGACATTGTGGAGCAGTATATACCCGCGGTGCTGTTGCCGGACTTTTACCGCGTCTGCACGCCCGTGGACGACCTCAAAGAGGATATCCTCCGGCACGGAGGCGGTGTGCAGAAGCTTCAAATGCACTTTCGTGACAGGGAACTGCGTAAGCGCCAGCTTGCCGAGTTCCCAAAGCACTTCCCCGAGCTGGTGATGACTACCTCCATCTCCACGAATATCGAGATAAATTCGCCGGGCGCGAATAAGGGTCACGCACTGCTCGGGCTGTGCGAGCTCCTCGGGATAGACCCGGCGGAAACCATGGCCTTCGGCGACGGCTCGAACGATATCTCCATGCTGCGCGAGGCGGGTGTCGGTGTCGCCATGGCGAACGCCGACGCGGAGGTAAAGGCCGTGGCTGATGTGCTGACCGACACCAACAATAATGCGGGCGTGGCAAAAATGATCCGCAAAATGGTGTTGTAAATTCAGAGTATAATAACACGGACAGGCCGGTAAACGGTCTGTCCGTGTTGTTTATGTTATGTACCTTTTTGCGCTTCTTTTTACTTCTTTGCGAGACCCTTCTGGCGGGCATACTCGGCAGCGCCGAGAGCACCC
>CAZPLL010000056.1:0-11695 GCA_964587485.1 uncultured Oscillospiraceae bacterium | reverse complement strand
TTTTTACTCCGTATAATACTGCGCCTGGGCGTTCCAGAGCTCGTAGTATTTGCCGTTTGTGTCGGCGACGAGCGAGGCGTGAGTTCCCTGCTGAATGACCGCGCCCTCGTGGAACACGGCAATATCATCGCAGAACTTACAGGAGGACAGGCGGTGGGAGATATATATCGCGGTCTTGTCGCCTGCGATCTCGTCAAACTTTCCGTAGATATCCGCCTCGGCGATTGGGTCGAGAGCCGCCGTAGGCTCGTCGAGGATAATAAACGGAGCGTCCTTGTAGAGCGCACGGGCAATGGCAATCTTCTGAGCCTCACCGCCGGAAACGTCAACACCGTCTCTGTTATCCCGGTAAAGATAGGTTTCCGTTCCGTCCTCCATTTTGCTTAATCTGTCGGAGAAGCCGGCTTTCTCAAGACAGTCAAGGACACGCTCCCTGTCGTAATCAATCTTACCGGCTACATTCTCGCCGAGCTTGAGGCTGAGCAGCTTGAAGTCCTGAAACACGACAGAAAAAATGTCCATATACTCCCGATAATTATACTTGCGAATATCAATGCCGTTGAGCAGAATTTCGCCCTCGGTCGGGTCGTACAGGCGGCAGAGCAGCTTGATGAAGGTGGTTTTACCCGAACCGTTCATGCCGACGACCGCAAGACGCTTGCCGATCTCGAATTTCATGTTGACGTTACGGAGCGCGTAATTATCACTGCCGGGATATTTGAAGGAGACGTTTCGAAACTCCACCTGGTATTTTCTGTCACGGCGCTTTTCGACGGTAAGACTGCCCTGATACATATTGTTGGGAATGTCAAGGTAATCAAAGGTCAACTCAAGGAACGGAGTGTTGTTGCACATAAGGCCGATATTTGAAACGAGGCCTGACATACCGCCCGACACCTTGGTGATGGCGGCAACATACTGCGTTACCGAGCCCAGCCCAAACGCGCCCGCCAATGCCTTGAGGCAAACGAAGGCATAAACAACTCCCGTAAAGATTACGGAAACGGCCGCGGATGCCGCTCCGTACAGGCCCATAGCCCCCCGGGCATAATGGGAAAACAGGCCGTTGGAGCAGAACGCAGCTTCTTTATTGCGGTTATATCTTTCGCATAACCTGTCCTGCCGATACATTCTTACGTCGGTTGCAAGGGCACTGTAATATCCGAGCCAGCCGAAGAAGCTGAACAGGCGATTTCCGAGATTGTGGTCATCGGCGTGCTTTGCAAAATAGCTTCCCGCCTTGTTGTTGAGCACAGGCGCGACAAAGGTAACCGCCAGCATAACGGCAATGACGGCAACAACGACCACGGGGTTATTGAGCAGTGTCAACGCACCGGCATCGGCGGGAACTCTGCGGGCGAACAGCGTTACCGTGAGAGCAAGACCGCCGAGTATCGTAAAGGCCGAGGAAAGAAGCTCCCCGTAGCATTTGAGCACTCTGCCAAGTCCCCAGCCGCCGCCGGTAAAGTTCTGACGGATGGTGGAGAGCGTTTCGGCAGTATGCGTATCATCAAGATCAACATAATCCATATCCATCATTTTTTCCGAAACGATATGCTCGATCTTCAGCCACTCACCGGCGCTTTGAGTGTCCTTCCATTTGTTGAGAAGCGCCGTACCCAACGCGATAAACGCCGCGCAGGCAAGAGTGAGCATTACGAGAGCTTGAAGCCTCTGCACGTCCCTGCTCCCGGCAAGCTCGTCGATCACAAGCGCGGAGAGAAAAATACCGACGTAAGGCGTGAGCGCGTTCCACACCACGCTCAGCAAATGAGAAATAACCAGTTGGGGATAATGCTTATAAATGAGCTTCACTGCCCGGTCATTTGCGCGAAAGGCTCTGCTCGGGGTCACTCTGCTTTCAGCCTTCTTCATTTTCGTTCTCTCCTTTCCTGTAGTATTTGCGCTGAACCTCGAAGAGCTCGGCATATTTGCCGCCCGCCCTCAAAAGCTCCTCGTGGGTGCCCTCCTCACCGATGCCGCCGTTCTCAATCATAATGATGCGGTCACAGAAGCGGGTGGATGCAAGTCGGTGAGAAATATAGACGGAGGATTTACCGCTTGTCATTTCGTTGTATTTCCGGTACATTTCCGCCTCCGCGATGGGGTCGAGCGCCGCCGTCGGCTCGTCGAGTACGATAAACGGCGCGTTCTTGTAAAGCGCACGGGCAAGCATCAGGCGCTGGGTCTCGCCGCCGGAAAGAAGTATCGCATTTTCAAAAACCTCACGGTTCAGGCAGGTTTCGTATCCGTCCTTCAGGGCTTCTATCTTTTTGCGGAGCCCTGCCTTTTCAACACATTCCTTAACGCGCTCAATGTCAATATCCGCGCTGTCCTGCGCTACATTGGTCGCAATCGTACCGGCAAGGAGCGAGAACTCCTGGAATACCGCCGAGAACATCCGGTAGTAATCTCTGCGGTTATAATCCCTGATATCCTTTCCGTCGAGGAGCACACGTCCCCCGGTAGGGTCAAGGAAGCCGCAGATCAGCTTGATAAGCGTTGTTTTGCCGGCACCGTTCAAGCCGACCACGGCGAGCTTTTCGCCCGGATGAAGCGTGAGATTGATATTCGTGAGCGTATCTCTGTCCGCGCCGGGATAGCGGTAGGAGACATTTTCAAGCCTGATCTCGTAAAGTCTGTTTTCCTCCGCCTTGATCGCTTCGCCGTCCTCGAACCTGAAAGGCTCGGGAAACTCAAGACATTCACGAACGGAGGAAATATCAAGGGACTGCGTGTGGAGCGTATTGAAGCCGCCGAGAATACCCGATACCCATGCGGTAAAGCCGCCGACGGCACTGAAAAACAGCAAAAACTCCGACACGCTGAGCCCGTCGCCGATGACAAGCCCGATAAGGTAAGCGTAGCAAAATGCGTTACGCAGGAAGGTGAGCACAAGATCAACGATCCTTGCCCAGAGATAAACGCCCTGCGCCCTGCGGTGAAATGCCGTGTATGCGGCCATGGTTTTCGCATACACCTCATCTATCCACGACCGCAGGCCGAAAATACGAATATCCTTGGCCAGCGGCAAATCGCTGGAGCAACGGTCAAGATAATAGATCTGGGTGTCATACTCTGCTTCCTCATCACGGTGACGGAACCCCCAGCCGTTCAGATGATTGCTTACAAGATACGAGATGACGGTCGTGGCAAGGATCACAACCGGCAAAAGCGGCTCCATGGAGGACATCAGCGCCACATAAAACAGGAACCCGACAATGTTCGTCGTCAACTCCGTCAGCGTCGTCCAAACGGCTTCCGTGGCGGAGCTGTTTGAATTGACGGTTCCCTGCACCTTGATTTTCAGCTTTTTGAAGCTCTCGTCATTGATGTTCTGATAAGAGGTCATCGCCATTTTCCTGTTCAGCAGGTTGATGATCTCACAGCGCACACTGACTCTCCCGTACAGGGTGTTTGCGTTGATATATGCGCCTGCCGCAGAAACGACCATTAAAGCCGCGGTGAACAGCACGATAGTCAAAATCAACTCCGCGACGCCCGCTTTTCTCTCTACCACGGAAAGTATCGTGGGGGAAACATACAGATTGATGAGGTTGAGCGCTACCGCAAAAAGTGCTGACAGCAGGCTGAGCACGATAACCTTTTTCTCTCCCGTCGTCCAGGCAAGCTTTATCATGTACCATGAGTTCTGCCCCATGTTGTATTTCGGCCTGGGAGATTTTTCTTTCTTCACGAAAAACCACCGTCCTTTCTGTACACAGGATAACACAAAAATTCGTCCCCGGATGGGCTCGGGGACGAATCGTCATTTCCGGGGGATGAATCGCTGCTTTTCCCTCTCAGTACGAAATCATGCTCCCCCGCAGGAGGAGCCGAGAATATTGAGAAACCAACAAAAACACGCAACGCAGCAGCACGATGTGCGCGATAGCGCCTTGTCTCTCACCTTGGGAGAGGTGGCACGCCGTCACGCCGGGCTCCCCCGGAGGGGACAGGTTATGTCTGCGGAAGCAGTATTTCGGTTGTAAATGCCCCGTCCTCACTGTTGCGGCTGATGTATCCGTCCAGCCGCTCCACGATCGCGTCTATACGGACAAGACCGAAGCCGTGTCCCTCACCCTTTGTACTGCGAAACAGCGTCCCCTCTTTTTTCAGCTTCTTACCGGCCGTAAGATTTGTAAAGGAAATATAGAGCTGGGTGTTTTTCATATCCATATATACGCGGATCACACGCTGACCCTCCGGCAGCTTCGCGCTTGCTTCAATGGCGTTGTCAAACAGATTGCCGATGATACAGCACAGGTCGATCTCCGAGGATTTAAGCTTGACGGGAATGTGCGCGTCTGCCACGACCTCAATACCCTTCGCCTTTGCAAGCGAAATTTTGGAATTGAGAATGGCGTCGGTCATGGGGTTTCCCGTCTTGATAACCGTATCGACGGTGGTCAGATCGTCGTCGAGCAGGTCGAGATAATTTTTTATCGCGTCGAGGTCTCCGTTCGCCGCGTATGCCTTCATCGTCTGGATGTGGTTGCGGTAGTCGTGCCGCCAGCCGCGAATTTGACGGTACATATTGTCAACTTCCCGGTAATGTGTTTCGATCAGCTCGTGCTGATAGGAAGCGATCTGCTTTTCTATTATCCTTGAAAATAATCCCATATGCCTACCCCATGTTGATTATCGCCCGGTTGATGCCGTCATATGCTCCACGGGGGAGGGGGATGGCGGTTCCGTCGCTCAGCCAGATATCCTTTTTCGTCACACGACCGACCTGCGTCAGGTTGACGATCGCGGAGCGCCCCACGCGATAGAAGCGCTCGTCAAGCTGTTTTTCAAGCTCGCCCAACGTCATTTTCACCGTGACGTCAGAGAGTGCGTGAATTGTAACGTAGTTACCGAGCACATCCGCATAGCGGATTTGATAAATCGGCACACGCACCATTTCGCCGCCTGACTCAAAGTGCAGGACTTTTTCGTTTTTGGCAAGCTTCTCCGCGGCGCGGTCGAGCACAGAGCAGAGCTTTTCTTCCGCGACCGGCTTCATCAGGTAGTGGAGTGCCGCGACCTCGTAGCCCTCCGAGATATAGTCGGAGTAGCCGGTGATGAAAACGATCTGAACGGTATCGTTGCTCCTGCGGAGCCGCTTTGCCATCGTCACGCCGTCCATGTCTCCCATTTCAATATCAAGGAGCAGAATGTCGTAGTCGCTTTCCTCCGCGTAGTGGAACAGGAAGCTCTCCGCGGAAGCAAATGTGTCGGTATGTACCACATGGCCGGCAGACGCCGCCCAGCGTTCAACCATATTCAAAACATATTGTCTGTCTGCGTCGGAATCATCGCAAATCGCAATTTTGTACCTCATGCTCTCACCGTCCTTTTTTCTGCCCGACAGGAAAAGATTTACGGACAATCTGTTCGCCCCGATATTATAGCATAGCTTTGTGAAATAATTCTACCGTTTTTGCCGATCGGAGGCGGGAAATATTCGCAACAGCCGCGCAGGTATTTGACGAGCTCGAGCAGGAAATAAAATAAAATGTATAATATCTCCGTTTAGAGGTAAAAATAGGCTCGTAATCCTATTTTTGACGGAGGTTATACTATGAGCATCAGAAGCTCCGGCGGAAAGCCGGAGGGATTTTTCACAGGCAAGGGCTTCTACATAGTCCTTTTCCTGTGTGCCGCGGTCATCGGTGTATCCGCATGGATGATGGCCGCCGGGAATGAGACTATGGCAGATAACGCAACGACCGGTGCCGCCGTTACGGATAACAGGCGCGTCGAGACGATCATCGTACCCTCTCTCGACAACGACACCGAGCCGGTAATGGCAGAGGAGAACCCCATAAAGCTCGAGCCGCCCCATATCAACACCGACGGCATCGCCGAGACGGAGACCGTGGATGAGGCCGAGCTTGTCCCCGCCGCCGCGAAGGTCTACGTCTGGCCCGTCGTGGGCGAGATAGAGAGAAGCTGTAATCTTGATACGCTCTCATATGATGTGACGTTGCACGACTGGCGCACTCACGCGGGCGTGGATATCGCCGCGCCCCTCGGCACCGCGGTCAACGCCGCCCACAGCGGCACCGTCGAGTCCGTTTTCGAGGATGACTTTTACGGCACCGTGGTCTGCATTTCCCACGGCGACGGCGTGAGCAGCTTTTACGCGAACCTTGCCGCCGTGCCCACAGTCACCGTCGGCGCTAAGGTCGAGGCCGGGCAGACCATCGGCTCCATCGGCACGACTGCCCTGTGCGAGGTCGGGCAGGGCACACACCTGCACTATGCGGTAATGGTCAATGATGCGTGGGTCGATCCCATGAACTATCTGCCCGCATAAAGAAAGAAAACCCTCCGTCGGAAATCGGTATTCCGGCGGAGGGTCAGTTCATATCCGGTTTGCTGTCCGGGCATTTCGGGAGCGGGTCATATCTCGATACGCGCGGGGGCATCACTGTGGGAGTAGAGCATGGCGCGGCATTTCCCGTCACGGCGGAGGGTCTGCAAAAACTCAAGAGACTTTGCCTGCATACCGCGGTCGAAGCCGTAGCCGGGTATCACCGAGTCACGCAGATTCTCTTCGCAGAACGCGACGTCCGAAGCGAAGGCCGCGTAGTCGCCCCAGTAAACGCCCCCGCCGACGGCCTTGAATCTGTTGGTCGGCTCGCGGCTGACGAGGGTGGTGAAAATGCCGTCGGTGTGGCCGGGGGAGTATATGCACAGAACGCTCTCATCCCCGAAGAGGTCGAAGCCACGACCCGTCGGCCCCAGCACGCTTGCGCGGTAGTGGATGCGCTCTATTTTATCCGCGAACGGCATCCATGTGTCCCAGACCTGACGCATTTTGTAAACGGCACGGCAGGAATAGAAATACTCAAGCTCGGCGCAGACGATACGTCCCGCGGCGTGCGCAAAGTCCTTCAGCGCGCAGGTGTGGTCAATGTCCAGATGCGTGAGGAGAACAAGGTCGATATCCTCCGGCCTCAGTCCCATTTCCTCAAGCTGCTCCGCGGCCGTCTCGCCGCTTTTGATGCTCGGCTCGTAGAAGCTCATAAGGTGCTTCGGGAGAATGTCGCGGCAGTCGGATGACCAGCCGGTGTCCAGAAGTATGCGCCCGTGCTTCGGGTGCTCGATGAGAAAGGCGTTCACCGGCAGAGTGATACGCTGTCGGAGCAGTCCGCCATCCCTGATATAGCGCTCACGCGGCAGGACGTTCATCGTCCCACAGCGCAGTGTGTGAATAACTATCCTCTCGCCCACCGTTACCGCTCCTTTCACGCTTTATAACAGTTTAAGCCCTTTTGTCATAAGAATCAAGCCCAACGCGACAATAAAAACCGTGCTTGCCTTCAAAATATACTTATTATATTTCTTCGGGATGAACGCGCCGAAAAGCCCGAACGCGAGCATGAACACGCACGTCCCCGCCCCGAAGGAGAGCATATCGAGAGCGCCGCGCAAAGGCGAGCCGGAGGAGGCTGCGATCAGCCACATCGACGTGAGCGCCCCGCAGGGCATCAGCCCCGTCATCAGACCGACGACGAGGGCGCGACCCCTGAAGCGGCAGGGCTTCGGAAGCTCGGGACTTATCTGCCGCAGAAACGGCACGCCCCACATCTTGAGCCCCGTGAGCACCACCAGCAGTCCGCAGACGGTAAAGAGCATACTTTTCATTTCGCTGTCGTACCCGAACGACGTGCCGAGCGCGCCGAACACCGCGCCCATGAGCGCATAGCTCACGAGCCGCCCGACGTTATACATGAGCGCGCCGCCCTGCGAGAGCATTATGCCGCCGCACATTCCGATGCAGTGAACGCCGGTCAGCACGCCGGTCACAAACAGCGCGCCCACACCCGCGCCGCTCTCCGCCGCCGGGACGCTGACAAGCCCGGTCAGCGTCGGGACGAGAAAATAGAGCGCCACCACCGCTATCGCGGAGATAAGGTCCGCACGCAGGCCGCTTTTCCCGTCTCCTGCCGGGTAGCCGACGGAGGCGAGAGTCTTTTCTATCTCATCCGGGGATATGAGGAGCGGGTCGTACTCTGCCGTGACGCGGCTTTTCCGATAGCTCACCTCACAGCCGACAATGCCGCGCCGAAGAAGCAGTGCGTGGGCTATCTCGTCCTCACACTGCGGACAGATCATCCCGTCTACCCGGCTTTCAAATGTCTCAGTTACCATATTTTTTCAACCTCAGTGCGTTTAGCAGTACGCCGTTGGAGCTGAGCGCCATGGCCGCCGCCGCGATGGAGGGGTTGATTATCCCCGCCGCCGCGAGCGGAATACATATTATATTGTATACCAGCGCCCAGATGAGATTCTGCCGCACGTTTCTCATGGTAGCCGCCGAGATGTCGAAAACGGCTTTTACGCCGTCGATGCCGTTGCCGACGATCATCACATCCGCCGACGATATCGCGATATCCGTGCCGCAGCCGAGCGCGACCCCGATGTCCGCACAGACAAGAGCGGGAGAGTCATTGATGCCGTCACCGACGAAGCAGACACGCTTCCCCTTTGCCCGGAGTGCCTTCACCGCGTCGGACTTATCCGCGGGGAGCACCTCGCAGAGGACGTTTTGTATGCCGAGCAGCTTCGCGACCATCTCGGCCTTTTCCCGCCTGTCTCCGCTTATCATCCATATCTCCATGCCGCGCCGCTCGAGCGCCCTGACCGTTTCGACCGCGCCGGGGCGAAGCGCTTCCTCGCCCTCGCTGAGGCCGAGCGTCAGTGTGCCGGTCTTGTCGAACACAACGGTGTCCACGCGGTACGCCGTTTCAAGCTGTTCACCGCCGCGAAACAGTACGCCCAGCTCCGCCGCACGCCCCGAGCCGGTCATGATGGAGGTAGGCGTTGCAAGACCCAGCGCGCACGGGCACGCTATGACCAGCGTCGCGCAGACGCAGCTCACCGCTGCGCCCGCGTCTCCCGGCTCGATGACGAAGTAACGCAGGAAGAAAACACCGACGGCGATCACTATCACGACGGGGACGAACACCGAGGCGATTTTGTCCGCAAGGCGTGCGATGGGCGCTTTTTCACCCTGCGCGGCGCTCACAATGTCGATTATCTGCTGTAGTGTCGTCTTTCTGGCGATGTCGCGGCAGGAAAGGCGTGCCTCACCGTCGCGGCAGAGCGTGCCGCAGCAGAGCCTGTCGCCGCTGTGCTTCGGGATAAGGCCGCTCTCTCCGGTCAGCATGGACTCATCCACGCGACATTCGCCGCCGATGAGCTCGCCGTCGATGGGGATACGCTCCCCGCTTCGGATGAGGAGGACGTCCTCCTCCGTCAGCTCGTCGATGCCGACGGTATGCTCCCCGTCTGCGCGCAGGACGGTCGCCGTCTCAGGCTGTAGACGGATGAGCTTTCTTATCGCCTCCGACGCCTCATATCTCGACGTGCTCTCCATGTACTTTCCGAAGAGTATGAGCGAGAGGAGCACGCCCTCGGACAGGAAGTACAGCTTCACGTTGTTCTGCACCGTCAGGGCGGTATAGGCGCTGTGGAGATATATGACCGTCGTGGACAGCGCCACGAGAAGATCCATCCCCATCACCCGCCGCCGAAGCGACGACCACGCGCTTTTGTAAAAATACATCCCCGGCCAGAACTGTATGAGCGTCGCAATGACAAGCTGTATCAGCGGCCTCATGTTCCAGAAAAGGGGCATTGTCAAAAGGACGCTTGTGCAAAGCGTCCTTAAAAGCTTCAGTCTGCCGCCGAGCTCGCTATCCGCGTCGCTACAGGTCGGGCAGTCCACGGTGATGTTATTTTGCCGCATTTTTGATTTCGAGGTACTTTTTGAAGCACACCCATGAGCAGGGCAGACAGCACACCGGAATGTGGAACAGCAGCACCCAGCTCAGCCAGTCAATGCCCTGATAGAAAACGCCGTTGTAGGTGACGCCCTTTATAAGGTCAAAATACGAGAAATTCCACACGCCCCAGTTGCCGGTGAACGAGCCGCACAGGTGCAGTATGAGAAACGAGGCGGTGGTGAACACTCCGGCTACCGCGCCGACAAGCGTGGCGGACATTCTGCCGCTCTTTGCGAGAAACAGCGTTACGACCGGCAGTACATAGACCGTCAGATTGAGCACCCAGAGGGAAACGGGTATGGAGTAGCCCCAGTTGAGAGCCTGACGGATGTGGTCGCCGTCATGGATGAGCACGGCGGCTATCATAACGAGTGCGCAGGTGGTAAGGGTTTTGACGGTTTTTGCGTCCAGCTTGGTGTCAAGAAGCTTTACGGTATTCTTCTGAGCTTCGGACATGATGAATCCTCCCCAAAGTTATTTACCCAACGGCCATAATTGACCACTTGGTAAATATAAACTATCACTCTCTGCCTGCCGTGTCAAGGTTTTTTTGTTGACCAAACGGTTTTGCCGTGCTAAACTCAAGCCATGCCTATTATTGTTGACAGAGAAAAGGTGCGCATGGAGATACTTCTTGCCTTCCAGCGCTGCATAGAGAGAAAGCCCATCGACAAGGTGACGCTCCGCGACATCGCCGCCGAGGCCGGTATGTCACATCCGAAGCTCCTCAATTATTTTGGGAGCAAGGACGAGCTCGTTCTGAGCTATGTGAAATACACGCGGGAGTATATGTCAAGGCACTGTATGGACTGGTTCAGCACCCACAGCAGAAAGGACTATGGATCGAACCTTGAGTACATGAACGCCTTTATGGAGTACGTCGCCGACGCGCCCGAGGGGGAGCTGCGTCCGAACGCCACGACGCAGACCTATGTTCTCGGGCACTACAGCGAGGAGATAGGGCAGATGGTCACGGAGGAGTTTCGCGAGTGGCGCAGGGTGATGGAGCGCTGTCTTGTCGCCATCTACGGCGAGGAGGTCGGCAGTGCCGAGGCCGAGGCGATGATGATACTCATCTCCGGGACGTTTATCTGCAATTATAACCGCGCTCTGACCGGAAGCATAAACGGCAGTATCATCAGCAGTATCGCAAAGCTCGCGGACTCGTGACGGAATTATACGGAAAACACCCGCTCTCACGCTTGGCAAAAGCACGGAACGGGCGGTAAATAAATGTGCGAGGAGTATTGCGACAAGCGGTTAACTCAGACGAAGAAACAATCTATAGCTGAAGCTACGAAACCGTCACTTGGCCGAGTGGCGGTTTTGCTTTACGGTTATTGTTATGTATGATAGAGATACCAAGCCTTTAGCGTATATAACAGGGCTGGCCCGATACGGACCAGCCCTGTTTGCTACACTAATATTACACTGTATTAATATTCAAGCAATATTAATCACTCAAGCTCGAAGGCGCCGGTATAGAGCTGGTAATAGGTGCCCTTTTCGGCAAGGAGCTTTTCGTGGCTGCCGCGCTCAATTATCCGCCCGTGGTCGAGCACCATGATAACGTCGGAGTTCATTACGGTGGACAGGCGGTGAGCGATGACGAACACGGTGCGCCCCTCCATGAGCTTATCCATGCCGCGCTGGACGATGGCCTCGGTGCGCGTGTCGATGGAGGAGGTCGCCTCGTCAAGTATCATGACAGGGGGATCCGCAACGGCGGCGCGCGCGATGGCTATGAGCTGGCGCTGACCCTGAGAGAGATTTGCGCCGTTATTGGAAAGCTCCGTATCGTAGCCGCCGGGGAGACGTGTGATGAAATCGTCCGCGCCCGCAAGCTTCGCCGCGGCAATGCACTCCTCGTCCGTAGCGTCCAGACGGCCATAGCGGATATTGTCCATGACGGT
>CAZPLL010000055.1:0-11769 GCA_964587485.1 uncultured Oscillospiraceae bacterium | reverse complement strand
ACTATCGTGAAAAAATCGTCACTGCCGAGATAGTTTATCCACGGCAGGGGAGTGCGCGGTGTATCGATGACATATTCCTTCGCGGCATCGTCAAAATGTCCGTACCTCATAAGACTTTCCTCCAGAGAAGTTTGGCGTATGTTTTGCGGTTCTGTCCGAAACCGTTTAAGTGCGTAATAATACCCTTAAACAATATACGATTTTCAAACTAAATGCAATAGCTTTTTGCGCCGAAAAGTCTGTTTTGGCGATTATGTTCAAAATACAACGCCTGATTTGTGCAGTTCTCCGGAGCTTACGAAAATTAAGAAAAAGTTTTCTGTAGCATGATAGACAAATTTTCGTAATCAAACTGTGCAGTTGTTCCAAAAATATGCGATATGGCTCATTTTGCGAAAACAAACGCTTGCTTTTTTAGGCGAAATGCGATATTTTAGAATTGCTTAAACGGTTAAGTCGTGCGATGGGAGAAATGAGTTACATATGGTTTCAATGAAAGAGATCGCACAGCGTTGCGGCGTGTCCATCGCCACGGTCAGCAAGGCGCTGAACGGCCAGCCGGATATCGGCGAGGAGACGAGGGTGCGCATTGTCCGCATGGCAGACGAGCTCGGCTATATGACGAACTCTGCCGCCCGCGCACTTAAAACGAATCGAACCTTCAATATCGGCATACTCTTTGTTGACGAGCAGAGCAGCGGCCTCGCGCACGAATACTTTTCCGCCGTGCTCGACAGCCTCAAGGTCGAGGCCGAGGCTCAGGGCTATGACGTTACATTTATCAATAAGAACATAGGCCGCCGCGCATCAAGCTATTTACAGCACTGCCGTTATCGCGGCGTGGACGGCGTTATCATCGCCTCTGTCGATTTTAACGACCCGCAGGTGCAGGAGCTTGTTGCATCCGAGATCCCTGTCGTCACCATCGACCATATTTTCAATAACCGCCTTGCAGTGGTCTCCGACAACGTAAACGGCATGAGCGAGCTTGTCCGCTACGCCTATTCCATGGGTCACCGGCATATCGCCTACATTCATGGCGAGCGCACCGCCGTCACGGAAAACCGCCTCACCGGCTTCTACCGTGCGTGTGACGAGTGCGGGCTTGATGTCGCGGAGGAGTATATCCGCGAAAGCCGCTACCACGACGCCGACGGATGCGCCCGTGTCACGCGGGAGCTTTTAAGTCTCACCCCCCGCCCGACCTGCATTTTCTTCCCCGACGATTATTCCTACATCGGCGGCATGAACGCCATAAACGAAATGGGACTTCGTATCCCGGAGGATATCTCTGCCATCGGCTACGACGGCATCGGCCTTGCCGAGATAGTCAGCCCCAAGCTCACGACCTATTGCCAGAACACGGTCGAGCTCGGCCGCATCGCGGCAAAGGGACTGGTCGATCTCATCGAGAGGCCGAGAACCACACTGCTTGACCGCGTGATTGTCAACGGTCACATCCGCGTCCGCTCATCCGTTGCGGACATAAACGGCAAATAAGGTGATAACTGCTTTGCAGTGAAAAATAAATCACAAAATAATTAGGAGGAATATCTTAATGAAAAAGGCATTAGCACTCATTCTTGCCCTTGTCATGGTGTTCGCTCTCTGCGCCTGCGGCCAGACCGCAGCTCCCGCTGAGGATACCACACCTGTCGAGGAGCCCGCAGTCGTTGAGACTCCCGCCGAGGAAGCCGCGTCTGCCGAGCCGTTCTATGTCTGGGCATGGAACACCGACTTCGTTACCATTCTCGAGCAGGTTCTCCCGCAGTACCTGAGCGAGGAAGAGATCGCCCGCGTTGAGTTCGTCAATGTCGGCGACTCCAGCATCTATCAGGAGAAGATAGACGCCATCCTTGCAGACCCCACCAATGAGCAGTACCCCGACATCATGCTCCTTGAGGTCGGCTATGTTCAGAAGTACGTCCAGTCCGGCCTTCTCAAGAATGTCAAGGATCTGGGCATCACCGATGCTGACATGGCCAATATGTATGACTACAACCTCTCCCTCGGCAGCGACGCCGCCACCGGCGACACCTACGCCCTCTTCTGGCAGGCCACTCCCGGCGGATGGCAGATCCGTACCGACCTCGCCGAGAAGTACCTCGGCACCACCGACCCCGATGAGCTTCAGGAAATGCTCGGCACCTGGGAAAAGGTAGTCGAAGTCTCCGCTTCCGTCAACGAAGCCTCCGGCGGCAAGGTCAAGCTCCTCTCCGGCGCAGATGACCTCAAGTACGTTTTCTGCAACGGCGCACGCACCACCGCATGGTATGACGAAAATGACAACATCGTTGTCGATGAAGCCATCAAGGAGTACTTCGAGCTTGCAAAGCAGCTCGACGGCCTGACCTTCAACGCCAAGATGTGGGATACCGACTGGGCCGCACTCAAGGACGGCGACGGCGAGACCACCGAGGCCTGCATTGCCTTCACCGGCTGCCCCTGGTACACCTACTGGTGCCTGACCGACACCTGGTCCGGCAACTGCGTCCTCGTTCAGGGTCCCCAGGCTTACTACTGGGGCGGCACCGGCCTTGCGGCCACTGCCGAGTGCTCTGACCTTGAGCTTGCTCAGAAGATCCTCTACTACACCACCTGCAACACCGAGTCCATGATCGCCATCAACTCCGCCAACGGTGACTTCGTCAACAACAAGGAAGCCATTGCCTACATCGAAGAGCACGGCTCCGGCACGACCAGCACCTTCAAGTGCTCCAACGATCAGGACATCGTCAAGTTCTTTGCCGACAAGTGCGACGGTATAAACGTCCTTGCAGTCGGCGAGGATCAGAAGATCTGCGAGAACCTCCTCCCCGCGGCTGTTGACGCTTACGTTGCCGGCGGCGACCTCGATGCGGCCATCGCCTCCTTCGTCAGCTCCATCCACGACACCTTCTCTTACCTCAAGATCGCCTGATTCGCACGGTAAGACCTGTTAAGCACTACTGAACATTACGCCCTCCCGTCATGGGCGGGAGGGCGTATTTCCGCATTTTCGGATAATCCTGAAAAGGGGATGTGAAAGCCTTGAAACAAAGAAAGAATAAAGCACCCCGTTCCGTCAACTACAGTCGTTACGGCTACTATTTCATTCTGCCGTTCTTTATTGTGTACGCGATCTTTTCACTCTGGCCGCTGCTCAGCACGTTCTACTACAGTCTCTTTGAGTACACAACGCGAAATTTGAAAGAAACAGTCTCCTTCGCGGGACTGCTGAATTATAAAAAGCTTCTCGGCATGGTCGAGGGCGAAACGCCGTATTTCCTCAAGTATCTTGGCAATACCATCCGCATCTGGTTCTTCAACTTCGTCCCGCAGATACTGCTGAGCCTGCTGCTTGCCGCGTGGCTCACGGATAACCGCAAGAAGCTCAAGGCGCGCGGGCTGTATAAGATCATGATCTATATGCCGAACATTATCACCGCCGCCTCCATCTCGATGCTTTTCTACGCATTCCTCAACCAGTTCGGCCCCGTGATGACGGCTCTGCGCAACCTCGGCTGGATCTCGCAGGACGCGAACATCATGACCAGCAAATGGGGTACGAGCCTTGCCATATCGTTTATCCTCTTCTGGATGTGGTACGGTAATACTACGCTCCTGCTCATCTCCGGTATGCTCGGCATCAACAGCTCCCTGTACGAGGCCGCGGATATCGACGGGGCGAGCGGCTGGCAGAAATTCACGCGCATAACCCTGCCGCTTCTAAAGCCGGTTCTGATGTACGTTCTCGTCACCTCCGCCATCGGCGGGCTCCAGCTTTACGATATCCCCGCGCTCTTTAATGTCTCCGGCTCCATCGGTATGCCGGACGACACCAGTACCACCGTCACCATGTATATCATGCGCCTCTACACAACGGACCTCGGCCGCGCGAGCGCCGTGTCGATACTCCTCTTTGTCGTTACCATGCTCGTCAGCCTTGTCCTGCTTTATACCATGCGGCAGACCGATACCCTGCCCCGCCGCCGCAGACACGCTGTGATGAAAGGAGGCAACGGAAATGACAGATAAGCGTCTTTCGGACCGTGCGCAGGTCGCGCGCAGTATGCGCATCCGCACTGCGGTGTTCATCCTCCTCTGTCTTGTTAGCCTCCTGCCGTTCTACCTGATGTTTGTCAACGCCACCCGCTCCTCAAACGAGGTAAAGTCCGGCATATCCTTTGTATTCGGCGATTATCTTGCGAAGAACATTGCGACCTTCAACCAGAAGCAGCGTGGACTTGGTGTCACGGCGTTTCAGAGTATGCTCAACTCTCTGCTCGTTTCCGTGCCGTTCACCGCGCTTTCGGTATATTTCTCCGCGCTTACCGCGTATGGCATCCACGCCTACGAATTCAAGGCAAAAAAATTCGCGTGGGCATTTATCCTCGGTGTCATGATGGTGCCGACTCAGGTCTACGCCGTCGGCTATTATAAGTTCATGATAAAGCTCGGCCTGATAGATACCTACTGGCCGCTCATCCTCCCCGGCATCACCACGCCTGCTGTAGTGTTCTTCATGCGGCAGTATCTCCTCGGCGCGTTGCCGCTGGAGGTAGTGGAGGCCGCGCGCATTGACGGCTCGGGCGAGTTCCATACCTTTAATACCGTTGTCCTCCCTATTATGAAGCCCGCTCTTGCCACCCAGGCCATTTTCCAGTTTGTCGCAAGCTGGAATAACCTCTTCCTTCCCAGCCTCATCATCAATTCCACGAACAAAAAGACGCTCACCATGTTTGTGCAAATGCTCATGGGCGAGTCGTTCCGGACGGATTACGGTGTCATTTTCCTTTCGCTTTCCATCACCATTTTGCCCATGTTCGTCATGTACTTCATCCTCTCGCGCTATATCGTCGAGGGTGTCTCCATGGGTAGTGTCAAGGAGTAAGCATACCATATCACAATCCAAAATCGCAGACACGGACGTTCCGCGTCTGCGATTGAGCTTATAAAGCCTCCGTATTTGATGGGTAAAAGCGGGGGCTTTTGTCTATACACTCATATGAAATTCTCGATAAAACACTTGCATTTTATTGATTAGATGATATAATGAAAATGAAGTTGTGTCCGAAAGCCGCATGAGACGGTTATTGACATCATACACATGATATCTTATCGGCTGCAATGTGCCGGAGGTCAAATTTTCGGCACCGCATGCGGTATCTTTCATTGCATGAAAGATAATGGACTTTAATTAACCGGCCGTCGGGGGCGTATGCGCCCGCGCGGTCTTTATCAGCACGGTATTATCTCCGCTTACCGGAGTTAATATGATTTTTGAAGAAAGGAGGAAAAAGTAATGAAAGGAAAGAAACTGGTATTTGCGCTCATATTGTCTCTGATAGTATGCCTTGCGCTCATCCCGACCTGTGCCTATGCGGAGGAGGTGGACACTCCCGCGGCGGCTGAGGCTCCCGCAGAGCCTGAAGCTCCCGCAGAACCCGAGTCTCCCGCAGAGCCCGAAGCCCCGGCAGAGCCCGAAGCCCCGGCAGAGCCCGAAGCCCCGGCAGAGCCCGAAGCTCCCGCGGAGCCCGAGACTCCCGCAGAGCCCGAGGAGGAGACCAAGCCCGGCTTCCAGGTCGAGCTTGCCTACGGCGAAAACGTCTATAAAATGGACGGTCTTCGCGGCGGCGATGTGTTCGATCTCGGTGAGATAGTCAAGGCTCTCGGCTTCGAGGGCGAGATCAGTGCCGCCTCCGGCGACGCCGATGAGCTTTTCACCGTCGAGCAGGGAGAGAGCGGCTGGACGCTTACGACCAAGTCCGCATTTGATACCGAGCAGAAGCTCGTCCTCACCATTGGCGGCGTTGAGTATGTCATTTGCGTCACCGACATGAATGACCCTGCCAAGGTCACGACGGAGGAAGACCTGCAAAAGGCCATCGACGAGGCATATTCCGGCCAGACGATAATCATTGACGCCAACATTGATGTTTCCAAGCAGATCACCATTGCCAGCGACAAGAACGTCACCATCGACCTCAACGGCAAGACCCTCAAGATCAAGGACGGCGTCCGCGGCATTTACATGATAGTAAACGAGGGAACTCTGACTGTCGAGGACTCCTCTGCCGACAAGACGGGCGTTGTCCATACAAAGGGAGACTGGAGCCGCGGAATCGTGAATAACGGCACGGCCTACCTCAACGGCGGTACATTTACTAACGCCAACGGCAGCCGCGTCATATCAAACCGCAACACCATGACCATCAACGACGGGTTCAAGCTTGAAGGCGGCGGCACCTGGGCCTACATTGATAACTACAATGACTGGTCGGGCGACAACGTTCCCGAGCCTACGCTCACCATCAACGGCGGCGATTTCAAGGCCGTGTCCGGACGCACAATAATAAAGAACGACACCAGAGGCACAGTCATCATCAACGGCGGTACCTTTGACGGCTGCTTCCTGCAGAACTCCGGCGTTAATGCAACCATCAACGGCGGCGAGTTCAGCCGTTCCAACGGCGAGTGGCTGTTCGGTGTTTACGGTGACACAGTCGATACCGGTTGCCAGGGCGAAACCATCATCAACGGCGGTACCTTTACCTCTACCGGAAACATTACCGCAAGATGGGATGATAATCAGACCATGGGCAGCCTTACCATCAATGACGGTACGTTCAACGGTACGATCCAGAGAAATGAAAAGGTTTCTCTGACTATCAATGGCGGTAGCTTCTCAACCGATACGGTTGAGACCTTTGAGGGCGAGTCCGGCCCGAAGACGAGCGGCTCCATCAGAGACTATATGGTCAGTGGCGCGAGCATCGTCGAGAAGGACGGCATGTACACTGTCATAGCACCCGAGACTCCGGTGGCCAAGTACTGGGTCGTCGAGGGTCTGAATCAGACATGGACTCAGGGCAGTAACGACACCCTGAAGTTCACCCTGAACGTTGGCGGAAGCAATCTCGTCAAGGTTCTCATCAACGGCGAAGAGGTCGAGTTCGAGATCGACGAAGACGGCAATGTTGTTATTGCCGCGGAAGTCCTTGAGGCTCTCGAGCTTGGCGAATGCCGGATAATGTTTGTCTTTGCAGACGGAAGCTGCACGACGGGCATTGTCATAACCAAGTGATAATTTGACAATACACATTTACAGGTGATAACGGCTCTGATATAGGGTCGACGTGACGAGCGGCGGTCTGCCGCCGCGGTGAAAATGATAGTGATCAAACCGCCCCGCAATGGGGCGGTTTCAGGTAAAAGCTTCATATGAAAAAAGTATTGATATCTCTGAGTTTGATAATAATGCTCACTCTTTCGGCGTGCCGGAGTGCCGTGCCCGGAGAGAATGAGCCTGATATAGATGAGCCTGCCCCCACCGTTGCTGTCGAGGCGGAGGAGGATTACGGCGTTTTCTCAAGCATGGACAGCGCCTATAAGGTGCTCTCCGGCGCGTGGATAAGTGCCAACGACAATTACGTTTCCTTTACCCGCGGTGCCGACGGAACGATAGATTTCAGCACGGATCTGCCCTGCCCGGACTGTGATTTCATTGATTTTTACAAGGGCGTGCTCTGCGCGTTCACCGTTGTGGACAAGGACAATGTGGAATATGAAAAGGCATTTGGGTTCGACCTGCTTGCCGGGGATTCCCTGCGCGTCACCTGCTATTATGACGGAAGCATAAACGTATTCTCCCGCATCAAAGCCGACCTCGCGGACGAAAAGCTGACGGCGCAGTATGTGTTCTCCGATAACCGCCGCGCCTTCGCTTTTCTTGAGGGACGCTGGGAGGACGAGAGCGGTGAAAGATACTTCTCCGTGGAGAATGTCGATGGCTCTCTCTCATGGAGCACAAACCTCCCGCTCGATGACGAGTGCGAAAGCTACGGCTTCACGAACGGCGGTATGTACGGTGTCAAGACCGACGACGGCGGCGAGGCGTTTGCCGTGGCAATATATGATTTTGAAATAATTTCACAGGATGAAATTACCGTTACCCTGCCCGAAAGCGGGGAAAGCTCTACTCTCAAAAGAATTCCGTAAGGAGAACACGAAATGGACGATATGAAAATACTCTATGCCCCGGGAGAAGAGCCGCAGGAGCTTAAGGAACTTCTGGGAGAGTTCTTTAAGCGCCTCGATTCATCGTGGCCGGACAGGACCATAATCTGGGCCGAGTGGGATCATGCCGCGCTGGATAAGCCGGCGGCGCGCCTGTGCACCGCGCTGGGATATTTTCCGCACGGCGCAAGGTTTCTGACGGCCTACGGATACTCCATCCTCACGGACAGGGGACTTATAGAGGCCGACCGGGCGAAGGAAAAGCCTGCCGGGGATGAGCCGCGCGACAGCGCTCCGATACCCGCTGTTACTGAGACGGAGCCCGTGCGACAGCCTGCCCCGCCGCAGGAAACACCCGCACACGAGACCGCACCGGTGGCGCACACCGTGGAGCGGAAAACCACAGAGCCCGCCACCACGGAGAGCCTTTCCACCGAAAAGACGCCTGCTCCACAGGAGATTCCCGCCGCGACGGAAAGCGCTGTCCCTGCGCCGCCTGATGAGAATGTCTACCGCACGGGCAGGGTCGTGCGTGTCCTGCCCCATGGCAACAGCGGATTTGTCCGCGATGATGAGACGGGCATGGACCATTATTTTAATGTCAGACGCTTTACGCATTGGGTGGATGATCTGCACGTCGGCCTTGCCGTTCGCTATCGCATTGAGCCGCATTTCGAGCGCAGGCATAATACTATGCGCGATAATGCCGTTGAACTGACATGCCTCCATCATCAGGGCGTCCCCGGAGAGAGCGCGGAGAAGTAAGCTCTGCCTGGAGCATAACGACCGAACACAAAAAAGGACCGTCCGCTGATCGCGATTTGCGAAAAGCCGACGGCCCTTTTGCGTCTGCTGTGAGCAGTGGATATAAAATTACAGCTACATATCAGCCGTACATTTTGCTGTAATAATCAAGGTAATCTCCCGAAACGACGTGATCGACCCATTCGCTGTTGCGGAGATACCATTCGATAGTCTCGTGCATACCGTCGCGGAAGGTATACTTCGGCTCCCAGCCGAGCTGGGTGGTGATCTTGGTGTTGTCTATGGCATAGCGGCGGTCATGGCCTGGACGGTCCTGAACGTAGGTGATGAGGCTTTCCGGCTTTTCAAGCTCGTCAAGGATTAGCCGGACTATCTCGATATTCGCGCGTTCGTTGTTGCCGCCGATGTTGTATACCTCGCCGCGCACGCCACGGTCAAGCACGGTCTCAATGGCGCTGCAATGGTCGGAGACGTGGAGCCAGTCGCGTATCTGCATACCGTCGCCGTAGACGGGGAGAGACTTGTTGCTCTTCGCGTTGTGGAGCATGAGGGGGATAAGCTTTTCGGGGAACTGGAAGGGGCCGTAGTTATTTGAACAGCGGGTGATATTCACGGGCATACCGTAGGTGCGGTGATAGGCCCGGACAACGAGATCCGCGCTCGCCTTGGATGCCGAGTAGGGGCTGTTTGGAGCGATGGGGGTAGTCTCGGTGAACATACCGGTCTTGCCCAGCGCGCCGTACACCTCGTCGGTGGATACCTGTAGATATACAACACCCTCCCTGTATTCGCGAGAGTATTTGTTGTCCGGATCGAGCTTCCAGTGGCGCTTTGCGGCGTCAAGGAGGGTCTGACTGCCGACGATGTTGGTGGTCAGGAAGATCTCCGGCTCCACTATACTGCGGTCAACGTGCGACTCGGCGGCGAAATGCACCACCGTGTCGAATTCATAGCGGCTGAAAAGCTCCTCCACGAGTGCCTTGTCCCGTATATCCCCGTGTACAAAAGCATAGCGCTTATCGTCCTTGACGGATACGAGGTTTTCAAGGTTGCCGGCATAGGTGAGCAGGTCGAGATTGACGAGAGTTTCCACGTCATCCCGCTTCGAGAGAATATAGTGGATAAAGTTCGAGCCGATGAAGCCCGCGCCGCCTGTAACAAGAACTCTTTTCATATTTCACCCTCCGCGACCCTGATGAGATATCTTCCGTAATCCGTTTTGAGGAGCGGCTGAGCAAGCCTGATAAGCTGTTCCCGATCTATGTAGCCCATACGGAAAGCAATCTCCTCGACACAGGCGACATACATACCCTGCCGCTTTTGGATGATGGAGACGAAGTTTGCCGCCTCCAGAAGGCTCTCATGCGTGCCGGTATCAAGCCACGCGAGACCGCGGCCGAAGAGACTGACTTTCAGCTCGCCGCGACGGAGATACTCGTTATTCACCGCCGTTATCTCAAGCTCGCCGCGCCCGGAGGGAGCGATGCTTTTCGCGATGGAGACCACGTTATTATCATAAAAGTAAAGACCCGGCACGGCGTAGTTTGACTTGGGCACCTCGGGCTTTTCCTCAATGGAGAGGACATTTCTGTTCTCGTCAAACTCCACGACGCCGAAGGCCGAGGGATTCGGCACCGCGTAGCCGAATATCACCGCGCCGTGGTCAAGCTTTGCCGCCTTTTTGACAGCGGGGGTGATGCCGCCGCCGTAGAAAATATTGTCGCCCAGAATGAGGCAGACCTTGTCATCGCCGATGAAGTCCTCGCCGATGAGGAACGCCTGGGCGATACCCTTCGGCTCCTCCTGCACGGCGTACTCAAGACGAAGCCCCAGCGCCTCGCCACTGCCGAACAGCTCGCGGAAGGCGTGAATATCACGCGGCGTGGAGATGATAAGAACCTCGCGTATCCCGGCCAGCATGAGCACGGACAGCGGATAGTATATCATCGGCTTGTCGTATACAGGAAGTATCTGCTTTGAAATGGAGCGTGTTATCGGATAGAGACGGGTGCCGGAGCCACCGGCAAGAATGATTCCTTTCATTTCGGCATCAAGCCTCCTTCTGAACTTATCATATTATAGCTCATATCGGCGCATTTTGCAATAACACAGCGGAGTTTCTGCCGTCAGGGGAGGGGACTTTGAGGGACGCGGCGCGTATTGGTGCAAAAACACACCGTATCACTTGTAAGAAACGAAAAAAGGTGTTATAATACTTATTTAGAAATAATTCTTTACGGAGGCTTTTATCATGACAAAGATAGACATATTTTCCGGCTTTCTCGGCGCGGGCAAGACTACGCTCATCCGCAAGCTGATAGCCGAGGCATACAGGGGAGAAAAGCTTGTCCTCATCGAGAACGAGTTCGGCGAGATCGCCATTGACGGCGGCTTCCTCAGGGACGCGGGCATCGAGATAACCGAGATGAATTCCGGCTGTATCTGCTGTACGCTGGTGGGCGACTTTACCAAGGCTCTCAAAAAGGTCATGGACGAGTATGCGCCTGACCGCATTATCATCGAGCCCTCCGGTGTCGGCAAGCTTTCAGACGTTGCCGCCGCTGTTTCCCGCGTAGAGGGCGCGGTCATCGGTGCCAAGATCACCGTTGTCGACGCCGGCAAGTGCCGTATGTATATGCGCAACTTCGGCGAGTTTTTCAACGATCAGGTGGAAAACGCAAGCCTTATCGTCATGAGCCGCACCGACACTGCTTCCGAAAGCAAGATCCTTGCCGCAAGCGAGCTTTTGACAAAGCTCAACCCCACCGCGAGCCTTATTACCACCCCTTGGGCAAAGCTTGACGGGGCGCAGATCAAGGCCGTTATGGATGGGGACGCGCTCAAAGCGGAGATGGAACACATGGAACATGAAGCGCACGAGCACCATCACCAACATCACGAGCACGACGAGCACTGCACCTGCGGTTGCCACGACCATGAGCACGAGCATCATCACCACAACCACGAAGAGCAGGAGCACGATGAGCACTGCTCTTGCGGCTGCCA
>CAZPLL010000054.1:0-11842 GCA_964587485.1 uncultured Oscillospiraceae bacterium | reverse complement strand
GAGTTCTCAGTATGAGTCATCTTTTTTGGAATCTTTATTTTACAACTTACAAAAAAACTCGTTCATCTCCCGCGCGGGAGACAGTCTTTAACGAAATCTTTATGCCGGAGTCGCAGGAGGATGCTGGATGCGCAATTCTAACCGAAGAAATATCCCGTGCACGGTCAGCCATGTCTACCTGCCAGAAAAATCTCAGGAGCTTAAAAAAGCCTGCGGAATAATATGACGGCCACTTGAGCTTGTGCCGAAGCTGCAAAGCTGTTCGGCCTTATGAATACCCCGACTTTCATTACGCGGGGTGGACTGTCAGCCCCCGACGGTATGCTTTCTTTCTATATTTCGGACAGCTTGCCGGGATGTCTTGATTGGACGGAAATACGTCGGGTCTTTGTGCAACTTTACGATTTACATCGGAAAAAATATGTGTGTTTTTTGCGGCTTGCCTATTGAAATGAACGAAGCGGGATGATATACTTGCTTTAGCAATTTAACCTAATATCCCGTGGAAGTGTGCAGGATCAGGCAGAGACTGTGCGCGGAGGGACTCTGGAGAATCTCGTTTGATCGAGTGCCGAAGGTGCAAGGCGGATACGCCGAATCTCTCAGGCAAAAGGACAGAGCTGGTCAGGAGACCGTCTTATATCTGTACCTTTTTCTCCGGGGCTGCCGAACGGCGGCTCCGATTTATTTTGTCCATGAGACGGAGGAAAAGAAAATGGAAGCAAGACTTTACGACATCGCGTGCGGCATCAACACATACCTTTCAAACTACATACTGCTCGTTCTGCTTATCGGCGTGGGGCTGTGGTATTCCGTCAAGACCCGCTTCGTGCAGGTGCGTTGCTTCGGCGAGGGGATACGCCGGGTATTCGGCAGTATAAAGCTTCGCGGAGACAGGCACGAGAGCGGCATGAGCTCCTTTCAGGCGCTGGCCACGGCCATAGCCGCACAGGTCGGAACGGGCAACATAGTCGGCGCGTCAGGCGCTATCCTCACCGGCGGCCCCGGCGCGATATTCTGGATGTGGGTGATCGCGTTCCTCGGCATGGCGACCATATATTCCGAAGCAGTCCTCGCCATTGAGACCCGCCGGACGGATGACAACGGCAACATCAAGGGTGGCCCAGTGTATTATATCACCACCGCGTTCAAGGGACGCTTCGGGCGCTTTCTCGCGGCCTTCTTCGCTGTAGCGGCCACGCTGGCGCTGGGCTTCATGGGCAGCATGGTACAGACCAACTCCATCGGCTCGACCATGCAGAATGCCTTCGGTATTCCCTCGTGGGTCAGCGGTATTATTCTTGTTATCATCTGCGGCGTGATTTTCATCGGCGGCGTACAGCGCCTCGCTTCCGTGACGGAGAAGCTGGTGCCGGTCATGGCGGCGATCTTCATTGTCGGCGGTCTCGCGGTGCTCGTATGCAGGATAAAATATGTGCCCGCAACATTCGCCATGATATTCAAATACGCCTTTCAGCCGCAGGCCATACTCGGCGGCACCTTCGGCGCCGGGATAAAGGCGGCCGTCTCTCAGGGCGCAAAGCGCGGACTGTTCTCCAATGAAGCCGGTATGGGCTCCACTCCCCACGCGCACGCACAGGCGAATGTTTCCTGCCCGCACGAGCAGGGCGTTGCGGCAATGATCGGCGTGTTCATCGACACGTTTGTAGTTCTCACGCTCAATGCGCTCGTGATAATCTCGACCATGTATACCGACGACGGCGTACTCTACAGCGGAGTGATCCCCGACGGGATAGGCAAGGCTAATCTCGCCCAGCTTGCCTTCGGTACCGTGTTCGGCGAGCGCCTCGGCGCGGTCTTTGTGGCGATATGCCTGTTCTTCTTCGCGTTCTCCACTATACTAAGCTGGAACCTGTTCGGGAAAATAAACGCGGAGTACCTTTTCGGCAGGAAAAATCCGAAGCTCTGCACACTTATCTACTCTCTTATTGCACTTGCATTCATTTTTACGGGCACCGTCACATCCAACGATCTTGTCTGGGAACTGACCGATATGTTCAACAACCTCATGGTCATCCCGAACGCGATCGCGCTCTTCGCATTGACTGCCGCAGTGGTCGCAAACGTGAAGAAAAGAGACGGCAGTCCTCTGAAAAAATAATGATATATACGAAAAATGCACGGATTGATTTCCGTGCATTTTTTACGGTAGTTCGCGTATGGTTCAGCGCACGCGAAGCTGCCAGAATGCGACAGCCCCGGCCGCGGCAACGTTCAGCGAGTCCACACCGTGCAGCATGGGGATGCGGACGGTATAGTCGCAATCCGCTATCGTGGCGGCGGCGAGGCCGTCTCCCTCCGCGCCGAGGATAATGGCGAGTCTCAGTTCTCGGCTCAAGGCCTCGTCCTCGATGGAAACGGAGCTGTCCGTCAGCGCCATGGCCGCAGTCTTGAAGCCGTGCCCGCGCAAAACGGCAAGACCGTTTCCCGGCCAATCGGACGGCTTCACGCCGATATATGCCCACGGGATCTGGAACACGGTACCCATGCTCACGCGCACGGCGCGGCGGTGGAGCGGGTCACAACAGCCCGGAGTGAGGAGCACGGCGTCCATGCCCAGCGCCGCGGCAGAGCGAAAGACAGCTCCGATATTCGTCGGGTCAACAACGCCCTCGAGCACTGCCAGACGGCGGGCGTTTTCAAGCATCGGCGCGGGTCTGTCCCGCGTAAGATGCAGTATCTCCGGGCGCTCCATGGCGCACAGTACGCCTCGGCTCAGCTCAAAGCCGGTAATGCCGGTGAGCACGGCATCGTCTCCGACATATATCTCGATATCCCCGCAACGCTCCGAAAGGCCGGCAACAGAGGAAAGGTTTTTCCTGTTCACGAGTAGCGACAGCGGCCGACAGCCGGCGGAGAGCGCATAGTCTATGACCTTGAGGCTCTCGGCAATGAACAGGCTGCGTCCACCCTGCTTGAAAGATCTGAGCTGAGCGTTGGTAAGACCCACATACGGCTCAAGCGCCGGGTCGTTGAGCGCGCTTATCTCAATTATCCTGCCCATTATAGCCTCCAAGCTGCCAGAACGCCACGGCGCTCGCGGCGGCGACATTCAGCGAATCCACGCCGTGCGCCATCGGAATACGAACTGTGTAATCGCAGTCCGCGATAGTAGCGGCGGCAAGACCGTCTCCCTCTGTGCCGAGAATAACGGCAAGCTTTTCCTCATGGGCGAGGCGCTCATCCCGCAGAGAAACGGAGTTCTCGCAAAGAGCCATCGCGGCTGTGCGAAAGCCCAGCGACCTGAGCGTTTCAATCCCCGGGTGAGGCCACGCGTCCGCCTCCCCGCCGAAGAACGTCCACGGCACCTGAAACACGGTACCCATGCTCACGCGCACCGAGCGGCGGTAGAGCGGGTCGGAGCTTGCCGGGGTAAGCAGTACGGCATCCATGCCAAGCGCCGCGGCGGAGCGGAAAATCGCGCCGACGTTGGTCGGATTCATTACGTTTTCGAGTATCGCGACACGGCGTGCACCGGCACACAGCTCCTCAACGGTCTTCAGCGGCTTGCGGCGCATGGCGCACAGCACTCCCCGCGTGAGCTGAAAGCCGGTCAGCTCCGTCAGAACGGAGAGCGGCGCGGTGAAAACAGGTATGTCACCGACACGGCGCATTATCTCCGCCGCCTGCCCGTCAATATGCTTCGGCTCAAGGAGCATGGACACCGGCTCATAGCCCGCATCCAGCGCCCGCTCGACGACCTTGGGACTTTCGGCGATGAACAGCCCCTCTGAAAGGTCACGCCGCGACAACAGCTGCACCTCGGTGAGCCTGGCGTAGACGTCCAGCTCGGGGGCGGAGAAATCGTTTATTTCAATAATATTCGGCATTTGTGTCTCCCGAAATCTGTTTTATGTAAACCTGATTTGCGTGACAGGGTCATGCTCTCGGAAGCTTCCAGTGGTAGCGCGCCGCCAGCGTTCTGAGGATAAAAATGACCACAGCCCCGCACAGCATTGCACGGCTACTGCCCAGCGGACGCAGGAGAAGCACAGTCAACACCGCGCCGATTATCGCCGCCATGCAGTAAAAATGCTTGACGAGGATGTACGGTGTCTGCCCCGCAAGGACGTCTCTCATTACACCGCCGCCCACACCGGTCAGCACACCGACGAACACGAGCAGAAAGCCGTTATCCGAGCCCTCATACGCGACGGCAATTCCGATCACCGTAAAGATGCTCAGCCCCAGCGCGTCCATGACACGCAGGGCAAAGTCGAAATGCGCCTGTTCGCTCCTGATGAGCCTTCTCATCCCCGGCAGGAACACCAGAACGGAGACGATGATCGCGGTGATGATATATACCGGTCTGTCAAATGCCTGCGGCGGAGTGTTCCCGAGTATAAGGTCACGGATTATACCGCCGCCGACAGCCGTTGTCGCACCCAGCACGCACACGCCGAGGATATCCATTTTCTTTTCGACCGCCACGAGCGCGCCGGAAACGGCAAAGGCCACCGTGCCGATCATTTCTATAACAAACGTGAGGAGATCCATTTCCATCAGTCCTTTAATAAATGCAGTTTTTTCCGTGTGCGGACTTATTTCCTGTGCGCTTCAAACCACTTGGTTATCTCGTCAAGCCTTTTTATGCGATGGAGGGGCTTGCCACTGCGGGAGAGGTCGTGGTTCTCGCCCTTGAAAAGCACCATTTTGGACTCTACGCCGTGGGAGACAAGGGCGGTGTACATCTGATAGCCCTGGTCAATGGGACAACGGTAGTCCTCGAAGGAGTGGATAAAGAGCGTCGGCGTGGTACAGCGGTCGGCGTACCTGAGCGGGCTGTGCCACCAGAGCTTTTTCGGGTCGTTCCACGGGTCGGATTGGCACTGGTCGCGTGCAAACTCCACCCCGATATCGGAAACTCCGTAGAACGAGAACCAGTTTGATATAGACCGCTGGCTGACACAGGCCCTGAAGCGGTCGGTGTGCCCGATTATCCAGTTGGTCATGAAGCCGCCGTAGGAGCCGCCCGTCTCGAAAAGCTCCTCCGCGTCCATGTCCGGGTAGGTCTCAAGCGCCTTGTCGCAAAACGCCATCAGATCCTCATAGTCTACGGTGCCGTATTTGCCGCGTATATCGGCATACTCGTTGCGTCCGTCGGAGCCGGTGGGATTGCAGAATATGACGAAGTAGCCGAGATTCGCCCAATACTGCATTTCGTGGTAGAACACCGGGCCGTAGACGGTCTTGGGGCCGCCGTGAATGTCGAATATGACCGGATACTTCCTGCCCTCGATGTAGTCGGCGGGCTTGAGAACGAAGCCGTATACCTCATGGTCACAGTTTGTAAAATCAAGCTTTTCGGGAACGGCGACGTACCTGTTTGCAAGCGCCTTTTCGTTGAGACGTGTGAGCTGTCGGCCGTCGGCATCGTATATTTCCTGCGGCTTCATGCCGTAGAGCGCCACGCACCGTATTGTATTACCGGAAACGTCGAAGCAGTCCACGGAGCCCTCGATGTCTGTGACGGGACTTATCTCGCCGTTTTCGAGTTTGTAGAGCTTTGCCGAATCGAATATGGTCGAGACGAAATAGAGAGTATCGCCCACCAGCTTCACTACCCTGCCGCCGCCGTAGCGCACATCGCTTCCCACGCTCGACCCGATGGCCTCACCGTAGGTCTTGTAAAGGCTTACGGAGTTATCCTCGTAGGAGAGCTTGTAGAAATCAACATCGGTATTCAGACCGTGCGCTTTATTGCTCGCCATGAGGAGAACGAAGCTGTCGCCAAGCTCAAAGCCGTTCATACCGAAATCGCTTCCGTTCTCCGCGGCCTTCTCAATGCGCATATCGGAGAGCTTCATGCGGTAGAGCGCGGTGCCCTCGTCACTGCCGAGCGGGAGAAGGGGCTTGACCTCGCCGCCGAAGAACCACAGCTCGTTTCTCTTCCTGTCGAGCTTCACATCGCCGACGGCAAAATTTTTCTCCGTGAGCATGGTAGTCCTGTTTTTTCTGCTGTCGAGATAGTAGAGCGCGGTGTACATACTTTTGGTATTGCCGGCGCCGTTCCACCACCACGGAACCTGATCTATGATCTCGTAGTCCTCGTTTGCCTTGCGCTCCTTGAGATACTTTTCGGTGAGCTTCGCGTCACCTCTGTAAAGCTCCTCCCAGCCGGGCACGGTGGAGGCCGCAACGATATAGTCTCCGTTTTCGAGCGGTATTAGCTTCTCCACGGGCAGGGGGAAGGTGAACGCCTTCACCGCCTCGCCGCCGGAGAGGGAGAGCTTATAGAACTTTGTCTCGATACCCGGCTCCTTGCCCGCGTCACGGTCGCCGGGGAAGATGATAGTGTCCTCGTCGAGAAACTGGAAGCCGCGCTCATTGCCGCCGGAGGTGAGCTGTTTCAGCTTTCTACCGCAGAGCTCGTATATGTATGAGCGGTATTTGTTGCCGTCTCTGTCCGCCTCGGAGAGCGTGAAGCAGAGGTGTCCGCCCTCCGGTGAAAAGCTCAGTCCGGATATGAATTTCAGGTCGCAAAACTGGTCAAGCGTGATTTTTTTCATGCTGCTTTCCTTTCTCTGTATTTCAGTTATTGTTCAGCCCCTCGGAGAGGTATATTTTACTGACGCTCTTTCTGCGCCGCACGATAGTGAGCAGACACATGACCACCGTGGCAACGGCACCCGCGGTCATTACCATTCGATGATCCATCACATCGCCCATCCAGCCGATCAGGAGCGACAGCGCCGCGCTGAACAGCAGGTAGCATATGGACGAAAACGCGTTCATCCTCGCCCGCATGGAATCCGGGATATACTTCTGCACGGCGGCGTAACGCATGGTCCCGCTCTGAATACCGAGAAAGCCGCATATTGCGCGGTTTATAAGCATCAGCGGATACGACAGCCAGAGGAGCAGACCGTCCATTGTGTCGTAAAATAGGTATACGAACAGTGCGTAGCCGTACTTTTTCTCGCGAGGTATCTCTTTTTTATATATCACGATACCGCCGATGAAGCGGCCTATCATTTCCGCCACGGTGAAAAAGCTGTACATCGCTATCGTAAAGCCCGGCATGGTAGAGAAAAACGCCACAAGTATCGGCTCGTAGCCGGCGGCCATGCCGCTCGAGGTTGAGGAATACCATGTCATTGCCCGCAGACCGTCCTCATTCCTCAGATAGGCGGCAGTCTCCTTTATGTCTCCCCACCACTGAGAGAGTGAGAAGCGCGTTCCCTCGCGTATCTCCTCCTCGACCTGAACACGGTTTTCAATAACTGCTGCGAGGAAGCTCATCGCGCCCTGAATGAGGAGAATGTTGGCAACACCTATGGCCTTGTACAACACCGCCGAGAGCGGCGTCATGATCGTCATCATCGCGGGGTAGAGCATGGTCGAGACCGAATAGCCCTTTTCCTCCATGCCCTCGGGGATTATCCTCGGATAGAGCGAATTGTACGACAGCTCGTCAAAGCTCCCCAGTGAGGAAATGACCAGCGAGAAAATGAGATAGTATATGTAGTTGAACTCGTTTCCTCTGAGCCACAGCCCCGCCAGAACGTACACGACCGAGGCGCACAGATCGCCGCCGACAAGAAACGGCTTTCTCGGTAGCCTGTCCATGATCGGCGAAATAAACATGGGGATAAAAAATCCGGGGATCAGCCGAAGCGCAACGATAAGCGCCGCGGCAAGGGTGGACTCCGTCTCCTCGTACACAAGGAACGACAGCGCAAAGCCACCCGCGATATTACCCAGCGCGCCGAGCGCCGTGGCAACCGTTATGGTAGTAAAATCTCTCGTCCAGAGAGTAGGCCTTCTGTCTGTGTTCATAAATTGCGTTACCTTCTTCCTCTCCCGCTTCGCGTGAATAGCGCCGTAAAACCGCACGCCGCATCACGGAAGCATCATGCGGGAAA
Source organism: uncultured Oscillospiraceae bacterium (assembly GCA_964587485.1). Lineage (GTDB taxonomy): Bacteria > Bacillota > Clostridia > Oscillospirales > Oscillospiraceae > Limivicinus. The sequence goes on along the minus strand of CAZPLL010000054.1, from coordinate 3,956 downwards.
ATGTATTAAATTAATCTTTTGCACACGGCGGACATCTCCCGCACGATCTCATATTTTGCGGGAGAGCAGTGCGATTGTCTCGACATGCGAGGTGTACGGGAACATATCCACGGGCTGTATGCGTCTGACGGTATAGCCGTGCGCGGTGAGTACGCCGAGGTCGCGCTTCAGGCTCTCCGGCCCGCAGGATATGTACACCACGCGGCCGGGTGCGGACTTTACGAGCGACTCGAGAAAATTCGTGTCCGCACCCTGTCGGGGTGGATCCATGAACACCACGTCCGGAGTTACCCTGTCCGCCGCCATACGTTCCATATACCGCCCCGCGTCATCTGCCGTGAACCAGCAGTTCTTCACACCGTTCAGCTTCGCGTTTACGATGGCGTCCTTTACCGCGTCGCGGTTTATCTCAACGCCGATAACCTGTTTTGCGTGCTTCGCGGCGGTAAGGGCGATGGTGCCTATGCCGCAGTAGGCGTCCAGCACCGTCTCGTCGGGGCGTATGTCGGCAAGCTCCATTGCTTTGTTGTACAGTATCTCCGTCTGCACCGGGTTCACCTGGCAGAACGAGCGCGGAGAAATGCGAAAGCGACTGCCGCATATCTCATCCTCAATGTATCCCGCGCCGTATATGACCTTCTCCCTCGTTCCCAGCACAATGGAGCCGAAGCGGTCGTTTATATTAAGAACTATGCTCGTGATCTCCGGATGCTTTTCGAGAAGCTCCTTTACAAACGGCTTTTGCAGCTTGAATATCGGCGACGTCGCTACGAGCACCACGAGCACCTGCCCGGTCTTGAAGCCGCGGCGCACCAGCACATGACGAAGCCACCCACTGCCGTTGCGCTCGTCAAAGACCTGTATTTTGAACGCTCGGAGCATATTGCGGATGTCAACGATTATCCTGTCGGCAACGGCGTCCTCAATCAGGCAGTCGTCCACGGGGACAATGGCGTGGCTCCCCGGCTGGTAAATGCCGGAGACTATGCCGTGCCGCCCGTCCATACCGAAGGCCGCACAGACCTTCGCCCTGTAGCGCAGTGGCTCATCCATGCCGATTATGTCGCTGACATGACCGAATTCGCCCAAAAGCGAAATGAGTCTGCCCTGCTTGTGGCGAAGCTGTTCCTCATAGCTCATGTTCCATAGCTGACAGCCGCCGCATTTTTTGAAATGTTTACATACTTTTTCCCGCTTTTCCATCTCTCTACCTCAAATAATCTGTTCGTTTCATCATAGCACAAAAAACTCTGTTTGAAAAGCGTGAGATATGTGCTAAAATAGCCGGGGAAATGAGGTATAACTATGGACATTCTGTACTCCGACAGCGATATATTGGTGTGCATAAAGCCCGCGGGCGTGCTGTCCACCGACGAACCGGGAGGATTGCCCGGGCTCGTACGGGAAGCTCTCGGCGACACGGGAGCGGACGTGCGCACCGTACACCGGTTGGACAGGGTGGTCAGCGGGCTCATGGTGCTTGCGCGCAATGCCTCCTCGGCCTCGGAGCTGAGCAGGCAGATAAGAGACGGCGGCTTTGACAAGGAGTATCTGGCTGTTGTTCACGGCCTTACCGTGAATGAGGGCGAAATGCGGGATCTCCTTGCGCGGGACAAAGCGGAGCGCAAAACCTATGTCGCCGCGACACCGGCAAAGGGCGTGCAGGAGGCGAGACTGTCATACCGCACCCTTGCGCGCAACAGTGGGATGAGCCTCGTTCGCATACGCCTGCACACCGGCAGAACTCACCAGATACGCTGTCAGTTCTCCTCGCACGGCTTCCCTCTGGTGGGCGACAGAAAATACAGCACCCTCGACGACGGATGCGATATCGCTCTCTGGTCTGCGATGATCTCCTTTACCCATCCGCGCACGGGCAGGGAAATGCGTTTTTCTGCCGAAGCACCGACAAAATTCCCATGGAATAATTTTTAATTCTCTGTAAATTTGTCCATATTGATATTGCAATTATTTCCGCATAAGGATATAATCAGTTAAAATTTTTGTAGTATTACGAATGGACGGAAAAGTGGCTGTGAAATACCTCATAATAATCGTTGCGGGCTATCTGCTGGGCTCAATGAATATGGCAATATTTACCTCGAAGCTTATGGGCGGTGATGTCCGCAACCACGGCAGCGGGAATCCAGGAGCCACCAACATGGCCCGCATTTACGGAATGGGCTCCGCGCTCTTCACGCTGATGGGCGATATGCTCAAGTCCGTTGCGGCGATGTGGCTGGGGTATTTTCTCTGCGGCGACACGGGGCTTGCCGTAGGAGGTATTGCCTGCATGGTCGGGCATTGCTTCCCCGTCTTTCACGCCTTTCACGGCGGCAAGGGCGTTGCGGTCGGCGGCATAGTCGGATTTATGATAGACTGGCGCGTGGGGCTGTGTACCGTCGCTGCGTTTCTGATAATCTCGTTTCTCACGAAAAAGGTCTCTCTCGGCTCGTGCTCCGGGGCGCTCGCTATCGCGGCTTCGTCGTGGCTTTTCGGCATGAGTGAGGCGCGCATGGTGCTCGCCGTGGTCAGTGCGCTCATCGTTATTGTTCAGCACAGGAATAACCTTCGCCGCGTCATGGATGGCACCGAGCCGGATTTCAAGGCCGCAAAACCGGGTCCCGGCACGGCCGATATGAATTAATTTTGCGGTTTTAACCCGAATACGCCTCTCAAAAGTGCGACACTTCCGAGAGGCGTTTTTATTTATTTTCGAAATAAAAAAGGCGGCTAATTGATTTTCGTGTGCTTATGCGGTATAAATATACTCATCGGCAATTTATCCGATAATGGCACGGGTGCCGCGGCGTGCGGATGCCCTGAGTGCGTAACACTCAGACAGGAGGCGTGTTCAATGGGGAGCGATTTACATACTTGCGGGAGGATGCCCGAAATATACGGAACGCTCGGGCCGAGATGCTCGGACGCGGAGACCATCACCGAAATGCTGAAAAACGGAATGACCGGCATGAGACTCAACCTCTCCCATGTGACACTGCGTGAGGCGTCCGCTCAGGTCGAGGCTCTGCACGAGGCCGAGCGGCTAAGCGGAATGCGGGCGCAGCTTCTTATTGATATGCAGGGGCCGGAGCTTCGCATCGGCACGCTTTGCGAACCGCTTGTGCTTGCCGGGGGAGAAAGCGTTCTTCTGTCCGATATACCCTTTCCCGAAATTATCAGGCCGCACCTGACAGCCGGGCGGGATATACTGCTTGACGACGGCAAAATACTCCTGCGCGTGCGTATCGGTGGGACGGCGGAGGTGCTTCGCGGCGGGGCACTGACCGGGCGCAAGAGTGTCGCTCTCCCGGACGTGGATATAAAGCCGCCCGTGATGACCGGGGACGATATCGAAAACCTGCGCTGTGCGTCACAATACGGCGTCACGGGAGTGATGCAACCCTTTGTCCGTTGCGCGGACGACCTGCGTACCCTGCGTGCGGCCATAGACAAGCTTTGCGGCGGCGGTGTGCGCCTCCTTGCGAAGATAGAAAACCTCGACGGTGTAGGGATGCTGGACGAGCTCATACCCGAGTGCGACGAGATAGTTATTGCGCGTGGTGATCTCGGCAACGCCGTGCCCCTCTGGGAGCTGCCCGCCCTGCAAAAGCACATTGCGGCGAAATGCCGTGCGGTCGGGAAGCCCTTTATGGTAGTGACACAAATGCTCGCCTCCATGGAGCACAGCCCTGTCCCCTCCCGTGCCGAGGTCAGCGACATTTACAATGCCGTTCTCGACGGGGCATCATCCCTCATGGTCACAGGTGAAACCGCCGTCGGCGACTATCCCGTGGAGGCCGTCAGATACCTTGCAAAAACCGCGCACAGCGCGTGTAGCGAAGCGGTAAAGGGCTTTATTTAAGCTTTCCGACCGCCTTATCAAAGCACTCCTTTATAGTTAATCAAAACCACCGGTTGAACCGGTGGTTTGAGCAGACCCTATAAGGGTCTAT
>CAZPLL010000053.1:0-11971 GCA_964587485.1 uncultured Oscillospiraceae bacterium | reverse complement strand
TTTGCCTACCCCCAGTTGAACTGGGGGTTTATTATCGCCTTTTCGGCTACAAGAATGATGCACCTCGAAGGCAGATGCTTTCGGGGTGCATATAAGTTTAGTCTCTATTCAAGTCTTATCCGATTTGTTTGCGGGACGGCTTTTCCGTGTGCCGTGACCGCGACCACGCCTGCGCATCTGCGCGGATTTCTGACGGTAGAAGTCGGTCATATCACTGTCGGCCTTATAAATGAGCCGGTTTGCGTACCATGCGCCGCTGTCGGCGTCCTTGCGGAACTTCACGCGCGCGAGAAAAGCGCCGTGCTCTGCGCAGGTGAAGATGTTCATATAGCGCTGATCCCCCTGATTTATCCATCTCACGCCGGGGATGGACGAGCCGCACTCGGGACAGCAGAGACCGCTGAGACGTTCGTCCGCGAAAGCCTCGGCCTTGCTGACGTAGCCGGAAAAGCTCTCATGCGCGATCGGCTCGGGAGTGTCGGAGTCCACGGGGGGCTTGTAGTTCGGCATGCGCGTGGCAAGAATCTTTGCGGCTTCGGGATAAAGGCGCAGACCCTCGCGCATATCGAGCTTCGCGCATACAAGAGCAGTGTTGTACGCGTCGCCGAGCGCATCGTGCGCAACACGGGTCTGTTCGATTTCGAAATGCTCCATTGCGCTTGCAAGAGACTTCTGGTTTTTGTCGCCGCCGGTCTGAACATTATAGATAAGCTGGAGGTTCACCCATCCGGCTATCCAGTCCCAGTCAAGGTCGTGAATGATTATATTCTGCTCAAAGATGCCCTGATCGTCGCAACCCCATGTTATGAAGGTCACATCATCACCGCAGAACTCGCGAAAGCGCTCCACGGCGTCGGAAAAAGAAACACCCTGAGCAAGGCGCTCGCTGTCGAAGCCGGTGATTTTCTTTACCTTATAATGTATACGTTTGAAATAGACAGGCTTGACATCTATGGTAAACTCCTCGGCCGACTTCATGTTTTCGTCCAGCTTCACGGCACCGATCTCGATTATCTCACCGCGCAGATGTATGGGGAGTTTATTGAAAACGGAGGATTTGGAGCTCATTGCCTGATTCCACTCCAAGTCCACCACAACGTAATTCATAGCAACAATTCCTTTTCATATACTCGTAATTTTTATTATAACACAGCTTTTCACCGGATGCACCACATTTTTCAGAAAAATATCTTTTTCGACGTTAAATATATAAAAAATCCACGGCAAATATACTTTGCCAACGGTGAACAGATATGGTATACTGCCATTGATTTGAAAAAAAGGGGAGTACATATATGAAGAATATGACTCTGGAAAGAGCCGCAAGCGTCTGCGGTGGCAGGCTCTGCGGCGAATATATGAAAGAAAGCGAGCTGGGACGTGTCGTTATTGACAGCCGGGCGGTGACCGAGGGGGATTTTTTCGTCGCGTACAGGGGCGAGAAGGCGGACGGTCACGACTATATCTCGGCGGCCTTTGACCGCGGTGCGGGCTGCTGTCTTGTAGAGCGTGTCCCGGAGGGGGAGACCCGTCCTATGCTGCTCGTTCCCGATGTGCAGGAGGCGCTGGAGCGTATCTGTGCCGACTACCGCAGCACTCTGACGCTCCCCGTTATCGGCATTACCGGCAGTGTAGGCAAAACCTCGGCAAAGGAAATGATCGCCGCCGTGCTGTCACAGCGCTTCAAGGTTTTGAAAACCGAAAAAAACCTTAACAATCAGATAGGCGTTCCCATGACGATATCGCGTATTGAGCCCTCCGATGAGGCGGCAGTTATCGAACTCGGCATTTCGGACTTTGGAGAGATGAGCCGCCTTTCCGCAATGGCAAGACCCGATATCGCTGTCTTTACAGTGATCGGCCATGCGCATCTTGAGTTTCTCCATGACCTCGACGGCGTCCTGCGAGCCAAGACCGAAATGCTCGACCATATGCCAGACGATGCGCTTGTTATAATGAACGGCGACGATGAAAAGCTTCGCGGCTTTGACTGCAACCGCAGGAGGATTTTCTTCGGCATGGCAGAGGACTGTGATATTCACGCGGAAAATATACGCATAAGCGATAACGGCTTTACCGATTGCGACATTCTGTGCGGGAAGCGCCATATCGCCGCACACATTCCCGCCTACGGTCAGCACATGGTCAGCGCGGCGCTTGAGGGCGCGGCAGTCGGTATTGCCATGGGACTTATAGATGAAGAAATCGAGCGGGGAATAGCCTCTTATGAGACTGTCGGCCGCCGCGGAGCAGTCACGAAAACCGATTATATTACTCTTATTGATGACTGCTACAATGCAAATCCTGACTCAATGAAATGCGGCATTGACTCGCTGATGAAAATATCCGGCAGGCACGTCTGCATATTCGGAGATATGCTTGAGCTGGGCGAAAACAGTGCGCAAATGCACCGCTCCGTTGGAGCATACGCGAGAGAAAAGGGGATAGACCTTGTCCTCGGCAGTGGAAAGCTGGCGGCGGAGATATGCCTTGGAGCGGGCGACAGGGGTGTACACTTTGATAATAACGCGGAGCTTGTTGCCACTCTCAAACAATACATTTGCCCGGGTGACGCGGTGCTTGTAAAGGCGTCGAGAGGGATGCACCTCGAGGAAGTCGCCGAGGCACTGAAAGAGCTTGGCAGGTGATAGGATGAGTAAAAGAAAAGCGTCTGTCCTTCTGGATCTTGACGATACAATACTTGACTTCAAAAGGGCGGAGAGAATCGCGATAGGCAAGACCTTCTGCACGCTCGGCATTGAGCCGACGGATGAGATCGTGGCGCGCTACAGCGAGATAAACATCGCCCAGTGGGAGAAGCTTGAGCTGGGACTTGTATCCCGTGAGGACGCCCTGCGTGACCGTTTTGATATCCTTTTCAAAGAGCTTTGCATCGCCTGCTCCGGCACAGAAGCGGAGAGCATTTACGAAAAGCTTCTCGGTATCGGCCATTATTTTATGCCGGGTGCGGAGGAAATGCTTGAGGAAATACATGAAAAGTATGATCTCTACATAGTCTCGAACGGCCTTGCGTCCGTCCAGGACAGTCGGCTGAAAAGCGCCGACATCTCCGGTGTGTTCAAAGATATTTTTATCTCCGAGCGTATCGGTGGACAAAAGCCGGACAGAGATTTTTTTGAGCGCTGTTTTGCGAGAATACCGTCATTTGAGCGTGAGCGCGCAATAATCGTCGGTGACAGTCTCACGTCCGACATACGCGGCGGTATGAACGCGGGGATCATGACCTGCTGGTATGACCCTTACTGCAAGCCGACGAGAGAGGGGATAATACCCGACTACAGGATTACGGCTCTAAATGAGCTTCCGTCACTGCTTGATAAGCTGTTTTGCTGAGCTTCTATAATTATTACGGAGAGATAACATGGACAAACGACTTGAACGAATACTTCCCCGCGTACAAAAGCCCGCGCGCTATACCGGCGGGGAGTATAACCAGATCATCAAGGATAAGAACAAGGTCGATATACGCCTTGCCTTCTGCTTCCCGGATACCTATGAAATAGGTATGTCGAACCACGGCATGAGCATACTCTACGACACGATGAACTCGCTGGATTATGTCTGGTGCGAGAGAGTTTTTGCGCCATGGGGCGATATGTACGAAGAAATGAAAAAGGCGGGCATTCCGCTCTATGCACTTGAGAGCGGAGACCCGGTCGGCGAATTTGACGCGGTCGCCTTTTCAATAGGCTATGAGATGGCATATACTACCGTTCTCGATATGCTCGATATGTCCGGTATCCCGCTCAGGAGCGAGGATAGACCGGGACTCCTGCCGCTCGTTTTCGCCGGAGGCACTGCCGCCGTGAACGCTGAGCCAATGGCTCCGTTTATCGACCTCTTTGCGGTCGGCGAGGGTGAGGAGATGAATAACGAGCTCCTTGAGCTCCTCCGCCGCGCAAAAACCGAAGGCTGGAGCAAGCACGACTTCCTTGTTCGCGCCGCGCAGATCGGAGGAATTTACGTCCCCTCGCTGTACGATATTTCATATAACGAGGATGGGACTGTTGCCGCCATAACCGCAAAGGACGGAGCACCCGATAAGGTCACAAAACGCATCATCACAGACCTTGACTCCGTGCCGTATCCCACACACCCCATCGTTCCGTCCACCGAGGTCGTCCACGACAGAGTCAGTCTTGAGCTTTTCCGTGGCTGTGTGCGCGGCTGTCGCTTCTGCCAGGCAGGGCACGTCTATAGACCCATCCGGGCGAAAAAGCCCGAGACCCTGATAAAGCAGGGCATAGAGGCGCTTAAAAACACTGGATACGAGGATGTGACGCTTCTTTCCCTGAGCACAAGCGACTACCGTCAGCTCCCCGAGCTGTGCGACGGACTGCTCGAATACTGCGAGCCGAGGAGCATCGGCCTTTCACTGCCGTCCCTGCGTGCGGATAATTTCTCCATGGAGATAATGGAACGGCTTCAGAAGGTGCGCAAGAGCGGCCTGACCTTTGCCGTTGAGGGTGGAAGCCAGCGCCTGCGTGACGCGATAAATAAAAATGTTACCGAGGAGGATCTTCTCCACACCTGTGCCATAGCCTTTGCCGGCGGCTGGAACGGAGTGAAGCTCTATTATATGCTCGGCCTGCCGACTGAGACAGACGAAGATATCCTCGGCATTGCTGAAATGGCGAACAAGGTCCTTCACTGCTGGAGAACGAACGCGAAGTATAAAAATCGTGGTGTTAAAATTACAGTTTCAACCTCCTGCTTCATCCCCAAACCCCACAGTCCTTTCCAGTGGGAGGCACAGATAAGCATGGAGGAGTACCTGCGCCGGGTTAATCTGCTACGCAGCGCCATCGTTGCGCGCAATGTCACATATAACTGGCATGACGCGGAGACGAGCGTTATCGAGGCAGTGCTCTCACGCGGAGATCGGCGCGTCGCCGACGCGGTTGAGGAGGTCTGGCGTCAGGGTGGCAGACTCGATGCATGGACGGATTATTTCAGCTATGAACGCTGGATGGCTGCGTTTGAAAAAACGGGACTTGATGTTGACTTCTACGCCCGCCGCGAGCGCGGCATGGACGAAGTGCTTCCGTGGGACATGATAGATGTCGGTGTGCGCAGGGAGCACCTTGTTCATGAACGTGAGAAGTGCTACAGGTCGGAGCTTTCGCCCGACTGCCGCAAACAGTGCTCCGCCTGCGGAGCCGCAAAGCTCCTGAAAGGAGGACGCTGTGATGGATAAGCTGAGACTTCGTTTCAAAAAAACCGGGCGCGCCATATATATTTCACACCTTGACCTGATGCATACCATGCAGCGCGCGTTTTCGAGAGCGGGTTATGACCTTCGCTATTCCGAGGGCTTCAATCCACACCCGCAGATATCCATTGCACTGCCTCTTTCCGTTGGTACGGGCAGTGTTTGCGAGATAATGGACTTTAAGCTTAAAAATGACGTAGATCTTGCCGAACTTCCCGCAAGGCTTACCGCTGTCATGCCGGAGGGGATTGAGGTCACCGAGGCATACGAACAGCAGAGAAAGACCGCGGAGCTCAAATGGCTCAGTGTAATGGGCGTTTTCGAGTATGACACTCGAGATGCCGAATTGATGGCGGAGGGGCTTCGGGACTTCTTTGCGCAAAACGAGATAGTTATTACAAAAAAGACCAAGCGCGGCCTTGGGGAGACGGATATCAGACCCGCCATACACAGCATCGGATTTTCGCCCGAGGGCGACTGCGTGACCGTCAACGCTGTCATTTCCGCACAGGAACCGACACTCAACCCCGAGCTCCTTGCGGACGCGCTTCGGCAGAAATGTCCCGACCTTGCGCCCGACTTCGCGAAGTTTACCCGTATTGAGACCTTCGACGCGGAGATGAACATATATCGTTGAGACCATCACTTGTGAGGTATCACCATGAAAACAGAGAAAGCATCCTTAATACATAAAATAATCGACGCCGTTGTGATTTTTTCCGGGCTTTGCTTCCTGTTCTGGCGGGCGAGATATGGCTGGTGCTTTGATGATGAGCCGTTTCTGGTTTCTCTCGCGCAGAAGCTCTGGTGCGGACAGAGTCTCATTACCGACGAATGGCACGTGTCACAGCTTACCGGAGTGCTGATACTTCCGTTCTACAGCCTGTTTCGCCTTTTCTCCGACGGCAACACCGGTGTACTGCTTGCACTCAGATACACCTACTGCGTTTTGTGGTTTGTGGTGTGCCTGTGCGTATATTGCCTCCTGAGCAGAAAGTATGACGGCGCAATACTGGTATACATTTTTCTCGTGCTCTTCTCTCCGCTTGATTATATGACGCTCTCGTACACAAGCTTCGGGCTGATGTCGGCGTTGCTGCTCTGTTGCCTTTACTACCGCCATTTTGAGATAAAGCCATTCAAGGCGCCGCCCCTCGGCGTGCTCTCCTCGCTCCTGTGGTGTGTTCTCGTGTTGAGCTGTCCATATATGGCCATCGGATATGTTCTGCTATTTGCGGCAACGGTATTGAATGCCGCGAATAAGAAACGCAGGGGAGAGGCGTATGACAGAGAATTCCATCGCTCCCGATTCGTAGACCTCGCACTGACCGCGCTCTGTGCCGCGCTTGTCGTATATTTCTTTATACTTCGCGGGAACAGTCTTGATGACATCCTGTACGGCATTGAGCAGATATCCGGCGACCCTCAGCATTTCCCGACGGATATCTCCGGGAGGTTCTCGCAGATCGTTTACGCGGGAAAGATACTTTTGCGCTTTTCGTTCATTGTGTCGCTGGTGCTTCTGTGCCTTGCTCCCATACTGCTACTGCGAAAGCACCGTATTGCGAAGCTTTGCGTTTTCGCATTGGCCGCACTTGCCTACGCCGCAGATGCCAGCAACTATTTCTTCGTATGGAGAATTGATGCGCTGAACGGACAGGGTATAGCCGTAGTGCTGTTGGGGCTTGTCGCCTATGCTTATCTATCCGAAAAGCCGAGGGGACTGTTTCGTTGGTTTGTGCCGTTTAGTTTTTTCTACGGCTTGTGCTCTGTCCTCAGCTCTAACACAAGTTGGAAAGCGCTCTACTCTGCTCTGACCATCGCGGGTGCGGTGGGTCTGCTGTTCATAGTCGCGCTGGGGCGCGAGTTACGGCACGAACTGAATGAGGAAAAGCACCTGCTCAGGGCATTGCCTGTGCTGATAACCGTTTGTGTCATGCTAACGCAGCTTACCTGCAGTCTGTCAACACGGCTCACACGACAGTATTGGGACTACTGGCTTTATGAGCTTACCGAGACCGTAGACGTCGGCGCGGCAAAGGGACTTGTTGTCCACCCGGACATGAAAAAAGAATATGAGGAAAAATATCAGCTTCTCCGTCACCTCCTTGACGAGGCCGACGTGGATGATAAGGACAGCTTCATGACGCCGGATTTTTACCCGATCCTGTATCTTGACGCCGAGCTGCCGACTGCCTCGTTCTCTTCGTGGAACTACGGCTATTTTGACGAGCTCAACGACAGATTTTCACAGTACTACGATCCTTATCCCGAGAAAAAGCCCACAATTATTTTCTACTCAGCAGACGCAGATACCGACCTTGCGGATGAGCTTCTGGGAGAGTATGAGACATATACTGAGGGCGACGCGGTGCTTTTTTATAAAAAATAAGAAAAAGAAGAATTTTAACTTGCATTTTATGCGATTATATGCTATCATACCATGGCTTGCGTAAAGCAGCGAGAAAGGCGGTCCGCTGCCGTGGCTGACGCAGCCCTACGGTCATGAACGTCTATATTTATAAGGAGATCAATTATGGATCTGGTCAAAGTTCTCAGCGAACAGTACATGAAGCCCGAACTGCCCACCATGAATGTCGGCGATACCGTCCGCGTTCTCGTCAGGGTCAAGGAAGGCAGCCGCGAGCGTACCCAGGCATTCGAGGGTACTATCATTGCAAAGAAGCATGGCGGCATCAACGAGACCATCACCGTGCGTCGTGTTTCCTACGGCGTCGGCTGTGAGAAGGTCTTCCCCGTGCATTCTCCCTCCATCGTCTCTGTCACCACCGTCCGCAAGGGCAAGGTTCGCAGAGCGAAGCTCTACTATCTGCGTGACCGCGTGGGTAAGAGCGCAAAGGTCAAGGAGCGCCTGTAATCAAAAAGAAAAAGCGGCTTCCCGCGAGGAGGCCGCTTTTTCTTTACTTTTTTGCAATGGGCTGTTATACTTGCCTTGTGTGAACAAAAGGAGAAGCCTCATGAAGAAGATCCATATTATCGCTTTGCACCTCGCGTACGGAGGGATAGAAAAGGCGATAATCAGCATGGCAAATCTTTTTGCCGAAAAATACGATGTTGAAATAATATCAGTGTATAATATGCCTGACTCTCCGGCGTTCCCGCTGTCGGAGCGCGTCCGTGTCCGTTACCTTCTGGATACAATTCCCAACAGGGATGAGTTCAAGGCGGCGGTAAGGGCAAAGAACCCTGTAGCCATACTGCGCGAGGGGATAAGGAGCGTCGGAATAATCCTCAGGAAAAAGCTCGGCGTTATCAGGGCTATCAGAGCCATTGACGACGGGATAGTTATCACCACGCGAAACGAGGACAACGTGCTCCTTTCAAAATACGGAGGCAGGAACGTTTTCAAAATTGCCCAGCTACACCATGACCACCGCTTTGATAAGAGGCTTGTGCGTGATATCTCCCGTAAATACGGCAATATTGATGTGCTTGCGCTCCTTACGGACGGACTTGTCGCTGAGGTCGGGAAAATGCTTCCCGATACTGCTCGAACCAGAGTCGTGTGTATACCGAATTTTTTGGAGCATTACCCGGAAAATATTGACCTCGAGCAAAAAGAAAAGATTGCGCTTGCTGTTGGGAGACTTGACGCGGTCAAGGGCTTTGACAGACTTGTCGAGGCATTTACCGATATCCATGCCACTATGCCCGGCTGGAAGCTTCGCATAGTCGGGGATGGTGTCGAGCGTGGGAAACTTGAAAAGCTTATTGCCGAAAACCGTCTTGAGGACTGCGTGACACTCACTGGTATGATGGACGTTGCCGGCGTAGAGGCCGAGATGCGCCGCGCGTCGCTCTTTCTTATGAGCTCACACAGCGAGGGACTGCCTTTCGTCTTGATAGAGGCGTTCTCCGCCATGCTTCCCGCTGTGGCGTATGATGTCCGCGTCGGCCCCGTAGCGGTCATAGAAAACGGTGTCAGCGGCTATTTAGTCCCTGACGGAGACAGAGAAGGCTATGTCCGGCGTGTATGTGAGCTCATGGGTGACACTGAAAAACGTCATAAAATGGCGGAAAACGCACTTGAACGCTCCTGCTTTTATTCAAAAGAAAACGTTGCGCGCATCTGGGACGGCGTGCTTGAGGATTGACGGAATGGAAAAAACAAAACTGTTTCTGAAAAACTGGTGGGTTGCCTGTCTTATCGCGGCTCAGCCGGTGCTTGATGTTCTGGCGTTCTTTACGCAGAATTCGGTCGTTACGCCCGCCGGCATCATCCGCCTTGTTATTATGTTTGCTCTGCCGCTCTATCTGCTTGTTACACTGAAGGACAAGAAGCGCATCATTATACCAATGGCTGTCATCGCGCTCTACTGCGCTCTCCATATTCTTAACTGTATGCGAGTTGGGTACATCAGCATCATGAGTGATATACGCTATATGCTGAGCGTCGTACAGATGCCCGTTCTTGCGATCTGCTTTATAATTCTCATCCGTGATGAGAGAATGAAGAAGCAGGCTGAGTATGGCATCCTCTATGCGGCGGTGCTGTACGCTGTTTTCCAGCTCCTGTCCGTGGTCACCGACACATATACATACACCTATATTTTCAGCGGTTATGGTGTCGGCGGCTGGATAATCTCCAGCAACCGCTGTGCAAACAGCATCATTCTGACGACGCTGAGCGCTTTTGCACTGTATTATGCGGTGACGACCGGGAAGAGCATTTTTGCTTACGCTATACCGGTCGTCGTTGTGACCATGCTGTTTTTCAATGGCTCATCCTCCTGCTATCTGACTATTTTTATACTCATGGGCGCGTTTATCGTGTATCTCGTGCTGGAGCCCTTTGTCAAAAAAACGAAGTTTCGATGGAAGAATACCGCACTGTTCTGCGCGCTCATGCTCGCCGCGGCGGTGTTATATCCGGTTTCTCCGCAGGCGTTGGACGTTGCCTATAATACCGCCGTCGCAGAGAAAAGTCAGGTTCGTCTTGACGGCGAGATAGCGGATTCCGGCTATGATGTGAGCGGCATGAGCGTTGAGGAAATGATGAGCATTGAACCTATTCGGGACAAGATGCAGAAAATATACCGTATCAGCCTCAACTTCGACGCGCCGCAGATGCTCATAGACTTCGGCTATGAGCGCGTGATGGAGAAGTACGACTACACCACGGATGTAAATATTCTGACCGATGTGCGACGGATGAAACGTACCTACGCGGAGCTCACCTTCGAGGACTGCGATACGTTGACGCGGCTTGTCGGATTTGAAATAGCGAAAATGGGCACAGGCGAAAAAACACTCGACCTTGAAAACGACTGGCACGCACTGTTTTATTACTACGGATATGTCGGCTTTGCACTGTACGCGGCGTTTGTGCTGTATTTCGTGTTCCTTGTTCTGCGTGCGCTTTTGAGAGATTTCCGTGGCAGTTATACGCCGCTGAATTATACTCTCGTGCTGAGCCTTGCGTTGCAACTTGGTCTTGCACAGTTTTCCGGCGCACTGCTCCGCAGACCGAATGTGTCCGTGTATACATCGCTCGTGCTCGCACTCATATATTATCAGACCTGTGTTTATCCAGTGATAAAGAAAGGTGAACGCACATGAAGGTAAGTATTATAGTTCCGGTATACAATGTGGAGAAATATCTGCCCAAATGCCTCGATTCACTTGCGAATCAGACGCTTGACGATTACGAGGTGATTCTCATAAACGATGGCTCACCCGACAATTCTCAGCAGATAATCAACGACTATGTGGAAAGATATCCGGGAATCATAAAATCCGTCACAGTCGAAAACGGAGGGCAGGGGAGAGCACGTAACATCGGCATTGATATGTCACAGGGCGAATATATCGGCTTTGCGGACAGCGACGACTGGGTCGATACTACCATGTATGAAAAGCTTTATAACGCCGCGAAGCAGGAGAATGCCGACATGGTTACCTGCGATGCACAGGCACAAAGCCCGGACGGCGGCATAGAGTATCTCTATACAGCGCAATACCGAGATCCGATGTGCGTCTCCGGATCGGTGTGGAATAAGCTTTTCCGCCGTGACTTCATCGGTGACGTCCGTTTTCCGGAGGGGCTTTGGTATGAAGATCTTGAGTTTGTGCTCAAGCTCATGCTCCGCTCGGAACGCGTTGCTCAGGTATCGGAGAGCCTGTACTTTTACCGTGTAAGCCCGGACTCGACGATGCGCAATAATAACGCGCGTAAGAATCTGGATATAATTACCATTATGGAGCATATCCGCATCTATATGGAGTCGGCGGGCTATAACGGGGGATTTGACACGGTGATAGTGAACCATGTGCTTTTAGATGCGATAAACCGTGTTTCGCGCCAGCAGGCTCCGGACAGGGCCGAGGTCATCAAGGCGCTTCGCGATTATGTCCATCTTCATATCCCCGCACTCACGGAGAGTGAGGGTTATCGCCGCGAGATACCGAGACGCAGACTTGTTATGTGGTTAAACTATCACGGCCTTGAAAATGTGTCCAATATACTGTTCAAGGTAAAAAGAGCTCTTACTAAAAAGAGCGTCTGCTGAATGGCAGGTGGTAGTAAAACAGTACAGTAAACCAAAGGCCATGGGTACGGCAGATGAACGCTTGCAAGGCACAGGAAGAGGAAGTTGTGAAAGTGGAATTGATTTATGGTTGAGCGAGGAAGTCCGGGCAGAAAACTGTTAGGACTTTTCTCGTATATTCCAAAGTTGCGGTAGAATTGTTCACAAGTTTTATGGTATAATTTAAATA
>CAZPLL010000052.1:0-12205 GCA_964587485.1 uncultured Oscillospiraceae bacterium | reverse complement strand
TTTTTGCCTACCCCCAGTTGAACTGGGGGTTTATTATCGCCTTTTCGGCTACAACGCAAACAAGGCCGCCGGGCAAGCCGGTGGCCTTGACTTTATACTGCAAGCTTTTTGAAATACATATTGGGGGTACGGCTCAGAGAAGATCTTTCATGTCAATGATATTAAGCTCCGCGTCGAGGCTTTGTCCCGTGGCACAGACGGCAAGCCTGTAGCCGTGAAGCTCCCCGCTTTCCCAAAAGGCGCATTGTCTCTCCTCCGCACTGTCGATGTGGCTCGCCCCTCCATCCACGGTAACGGAAAAGCTGTCCAACCCGCGTCTCAGGCCGATACCGGTCATTTTCACGAAGCTCTCCTTAAGCGTCCAGTAACGAAAGAGCAGTTCAAGCCGCGTCCCTTCCGGCTCCGCAAGTATCCGTTCGCGCTCGGCGGGTGCAAAGCGGCGGGTGATATCCGCGTTGATCGGGCGTATTCTCTCCACATCACAGCCGAGCTCGGCATCTGACACGGCGCACACCGCCCAGTCTCCGGAGTGGGAAAGTGAGAAATGCTTTCCACAGTTTTTCAAAAACGGCTTTCCATACTCTCCGACGGCTATTTCCTCGCTCTCCGCGATACCGTTTTTCCCGAGCGCGTATTGCAACAGCAGTCCCGCGCCGAGCGCAAGGCGCCTCTCCCCCGCGTCAAGAAGCCTGTCGGCTCGCGTCCGCCGTTCGGGAGTAACTGCGGCACGCGCCCGTACATACAGTTCACTGTCCGAGAGCGCGTTCACGTTCACGGCGTACACCGCCGCTCTCGCGTGAGCAAGCTTTGAATTGAGTTTTCTGTATATACGTTCGACGAACCACGGCTCACTGCTGGCTTCAAGTGCCTCGGAAAGCCCGAACCATTTAACGCCGCTGTTTTCCCCCTCGCGGGCACACAGCGTCTCATGCTCATCGGCCTCAAGGAGATAGGTCACGTTCATGTGAAGGTGTGACGGGACGTACTCTCCGCGCTTTTCATGCCCGTCCACCGTCAATACCTCAAGAGAAAAAATCTCCCGACTGACGGGGCGAACAGTCTCGACCCCCGTTTCCTCACGACATTCACGCACGGCGACGGCAAGCAGATCCTCGTCCCCGTCCGCGTGTCCGCCCGTCCACGACCATGAATCATAGATATTATGATACACCATCAGCACCCGCTCGCGTGAGCTGTTCACCACCCACGCGGAGGCGGTCATGTGGGCGACCCTGTTTGTCCGAAAAAAAGCATCGTCATTTTTCGCGATAAAATCAAGTATGACTGCCTTGTCACGCCGCTCCTGTTCACAACAGGGGCGGTAATTCTCTATATCTTCCCTTATTCCCATGCTCTACTCCGCAACGCTGTAAACATCCCGGCGCAGTCTCATAAACGTCGGAAGACGGCGGCGCACCTCGTCAAGTCGGTTCAGGTCGATATCAGAATACAGTATGCCTTCCTTTTCGTCACAGGAGGATATAACATCGCCGTAGGGATCCACCACGGTGGAGTGTCCCCAGCACTCGTAGTTGAAGCCCTCATATCTCGCGGCAGAAGCTCCGACAAAATAGAGCTCGTTATCGACAGCGCGGCTTCTCAGCGCAAGCTCCCAATGCTTCGGCCCTGTGGCCATATTGAACTGCGCGGGCAGAACAATAAGCTCCGCGCCGCGCACAGCCATTGCGCGGAAAAGCTCTGGGAAGCGCACGTCATAGCACACCGCCACGCCCATGCGCCCGTACTCGGTATCGAACACGGTAATGTCGTTACCTGGGGTGAAGGTCGCCGATTCGCGAAATCTCATGCCGGGTATATCCACATCGAAAAGATGTATCTTTCTGTGCTTTGCAATGAGTGCGCCGCGTCTGTCGAACACGAAGCAGGTGTTGTATGTACTACCGTTCTCGTTCTCGGGGATAGAGCCGCCCACAAGAACTATTCCGCACTCTCTCGCCCACGAGGACATAGCCTCAACATGAGGGGTGTGGTCAAGACAGGCGTATTTTTTGAAGAATTCCTTTGAATACGGGCAGTTAAACATCTCCGGCAGGCAGACTACCTGCGCGCCGTTCTCTGCCGCCTCGCGCACCATGCGCTCGGCCTTTGCCATTGTCTCCTCCTGAGAAAGCTCGGTGCGAAGCTGGCAAACCGCAAGGGTGAATTTTCTGTCGCTCATAGCTTATCAAGATAACCGCGGATGTCGAAATCCTCGGTTTTTTCGTCCTTTCTGAGATAAAGCGGGTGGTGAGGATGTCCCTTTGTGGAGCATTTACCGGCCTTGAGCCAGCGTGCCCCGTAGCGTTCCCCCAGCTCCGCCATGTCGCGCAGGCATTGTGGAAGATAGGGGCGCTTCTCGATTATCGTCCCCCACGCGGCCCAGATTGCCGGCGACACTCCGCCCGAGGAGACGGTAGAGAGTATATACTCAAAGGCCGCCATATTCTCCTCATGGAGAGGCAAATTCAGTTCTCTGTCCATATCGTCCGGCCGGGTGGCGCGCTGGGCATATACATTGAACATTATCCAACTGTCGAAGCCGTTCCCCGCAGCGATGCGCGAAACGGACTTGAGCGTATTATCAAGCGCGTCCGGCGCGGCGGTGGAGGGATTTATGCCTATGCAGATGAGAGGATCACTGCCCCGCGTGCCGAGTATGTATCGGTACTCCGTGTAGAAATCCGGCACATAGAGCCATTTTTGAGTGTCATAGCCGCCGCTTCTGCCGGAGAGCTCCAGCGCCTCCCGGAAAGGAAGCAAGGCTACCGTCTGGCTCGCGCCGCTTGGAATGTGCATGATCTTCTCCCCTCTCCGTGTCGGAATTCGCCGTCTGTCACAGGCCGAAAAGGTACACTATCAGCGGTATCGTGACCATAGAAAGCGCTGTATTGGCAAGAGTGTTCTTCGCCGCGTATACCGCGTCACGCCCGTAATTGAGCGCAAGGACGGTGATTATGATCCCCGTGGGGCTCGCCGCGATAACGGTGCAGACGGCAACGATGAGCGCGCTGTCGGTAAGGCAACGCACCAGAAGCCACACCACAGTCGGCGCAACGAGCAGCTTTACCGCCGCGAGAAGATATGTACTGCCGCCTCTGAGCGCTTCGGCAAGGCTGATACTGCCGAGGGATGCGCCGACCACCAGCATGGAGAGCGGCACAGTCGCGTCCGAAAGGCAGGTGAGCAGCTCCCGCACGGGTCTTGGCAGTTCCACGCGGAGCACGAAAAGGATGAGCGCGACGACCGTTGCGATCAGCGGCACGCTGAGCATCTCACGCGGCTCAAAGCGGAACTTTCCCTCCCCGGACTTGATGCGCCACACACAATATGTGTACAGGAGGATGTTGAACGGCAGACAGCTCAGAGAAACATACAGCACAGCCTCCGCGCCGTACAGCTCCTGAAGGACAGGAAGGGCGATGAACATATTATTCGGCACAGTCATTATGGCCATGGAAAGCCCCTCGTGCTCCTTATCCCGGTGCAGGAGCTTCGACGCGGCTATACCGATGGCGTACATAACGAGAAACGCCGCGGTGATCACCGCCATAAGTCTCAGTATTTCCCCGCCTCCCATTGCGGGAACATTGGAAACGGCGGAGTTGATGATGGTCGCGGTCATAAAGACGTTCACCGTGAGCCAGCTTGCGCCCTTTGCGAAGTCAGAGCCCACGCGCCCGGTTCGTGCGGCGGCGTAGCCGATGATCATTACCGTGAGAAATACCGCCATTTTTATAAGTAGTCCGTTAAGTTCCATGTCCGCCCCCGTCAAATATGCAGTATGAGTTTTGCCGCGTAGATGTAGATAAGCAGGCTCACCGCATCGGTCAAAGTGGATATGAGCGGGTTTGCCATAACCGCGGGATCGACACCGACCTTCTCCGCCGCGATGGGCAGAATGCTTCCGACCACCTTTGCGAACATCACGATAAACACAATTGAGACGCTGACTGTCGCCGCAACGGCAACGGTCACGCTGTCGTTATGGAGCATAAAGCCGTCAAGCACCAGCATCTTCACGAAGTTCACCGCCGCGAGAGTTATGCCGCAGATAAACGCGACACGCCATTCTTTCCATATAACCTTGAGCGCGTCGCCCGTCTCGATGTCGCCGAGCGAGAGGCTTCGTATAACGGCAGTGCTCGCCTGTGCGCCGCTGTTGCCACCGGTGCCCATGAGCATGGGGATGAACGCGACAAGCCCCGCCTGTACAGCCAGCATATCCTCGAAATGTGTGAGTATCATGCTGGTAAAGGTTGCCGAAAGCATGAGGAACATGAGCCACGGGATACGGTTTTTCCACATTTCAAGGGTGGAGGTGCGGGAGTAGGGCTTATCCGAGGGCGTCATACCTGCCATCAGTTCGAAGTCCTCGGTGGTCTCCTGCTCCATGACGTCAATGATATCGTCAACGGTGACTATGCCCACAAGACGATTCTCCATATCCACGACAGGCAGTGCCATAAGGTCATAGTCGGAGAACTTTTCGGATACGCTCTCCTGATCCTCGGTCGTGGTGGCGAATATGACATTTCTGTCCATCAGATCCTCGATCACCGTCTCATCGTCGGCAAGGAGAAGATCCTTGACGGTGACGATGCCCTCAAGCTTGCGGTCGGCCGATATGACGAAGCAGACGTAGATAGTCTCCTTGTCCTCTCCGATACGGCGTATGCGGGCAAACGCCTCCCGGACGTTCATGTATTTTTTCAGATCGACATACTCGGCGGTCATTATCGTGCCGGCCGAGTTCTCGGGATAGCGGAGGTACTGATTTATCAGCGCTCTCGTCTCGGGCGTGGCAGTGCGCATGACACGCTTCACGACGTTGGCGGGCAGTTCCTCCATCATGTCCACAGCGTCATCGACGTACAGCTCCTCGACAATGCCGGAAAGCTCGGAGTCCGTGATGGAGTTGATTATCCGCTCCTGATCGGGAGAGTCAAGATTTGCGAACACCTCCGCCGCGGTTTCCTTGGACAGCAATCGGAACACCATGGGCATACGATTATCCTCGATCTCGGTCAGAAATTCCGCCGCGTCGAACTCGTTCATGTCCTCCATGACACTTTTAAGCTGCTTCATGTCCCTGTTTTCGAGCAACTCCCACAGCGCATCGGTACGCCTGTCGTGCAGAGTATCGTAATCCATTACACCGTTCTTTTCCAATTCATCCATTGAACTCACCTCCCTGAAATTTCAGCGGGTGCGGGACACACCCATATCGGCGTCAGACGCCGAGATATTCTTTCTGTTCACTGCTGAGTGCGTCTATCTCCACACCCATAGCATTAAGCTTGCGATAGGCAACGGCCTCGTCCAGCTCGCGCGGAACGGGGATAACGCCGGGAGCAAGTCTGCCGCGGTTCTTCGCGAGATACTCACAGCCGAGCGCCTGAATGGCAAAGCTCATGTCCATAATCTCGGCGGGGTGTCCGTCCGCGGCGGCGAGGTTCACAAGGCGTCCCTCGGCTATGGTAAAGACAGTTCTGCCGTTCGGGAGCTCATAGCCCTGTATATTATGTCTCGCCTCATAGCGGCGCACGGCCATATCGCAAAGCCCGGCCATATCGACCTCAACATCAAAATGCCCTGCATTCGTAAGGATGGCACCGTCCTTCATTTTAAGAAAATGCTCTTTGGTGATAACGCCACTGCATCCGGTCACGGTAACGAAGATATCCCCGAGCACGGCGGCGCTGTCCATGGGCATTACCTCGAAGCCGTCCATCACGGCCTCAAGCGCCCTGACGGGATCGGTCTCGGTGACGATGACCTTGGCACCCATGCCCTTTGCCCTCATGGAAACACCCTTGCCGCACCAGCCGTAGCCGGAGACGACAACGCGCTTGCCGGCGATGATGAGATTGGTGGTACGCATTATGCCGTCCCAGACGGACTGCCCGGTACCGTAGCGGTTGTCGAACATATGCTTGCAGTCGGCCTCGTTGACCATCACCATGGGGAAGCGAAGCTCCCCGGCTCTATCCATGATGCGCAGACGGTGTATGCCCGTGGTGGTCTCCTCACAGCCGCCGATAACGCCGGGAATAAGGTCGGTATAGCGGGTATGCATGAGGTGTACCATGTCACCGCCGTCGTCAACGATTATGTTAGGCCCCGCCTCAAGCGCGGAGCAGAGACAGGCTTCATACTCCTCCATGTCGCAGCCGTGCCGCCCGAAAACCTGCATACCGCCGTTTGCGAGCGCCGCCGCCACGTCGTCCTGAGTGGACAGCGGGTTCGAGCCGGTGACGTACATCTCCGCGCCGCCCATCTCCATCACGCGGCAGAGATACGCGGTCTTTGCCTCAAGGTGAACAGAGAGCGCGACACGCAGTCCCTCAAAGGGTCTTGTGCGGCGAAACTCCTCGCCTATGGCGCGCAGGACGGGCATATTGCGCTCCACCCATTCAATTTTCTGCTCCCCCGCGGGGGCAAGAGAAATATCCTTTATAAGACTCATGTCTACCTCCGTTCATTTTTTCCGTAAGCTTTCGTCGACTATAGCGGGCGCGGCGCGGTATTCGCATCAAGGGTCTGTTTGTCGCTTTTGACCGACTGTATTATTTTATCACGCGACAGCGCCGATGGCAAGCACAAACACCCCTCAGATGGTTTTATCCCGCCATTTCCCCCGTCAATAAATTATTATTTTACAGCACGGTATGACGGTCTGCGCGGAATTACATAATTATAATTATCTTACCTTATGTAAACAAACGGAGGACTCAGCATGGAGTTTGGAGGAAACTGGAGGCCGGTGAGCGCCAACGGAGCCGGCGTTGAGGGGCTTGACAGGCGTTTTGTGATAACCTTCCGCTGTGCGGGATATATGGCGCTGGGGCTGGTCATGGCCTGTTCCCGGGTGCTGGAGGGCGGCGCGCCGTTTGGCATGGCTATGGTCGCCTGCTCCGGGCCCGGGCTCAACGGCGTCTTTGCTCTCACCGGTGCAGCGCTGGGGTATCTGATCAGCGGCGGCGTGGAGTGGGGCATACGGTATATTGCCGCGGCGGTGCTGGTGTATACAACGGCCTTTGTGTTTCAGGAGCTGGATATTTACCGGCAGAGCTTTTTCATGCCGCTTGCCGCGGGGCTTGTAATGGCGCTCACCGGCTTCCTCGGCAGTTTTTCCGCAACGCTTGGGTCGGTGCCGCTGGCGGCGGAGCTCTCAATAGAGACTGCTCTTGCCTTCGGTGGGACTTACTTTTTCAAGGAGGCTCTCTCCGGTGAGCGCCGGGACACGGAGGCCGCAGAGCTCAGGCACAGCGTGTCTCTCATAATCACAGCCGCCTGCGCACTGATGGCCTTTACAAGGCTCGTACTCTTCAACACTGTCTCCGTCGGCCGCTTCATAGCACTGCTCATTGTGATGACCTGCGCGATGAAGGGCGGTATGCTCACCGGTGCCGCCGCGGGGACGGTTCTCGGGCTTGCGATGGACATCACCAGCGTCGGCGCGCCGTTTTATACCATGGCGTACTCCTTTTCCGGGCTTCTGTCAGGCGTGTTCGGCAAGCACGGTCGGGTCATTTTCGTGCTGTCGTTCATACTCTCCGGAGCGCTTGCGGTCGTGTGCGCGTGGAGCTCGGAAATATACATCAGCGCCCTCTTTGAGACGTTCTGCGCCTCGGTGATTTTTATGATACTGCCCGGGAAGCTTCTCAATCGTATAGGTCTGATGCTCCAGTATATGGAGCGTGGGGCGGGGGAATCCGGTCTGCGGCGCTTCACGGCACAGCGCGTAAAGAACCTCAGCGAGGCCTATGCACAGCTTTTCGAGACCGTAAGGCGCGGCGTAGAGGCTCCCTATAACGACGAAAACATAGCGAGGCTCTTTGACCGTGCCGCCGACGAGGTATGTATTTCCTGCAAGTTCAAGAACCGCTGCTGGAACTCCGACTACATCGACACGCTCTCCGCCATGAACGACGCGACAAAGGCAATGGTGGAGAACGGCACTCTTTCGGTAAGCGATCTGCCGGAGTTTTTTCGCGATAAATGCACAGGGCTTCCGGCCTTTGTCGCCGCCGTGAACAGCGAGCTGCGCGGCCTTGCCTATCGACGTCAGCTCCGCGAGCACATCAGTGAAAACAGAAGCGTCGCATGGGAGCAGTACAGCGACATCGCGGACATACTCTGCCGCGTGGCCGAGGAGCTTGGCAGCATGAACGGCTCCGACCCGCTGGCCGAGCGAAGGCTGATACGCTATCTGCGCTCACTCGACATTGACGGTGAAGCCTCCGTTTATCGCGATGGCGGCGGCAGACTGCATGTTGTGCTGGAAAGCGGGAGGCTCTCCCCGCTCACGAAAAGCGAGGATTACCTTGACAAAATAAGCTCTATTGTCGGCGCGCGGCTGTGCTGTCCGGCGGAACAGGGTGACGGCAGTTCGCGTCTCACGCTCCTTGAGGCCGAGCCGCTGGCGGTTTCCGTGGGTATCGCCGCGATGAAAAAGCAGGGTGAAAAGGTCAGCGGCGATAAGGGCACATACTTCAAGACCGATGAGGGCGTGCTGTGTGTCATTCTCTCCGACGGAATGGGCACAGGGGATGCCGCCGCAAAGGACAGCGCACAGGTCGTTGAGATACTGGAAAAGTTTTTGCGCTCCGGGGTAGACCCGGCGGTTGCGATGAAGATACTAAATTCGGTGATGCTCCTGCGCTCGTCCGATGCGTGGGGCTACGCGACGGTCGATCTGATGTGCGTGGATCTCTTCACGGGTGATACCTGCTTCTACAAATACGGCGCAGCTCCCTCCTATGTCAAGGCAGGGCGAAATATACGCCGTATAAAGGGCGAGTCACTGGCGGCGGGGCTGTCTCTCGGCGGCGGTATAGCCCCGGATATAGTGCGTATGCGTCTGAAAGCGGGCTGTACCGCCGTTATCGCCTCAGACGGAGTGCTTGCCGATGCCGAGGAGGACGGCTGGCTCAGAGACCTCCTCGAAAAGGCCGGGGATGACATGAAGGCTCTTGCGCGCCTCACCGTAAAGGAGGCGGAAAAGCTCTACGGCGCGTCGGACGATATGACCGTGGTAACGGTAAGAGTGGAGGAACGCACATGATACAGAATATTCGAGACAGACTTCTCAGCATTTTCGATGAGCTCGCCTGCCGTGTCAGCTTCTTTTTCAGTCGAAGAAGTAAGCTTCCCTCCGCGAGCGTTTCACGCCATGAGGTGATACGCGGCACATCGCACAATATTATTCTGGTAACGTCGCCTGACCCGGAGATTTTCCGTGAGGCAATGTTCATACTTCAGGACGACTATATGCGCCGTCCCGGTGTCGGAAAGGAGGAATTACTGCGACAGGCGCGGGACGCGGCGGAGAATTACGTTCTCCGTTTTGTCCCGCCCGCAAAAAAGCGGCTGCATCCGACAATGTATCTTCTGCCGGCCTTTACCGCCGCGCTTGGATATCTCGCCGCGAAGTGGATAATGTAACAATATGATGAAGCGGGAGCCCGAACTGATCGTGCTCCCGCAATTTGCCACAGTGCTACTGTTTTTCAAGCTCCTCCATTTCGGTGAGAAGCTCTATGTATTCCTCGAAAACAAGTCCCCGCTCGTGTATCTCCTTTGCGGCGACAAGCCCCACATAACGATAATGCCACGGCTCGTAGATTATTCCCGTGATGTCGCTGGTGCCGTTCGGATAGCGCAGGATAAAACCGTACTCCCACGAATGTTCCATCAGCCACTGCTGGGTGCCGGTGCTCTCCTGATACTCGTTCAGGTCGGGGAAGTAATAGTCGACAATATCTACCGCGAGGCCGAGATGATGCTCGCTGGTGCCCGGGACAGCCACGGACATGGCAGCGACATCATACGCCTCGGACGGGCGCGTGCCGTTGTAGATCACGCGGAGTATCTTGTTGTCAAAGAGATCTCTCTGATATTCAATATCCCGGTAGGCCGAGCAGACCCACGGGTTTTCTCCCGCCGCCGCGCAATCGGTGAGCATCTGTGTAAGCGCCTCACTGCAACGGACATCCACCCGGTAATCCTCTCCCATCCACTGGCAGTCCGCAAGCTCCGGCTCGAAGTCCTCTTCTATGGGATTCCATCTGTTGACCAGCGTGAGGAATTCGCTCTCGCTCTGTTGCCGTTCGAGGAGCTCTCTACGCGCTACGGTCTCCGGGTCGGGGGTGGGCTCAGGCGTCGGTTCGGGTGTCGGCTCAGGAGTTGGGTCGGGCGTCGGTGCGGGCGTGGGGTCGGGTTCAATGAGCTCCACCCTGCTCCAGTCGATGACGTTTACCTCGGCCAGCACGCCGCCGAGCAGCGCGGCCAGCAGCACCATTATCAGCACAACGGTCAGTCTGTAGGCAAGCTCGCCCTTTCTTTTCGTCCCGTTCATAAGCATCACCCTCCCGTCAACAGAGGCGACAAAGCCCCTTTTTTATTGTCACTTTACAACATGTTTACAAAAAAGTCAAGGAACACACCCCGTCAGCGCTTGCAAATCGGCTTTCCGTGATATAATATAAGCACACAGGAAAACTTTTGAAAGGACTGAGATCATGCAGGAAATATACGACTTTCTGAAAAAAGCCGGTACCTATTATCTGGCCACCTGCGAGAACGGACAACCTCGTGTGCGTCCCTTCGGTACGGTGAATCTCTATAACGGCAAGCTGTACATCCAGACCGGAAAATCCAAGGCCGTCTCGCACCAGCTTCACGCGAATCCCAAGCTTGAGATATGTGCGATGGCAGACGGGGATTGGCTGCGTCTTGAAGCGTCCGCGGTTGAGGATGACGACCGTGAAGCACGCGTGAGTATGCTTGAGGCATATCCCTCGCTACAGACGATGTACTCCCCCGACGACGGCAACACGGAGGTCTGGTTCCTGCGCAACGTGACCGCCACGGTCTACTCTTTCAGTGCAGAACCAAAGGTATACAAATTCTGATTTTGTCTTACATTTTCTTGACGGACGGGTTTTCCCCGTCCGTCTTTTCTATCTTATCTATCTTATATACCTTATATACTGCCGAGGAGCTGTTCCACGCGGTCGGTGCGCTCCCACGGAAGGTCAAGCTCCGGCCGCCCGAAATGACCATAGGCGGAGGTTTGTGTATAGATTGGTCTTCTCAGATCAAGGGCGGAGATCATGGCCTCGGGTCGCAGGTCGAAGCAACGCATGACCAGCGCGGCAAGCTTGGCATCATCCCGCTTTCCCGTGCCGAAGCTATCGACGAGCACGGACACGGGGCGCGCCACGCCGATGGCATAAGCAAGCTCTACCTGACATCTGTCCGCAAGACCCGCCGCCACAAGATTTTTCGCAATATAGCGCGCCATGTATGCGCCGCTCCTGTCAACCTTGGTGGGATCCTTGCCGGAGAATGCCCCACCGCCGTGACCCGCATAGCCGCCGTAAGTGTCAACGATTATCTTTCGCCCGGTAAGCCCCGAGTCACCCTCGGGGCCGCCGATCACGAAGCGCCCGGTGGGATTTACATGGAATTTAGTATCGCCGTCGATCAGCTTTGAGGGCAGATGCGGCTTTATTATCTCCTCCGTCACCGCCTCGCGCAGCTCGGTTATCCCGATGTCGGGCGTGTGCTGGGCAGAAACAACAACGGTGTCGATATGCTCAGGTGCTCCGTTCTCTCCATATCGGACAGAAACCTGACTCTTGCCGTCTGGCAGAAGCCATGGGAGCTCGCCGCTCTTGCGTTTTTCGGCAAGGGCACGGGTAAGGCTGTGCGCGAAGGAGATCGGTGCGGGCATAAGCTCCTCCGTCTCACGACAGGCAAAGCCGAACATCATGCCCTGATCCCCCGCGCCTGTGGTGGCATCGTCAGATGAGCAGTCAACACCCATTGCAATATCGCCCGACTGTTTGCCGATAGCCGTCAGCACCGCGCAGGAATTGCCGTCAAAGCCCGCCGCCGGTGAGTCATATCCGACGCTGCAAATGCTCTCCCTCGCGATGCGCTGAATGTCCACATTTGCATGGGTGCTTATCTCCCCCATTACCAGCACAAAGCCGGTGGAGACAGCGCACTCGCAGGCCACACGCGCCGTCGGGTCCTTTTCGAGGATGGCATCCAGCACGCTGTCGGAGATGCGGTCGCACAGCTTGTCGGGATGTCCCTCGGTTACCGATTCGGACGTGAAGATTCTTTTTGTCATTTTTCTTTTTCCTCGTATAATATAGTTACGGTTTAAGATATGTGGGGAAACCGCATAAAA
>CAZPLL010000051.1:0-12911 GCA_964587485.1 uncultured Oscillospiraceae bacterium | reverse complement strand
AGGAAATGATCGAGTCTTTCGCCCATGCGGTGGACACGGCGACTTTGGAAGAAAAGCGGCGGCTTTTGCGCACCATCGTCAAAAAAGTGGTCTGGGACGGGGAAAATGCCTATGTTTACCTCTTTGCAGAGGATGGCGAGGCGGATTTGCCGCCCATTGACACACCCGAAAGTCCGTTAGGTGAGGATAGCGAATGAAATACTCATGTATTTCCGTAGCCAGAAAAAAAGCGCGGGAGATGTAAGTCTCTCCGATGCGCTGGATGTGGACGGTGACGGGAACGGCCTTTCGGTTATGGATGTGGTCTCAGAGGATATTGACCTTGCCGAGCGTATAGGGACAGAAGAAATATGCGTGACTCTCAGAAAGTGTGTACGCGAAAAGCTTGAACCGCGGGAGGCTGAGATCATAACTCTGCGCTACGGCCTTGATGGGAAAGCGCCGAGAACGCAGAAGGAGACTGCCGAGATATGCGGAATCAGTCGTTCGTATGTAAGCCGTATAGAGAAAAAAGCGCTCGAAAAGCTGAAGGAAGAGCTCAGAGATACGGTGTGATTGTTGACAAAAACGCACGAAAGCAATAATATAGTTGCCGGTGAGTATATGAATATTATGATAGGACAGGGGCACCTCTCCGGAGACGTAACGCCTCCGTCGTCCAAAAGCCTTCTGCACAGATACATACTTTCTTCGGCACTTGCGTCCGGGGAAAGTATTATAGAAAATGTTGCTACTTCCGAGGATGTTCTCGCGACGTTGCGCTGTGCTTCTGTCTTCGGTGCCGAATGGCGGCTTGAGAACGGCGTGCTTTACATTACGGGGATGGGCGGAGCTTATAGGGGCAAATCCTCGCCGCGCTTCGACTGCGGAGAGTCGGGAACCACGCTCCGACTTGTAATCCCGGTGGCCTCGGTGCTGTGCGACGGAGGAGTATTCACCGGCGGAGGGAGACTTTTACGGCGCCCACTTAAGCCCTATTTGGATATTTTTAACAGCAACGGGATCAACTACAGCATTTCGGATGAGGAACTGAGAATCAATGGGACGCTTGCCGCGGGGACGTATTTTGTACCCGGCAACGTTTCGAGTCAGTTCTTCTCCGGACTGATGTTCGCTATGGCGTTATGCCGGGGATCGTCATTGATCGTCTCCGAGGGTACGCTTGAGTCTGCGGCCTATGCCGAAATGACGTGCGAAGCGCTTCGTCTTGCCGGAATCAATGCCGCAAACACGGGAAATGAATTTCGCGTCACAGGCGGAAGCCTTCGCCCCTGTCGTTACGTCGCTGAGGCCGACTGGTCTCAGGCGGCGTTCTGGATAGCGGCGAACGCTATAGGCAGTGAGTTGCGCCTGAACGGGCTTTCGGATGTGTCGATACAGGGCGACAGATGTGCTCTGGAGCTGGCGAGGATGCTTATGCGGAACGGAAAAAAAGATATGGATATGTCGCAATGTCCTGACCTCCTGCCTCCGATGGCCGTTATTGCCGCTCTCGGTCCGGGGGGCTGCCACTTCACGGGATGTGAAAGACTTAGATATAAAGAGAGTGACAGAGTGTCGGCGGTCTGTGACACGTTGCGCGCGCTTGGAGCGGACATAAACGAGTCTGCCGACGAAATTTCTGTAACAGGGAAAAAACAGCTTGACGGCGGAGTTACGATAGATTGTCGGAACGATCACAGAATCGCCATGATGGCCTCCATAGCGGCGCTCGGCTGTCGTGAGCCGGTCATTATTTCCGGCTGTGAGTGCGTGAAGAAATCATACCCGGATTTTTACGGGCAGTTCTCGGCGCTGGGAGGTGAGGTAAATGTTTGCTGACGTCGCAAACGTAATTCAATATGAGCTGTACGGTGCGTCTCATGAACCATATATCGGAATAAAAATGACCGGGCTTCCGGCCGGAGAGCGCATAGACACAGAGGTGCTGCGCACATTTATGCTCCGCCGCGCACCTGGACGTGCCTCATGTGCAAGCACAAGGCACGAGGAAGATATCCCCGTTTTCCTCAGCGGACTTGAGAATAACTTCACTACAGGCGAAGTCCTTGATGTCAGGATAGATAATAACGATGCCCGTCCTGACGATTACGACTTGATACGGTATACCCCGCGCCCCGGCCACGCCGACTATGCCGTCTGGCTTAAAAGCGATGGGAACGAGGATATGCGCGGTGGAGGGAAATACTCCGGGCGTATGACTGCGCCGCTCTGTGCGGCGGGGGGCATATGTATGCAGATACTGTCACGTCGGGGCGTCGATATTTGCGCTCATATAAGCGCGGTCGGAAGCGTCTTTGACGAGCCGTTTGACCCGATGGGGGAGAGAAAGGAGACTCTGGCGCATATCAGCTCCGCGCCTTTCCCGACTAAGACTCCTGCCGCGGGAGAGAGAATCAAAGCATTGATAGAAGCGACGAGGGAAGCGGGGGATTCGGTCGGCGGAACCGTCGAATGTATGGTCACAGGGTTCCCGGCGGGGTACGGCGGAGCGTCGCTTGAAGGCATAGAGAGCGCGATAGCCGCTTTGATCTTCTCCATACCGGGAGTAAAAGGCGTGGAGTTCGGCACCGGCTTTGGCGGAGCCCAAATGTATGGCAGTGAAAATAACGACGAGTACCACATTGTATCGGGACAAGCCATACCCCTGTCAAATAACGCCGGGGGCATACTCGGTGGTATAAGCACCGGACTGCCTATAGTTTTCAGAGCGGCCTTCAAGCCGACTCCGTCAATCTCAAGACCGCAGATGAGCGTGGATATGCGTACGCAGACCGATACTGTCATATGTGTTCCGGGACGTCATGATGCCTGCATAGTGCCGAGAGCCGTTCCCGTGGTCGAGGCGGCGACTGCCATAGCCCTGCTTGATATTTTGGAGAGAGATAATGCAAGAACTTGAGTCACTGCGTGACAGAATAGACGAAACGGATGCGAAAATAACCGCCCTCTTGCGGGAGCGCATGGAGCTTTCCGCAGAAGTGGCACGCGTTAAAATTCAGCGCGGTATGGAGATATGTGTGCCGGAGCGCGAGAAACAGCTCATCGAGCGGGTAAGCGAGCTTGCGGGTGAGAAGCGGTCTCCGTATATAACGGCGATATACGATGCCGTTTTAGAGCAGAGTCGCGAATATCAGCGCGATATTATGAAAAACATTGTTCTCATCGGCATGCCCGGGTGCGGAAAGACGACCGTCGGAAAGGCTGTTGCGGAAAAGCTCGGGAAAGAATTCTACGATACGGACAGCCTTGTTGAGGAAAAAGCGGGGTGTACCGTGCCCGCTGTCTTTGCGTCCTCCGGTGAGGCGGCATTTCGCGAGCTTGAGCATGACGTGCTTGCCGAGCTGTCCACGGAAAGAGCCTCGGTAATAGCTACGGGGGGCGGCAGTATCCTCAGGGCGGACAACAGAGAGCTTATCGGGAAAAACTCAGTCACAGTCTGGCTAAGGCGCGACCTTTCGGAGCTCTCCGTTGACGGGAGACCGATCTCACTTGCGGTACCTGTGGAGGAGCTGTATAGTCAGCGCGCACCGCTATATGCGGGAGCGGCGGACATCATTGTGGATAATGACTGCGAAAGCCCGGAGGCGACCGCTCAAAAACTTATCGAGGTGCTGAAGATATGAAGCTTCTGATATTAAATGGCCCCAATCTGAATATGCTCGGTATACGCGAGCCGGAGCTTTACGGCCGACGTAATTATGCCGACCTTGAGAATTATATTCGAGCCTGCTGTAATGAGCTCGGAGCGGAGTGCGAGATTTATCAGTCAAATTATGAGGGCGCGATAGTCGAGCGTATCCAGAACGCATACGGAAATACCGACGGCATAGTTATCAACGCCGCGGCATATACCCACACCAGTATTGCGATTCTCGACGCTCTCAAAGCCGTCGAAATACCCGCCGTGGAGGTGCATCTTACCGACGTGGACTCCCGCGAAGAATTTCGCCATCTGTCATATGTGGGGATGGCGTGCGAAAAAAGGTACTCCGGGAACGGCTTTGAAAGCTATAAACACGCTATACTCTACCTGAATTGGCGGCTGAGTGGGGAATTGATGTCATAATACTTGCTTTTTTTTACGACAGGTGGTATAATAACGCAAGTTTTGAAAAGAAAGGCAGGTGCGGGACATGAAATACAGAAAAACGCTCTGGCTTATTTGCATGGCCGTGCTGTGTCTCGTGCTTTATACGATCGTCATTTCGCGTACAGAGAACATGACATCACTTATATTCGGCGGCACCGACGGCGCCTTTGTGACAAGCGACAGCGTGAATATGACCGATCCTAACCGGGTCAGCACCCCGGAACCGACAGAAGACATCTGGCCGGATATAGACATCACTCTTCAGCAGTATTCGATCGTGAATAAGGATAACCTTATTTCCTCGGCATACGAGCCTGACGTAGGGCTCATAGAGGGCACCCGATATATGCAGTTTGCGCTCATGGCAAAGCCCTATCTCGAGGCAATGATACAGGACTGTGAGGCGGCGGGCTTTACGGTGGTCGTCAACGGAGCGTATCGTACCTACTCATATCAAAATGAGCTTTTCAACAGAAAGGCCAGCCAGATTGCTTACGGCATGGGAGTTACGGATTATCTTGATCCCCTGTATCAGGATGCTGCGGCCGAGGCGGAAAAATACGTCATGAAGCCCGGAGCGAGCGAGCATCAGCTCGGTCTTGCGGTCGACCTGATGGACAAGCTGTATACCAATCTGGATTACGATAAAATGGATCACGAGATGTTTGAGTGGCTGGATGAGCACTGCGCGGAATACGGCTTCATCAAGCGCTATCCCACGCGCAAGCTGCTCCTGACGGGCTATGATGAGCCGTGGCATTACCGCTATGTGGGCGTCGAGGCCGCCACCTTTATCATGGAACAGGGACTGTGCTATGAGGAGTTCTATAAGCATTACGTCCCCGACTTTACATATTGACCGATTTTTACGGAAAAATTGTGTTTTTCCCGGCAAAAAAGGCTTGCAATTAACATTATATGGTGTTATACTTGCAAAGTAAGGATTAGGTTTTCTCAGAGTGGGCTTGCGGCCCACTCTTTTTTACGAACCTGTCCCCGCTACGAAAATATGGAGGTGAGCATGATATGAGCAAGATCACCGATTTTGTATCCGAACTGGCAAGACCCGTCGTCGAGGACGAGGGATGCACTCTCTGGGACGTTGAATATGTGCGCGAGGCAGGGCAGTGGTATCTCCGCGTGTTTATCGACAGGGACGGAGGCGTTAGCATAAACGACTGTGAGCGTATAAGTCGCAGGCTTGACCCCATGCTGGACGAGGCGGATCCTATTCCGGACAGCTATGTATTCGAGGTCGGCTCAGCCGGAGCTGAGCGTGAGTTGAAGCGCCCGTCTGATTTTCAGCATTACATCGGCAGTGAGGTAGAGCTTCGACTTTACAAACCCGAAAACGGTCAAAGGGTATTCGTCGGGACGCTCGCCGAATATTCGGACGGCAATGTTACCGTTGCGGTCGGTGGGAACGACATGACTTTCGAAAAATCCAAAGTTGCGCTTGTTAAGCTGCACGTTACAATATAAAAGGGGAAACAAAAATGAACGCAGAGTTTTTTGAAGCGATCGAAGATATCGAGTCTGAAAAGGGAATATCCAGAGAGTACCTTTACGAAAAAATAAAGCAGGCCATGCTTGCAGCCTTTCGCCGCGACAATCCCGAGTGCGAGGACAATGTCGAGATAATTCTTGACGAGGACAAAAAGCGCATCGAGATGGTGATCAACAAGACCGTTGTTGACGAGGTCACAGACCCCACCCATGAGATCATCCTTGAGGCCGCAAAGAAAATAAGCCGCCGCGCAAAAATTGGGGACACTCTGCCTGTCCCGGTAGAGACGAAAAAGTTCGGACGCATCGCGGCACAGGCGGCAAAGCAGGTCATTATCCAGGCTATCCGCGAGGCGGAGCGCGGCATGATATATGAGGAATTCACCTCCAAGGAGCACGAAATACTCACCGGCGTTGTCTCCCATATAGAGCCGAGGAACGGCAGTGTCTCCATCCGCATTTCCTCCAACAGCGAATATACCGAAGCCGTGCTCACCCCCAATGAGCGTATAAAGACCGAGGTCCTCACCGAGGGCGACCGTATCAAGGTCTACGTTGTCGAGGTCAGAAACTCCACACGCGGCGCACAGGTACTCATCAGCCGCACACACCCCGGCCTTGTGAAGCGTCTTTTCGAGCTTGAGGTACCCGAGATATTCGACGGTACTGTCGAGATCAAGTCCATCGCCCGAGAAGCCGGCAGTCGAACAAAGATGGCCGTTTGGTCCTCTGACGCGAATGTTGACCCCATCGGAGCCTGCGTTGGTCCCAAGGGTGGACGCGTAGCGAGCATCGTCAACGAGCTCGGCGGCGAGAAGATAGACATTGTAAAATACAGCGAAACTCCCGAGGAATACATCGCGGCGGCGCTCTCTCCCTCCGAGGTGGTCAGCGTTACCATGCTTGAGGACGGAAAGAGCTGTCGTGTCATAGTCCCCAACAGTCAGCTTTCTCTTGCCATCGGCAAGGAGGGCCAGAACGCAAGACTTGCGGCGAAGCTCACCGGCTTCAAGATCGACATCAAGCCCGAGTCCGAGGCGTAATATCCTGCAAAAGGAGGCGGCAGACCCATGCAGAAAAAAATACCCATGCGGCAGTGCTTAGGCTGCCGCGAGATGAAGCCCAAGAAAGAGCTTATTCGCGTTGTGCGCTCGCCCGAGGGCGAAATAAGCCTTGACTTTCGTGGCAAGGCTCCGGGCAGGGGCGCATATATATGCCCCGATGCGCAGTGCCTGAAAAGAGCCATCAAAGCGAGGGCGCTTGAGAAGGCATTTTCGGCGCAGATACCCGATGAGGTGTATGAAAAATTGAACGAAGAGATGGAGTGTGCCGGAAGTGAGTGATAAGATTCTCGGCCTTTTGGGGCTTATGCGCAGAGCGAATGCCCTCGATGTCGGCGAGACGAACTCCGGCGCGGCCGTGAAAGCCGGCAGGGCAAAACTCCTTTTGCTTGCGTCCGACGCCTCCGACAACGCGAGACGCAGGGCGGAAACCTTCGTTTTCGGCCACCGAACCTTTCTCCTGACTTTGCCGTATACAAAGGCGGAGGTTTCGGGAAGCGTCGGCGTCAGCAGTTGCTCGATGGCGGCAGTCACAGATATCGGCTTTGCAAACGCACTGATGAAGGCACTTGCGGCCGTGGATAACGAACAATACGGAAGTATCGCAAATGAAGTGGGAGACCGCTTCCGGAAAACGGAAAGCCGGAAAAAGAAGCGGCCACCAACACGAGATTCAAGAGGAACGGTATAAGGAGGAAAAACATATATGATCAAGTACAGAGTCCACGAGGTAGCGAAAGATTTCAACGTAACATCAAAGGTTATTTCCCAGATACTGACTGACTATGTTGCACCTCCGAAGAACCATATGCAGGTTTTGGAGACCAATGAGCTGGATGTCATATTTGAGTACATGACCCAACATAATCAGGTCGCAAGCCTTGAGGAGATATTCAATGTGAAGCCTGCCGAGCCCGTTGCGGAAAAGACCGCAAAGAAGCCCTCCGACGCGGACAAGAAGACGGCCAAAGGCGACAAGGCATCCAAGACTGCCGATAATGAACAGCCCCGCCCTGCCGAGCCCGCACGCACGGAGGAGCCGAAGGCCGAAAAGCCCAACAAGCCTCACACTCCCCGTCAGGTCGCGGAGAAGAGAGTCGTCGACACACGCGGCGGTGCGGCTGTCAATATCGCAAAATATGATGAGAAATTCGAGAACCTTGCAGGTGCCCGCAAGGAGGGCAATCTTCACCGCACCAGCAAGGAGAAGATAACCAGCAAGGCGAAACAGCGCACCAACCAGCAGGCGGCCTCCGCAAAGCGCCGTCAGGAGGAGCGCGACAAGATGAACAGACTTCAACTCGAGATCGCTAAGAAGCAGCAGCTCAAGGTCGAGATCCCCGACGAGATCGGCGTGGGGGAGCTTGCCTCACGCATGAAAAAGACCGCGGCAGAGGTTGTAAAACAGCTCTTCAAGCTTGGCGTTTTTGCATCCGTGTCCGACATTATCGACTACGATACCGCGGCACTGGTCGCAATGGAGCTTGGCTGTAAGGTCGAAAAGGAAGTCATTGTCACCGTCGAGGAGCGTCTCATCGACGATCACGAGGATAAGGAAGAGGATCTCTGCCCCAGAGCACCCGTTGTCGTCGTCATGGGTCACGTTGACCACGGCAAGACCTCTACGCTCGACTACATCCGTAAAGCAAATGTTGCTTCGGGTGAGGCCGGAGGTATTACCCAGCATATCGGCGCATATACCGTGGAGATAAACGGCAGTCCCATAACCTTCCTTGACACTCCGGGACATGAGGCGTTCACCTCCATGCGTGCGCGTGGCGCGATGGTTACGGATATTGCAATCCTTGTTGTTGCGGCGGATGACGGCATAATGCCCCAGACGATAGAGAGCATCAACCATGCAAAGGCCGCAGGCATCCCGATAGTCGTCGCGATAAACAAAATGGATACCGTCGGGGCAAATCCCGAGCGTATTAAGCAGCAGCTTACCGAGTATGATCTCGTCAGCGAGGACTGGGGTGGCGACACCATAATCTGCCCCATCTCCGCGAAAACCGGTATGGGCATTGATAACCTCCTTGAAAATCTGGTCATTTTGGCCGAGGTTCAGGAGCTCAAGGCGAACCCCAACCGCGCGGCAAAGGGCGCCGTTATTGAAGCGCGTCTTGACAAGGGCCGCGGCCCCATCATGACCGTTCTCGTCCAGAACGGTACGCTCAGAGTCGGCGATATTATCATTGCCGGTACCTGCGTCGGCCGTGTCCGCACCATGATAAACGATAAGGGGCAGCGCGTCACCGAGGCGGGTCCCTCTACTCCCGTTGAGATATCCGGTATGTCCGAGGTTCCCAGCGCGGGCGATACCTTTAATGCCGTCGCCGACGAGCGCATGGCGAGAGAGCTTGCCGAGGAGCGCCGTATCCAGATGCAGAACAGCGCACTGGGCGGCGCGAAGAAGGTCAGCCTTGAGGACATCTTCAGCCAGATACAGGCGGGCGAGATGAAGACTCTCAACATCATTGTCAAGGCCGACGTGCAGGGCTCTGCCGAGGCGGTCAAGGCCTCTCTTGAGAAAATATCCAATGACGAGGTCAGAGTGAAGGTCATCCACAGTGCCGTCGGTGCCATCAATGAGTCCGATGTCATGCTTGCCGCGACCTCCGGCGCGATCATAGTCGGCTTTAACGTTCGCCCGGACAATGCCGCCCGCGACAACGCAACGCGCAACAACGTCGATATGCGTATGTACCGCGTAATTTACGACTGCATAAACGAGATCGAAGCCGCCATGAAGGGTATGCTTGCCCCGCGCTTCAAGGAAGTCATCATCGGTCATGCCGAGGTTCGCGAGACATATAAGGTCTCCAAGGTCGGCACTGTCTGCGGTTGCTTCTGCACCGACGGCAAGATACAGCGCGGCTGTGATGTCCGTGTGCTTCGTGATAATATTGTTATCCACGAGGGAAGTCTTGCGTCTCTGCGCCGCTTCAAGGATGATGTCAAGGAGGTCGCCACCGGCTACGAATGCGGTATGCAGGTGGAGAAGTTCAACGATATCAAGATCGGCGACGTTATCGAGTGCTTCGTCATGGAGCAGGTACAGCTTTAACACAACCACGGGCGCTTTGACATGAAGCGCCCGTTTCTGCAACGGAGGAAAAAATGTCTTCAAATAAACTCGCAAGAACTAACGACGATATACAGTTCGTCCTTTCAAAGCTCATTCGTGAAATTAAGGACCCGCGTGTCCAGCAGGGTATGATAAGTGTCACCCGTGTTGAGACTACCGGCGACCTTCGGTATTCCAAGGTTTGGCTCTCCGTCATGGGCATGAGCGATGAAAAAGAATTTAAGCGCGGGCTCAAGTCCGCCGCGGGATGGCTTCGCCGTGAGCTGGGCAATTCCATGAAGCTCCGCTATACGCCCGAGCTCGTTTTCGAGATTGACCACAGCATTGAGTACGGCGCACACATCAGCGACGTGATAAATTCACTTGATATAAGGCAAGACGATGAAGAAAACTAATCTTAAAGAATGTGCGGGATTTCTCCTTGCGCATGATAATATCCTGCTCATAACCCACGTTAATCCAGACGGGGACACCGTGGGCAGTGCGGCCGCGCTCTGTCTTGCGCTTCGTCGCGCGGGTAAAACGGCATATCTTTATCCGAACAATCAAATTACGGAAAAGCTTCTGCCATACGCGGAGCCGCTCTTTTCACCGCCTGGTTTCAAGGCGGAGTATGTTGTTGCGGTCGATGTTGCGACCGAGCAGATGCTTGCGCGCGGTTTTTCCGCTGAAGTAGACCTCTGCATCGACCATCACTCCTCGAACAGTCTCTACGCGAAAAGCTGGCTCGTCAGGAGCGATAAGGCCGCCTGTGGGGAGATTATTCTTGAGCTCATCAAAAAGCTCAACGGCGATATCTCAAAGGACGAGGCAGACCTCCTCTATATCGCTGTCTCCACGGATACAGGTTGCTTTCAGTATTCTAACACGAATTCCGCAGCCTTTAAGGCCGCGGCAGAGCTTTTGCAGGCAGGAGCGGACAATGCGCTGGTTAACACTGTGTTTTTCCGCAAGGTCTCCCGCGCGCGGCTAATGCTCGAGGGACTGATCTACTCATCCATGACCTTTCACCGCGACGGAAAGATCGCCGTTGCGTGCGTAACACGCGAAATGCTCGAAACCTCCGGCGCATCCGATGATGACCTTGACGACCTTGCCGGGCTTGCCGGGAGAGCAGAGGGCAGTGTTCTCAACATTACCATACGCGAAATGAACGACGGCAACAGCAAGGTGTCTCTCCGTTCCGACAAGACTGTCAACAGCAGTGACATCTGCGCGGTTTTCGGCGGCGGCGGACATTCGATGGCGGCGGGATGCACCATTATGGGCACACCCGAGAAAGCCAGGGAAATGTTGCTCGCCGTAATTGACGAGGTCTGGAAATGAACGGCATACTGCTAATCGACAAGCCGTCCGGATGGACGAGCAACGATGTGGTCATTAAGCTACGCGGTATGCTGAGAGAGCGCAGGATAGGCCATTCCGGGACGCTTGACCCGATGGCAACGGGGCTTCTTGTCGTCTTTGTGGGGAGAGCCACCCGTGCGGTCGAGTTTGCCGAGGCGGATTCAAAAAGCTATTCCGCCGGTCTGCGCTTAGGGCTTGTGACTGATACACAGGATACGACCGGCACTGTACTTGCCGAGAACGACGTAAGTATTTCCCGACAGGAGCTTGAAGCTGTGCTGGAGGGCTTTCGCGGTGAGCTTGAACAGATACCGCCTATGTACTCCGCGATAAAGATCAACGGGAAAAAGCTTTATGATATCGCGCGAAAGGGCGGCGAGGTCGAGCGCAAGCCGCGACATATCACTGTCTCATCTCTTGGCATAACGGGACGCAACGGAGACGACTGGCTGTTGGATGTTCAGTGCTCAAAGGGAACCTATATACGCACTCTCTGCCACGATATCGGTACCGCGCTCGGCTGTGGCGGATGCATGAGCGCGTTGCGCCGCACCTCGGCAGGCGTGTTTTCCGTGGCTGACGCATATTCTCTTGACGACGTGCAGAGAGCGACGGACGAAGGGAGGGCGGACGAGCTCCTTCTCCCGGTCGATTCTTTGTTCCGACAATACGGGAGCTTTACCGCGAACGTCCTTCAGGAGAAAAAAATCCGTACAGGCTCTCCGGTTAAAGCGAACGTAGAGGACGCTCTTTACCGTGTATATTCTAACTCCGGTGAATTTCTTATGCTCGGAAAAGCGGAGAATGGTATACTTAAGACAGTAAAAAGTTTTTTTGAGGTATGATAGATATGGCGGATAAAAAAAGAGCCATCGCTCTCGGCTTTTTCGACGGTGTTCACCTTGGCCATGCCGAACTGCTCAAAAGAGCCAGAGAGCGTGCGATAGAGAACGACGCTATGCCCTCCGTGCTCAGCTTTGATGTTCACCCGGACAACCTTGTTTTCGGGCGCGAGGTACCGCTCATCAACGACTGTATGGGGCGTGAGGACATAATTCGCCGCGTCTTCGGCATAGACGATGTTGTGTTTATTCACTTCAACAGACAGGTCATGTGTATGCCGTGGCGTGAGTTCATCGACTCACTTATCAGCGAGCTTAACATCGGCTGGATCGTGGTTGGGCATGATTTCTGCTTCGGATATCACGGCGAGGGTACGGCAGAGAGATTGAAAGCCTATTGCGCCGAACGTGAAATAGGCTGTGACATAATACCCGCGGTAACGCTTGACGGACGTATCATCAGTTCCACACATATACGCACGCTTATAAGCGCGGGAAACATCTCCGAGGCAAACCGTTTCCTCGGCCACCCGCATACGCTTTCAGATACTGTCCGTTCCGGCTATCATCTCGGAAGAAAGCTCGGCACGCCCACGATCAATATGTTCTTCCCGGACGGAGTGCTTGTCCCGAAGCATGGTGTTTACGCCGCGAAGGTCTGCATAGAGGACGGAAGTAGTCATGTTGCCGTGACAAATGTCGGTGTACGGCCTACCGTCAGTGTAGATGGGTGTGTGAGCGTCGAGAGCCATCTGCTTGATTACTCCGGTGATCTGTACGGCAGACACGCGAGGGTCGAGTTTTATGAGTTTCTCCGTGACGAACGCAAGTTTGACGGCGTCGAGGCCCTGAGCGAACAGATACGCATTGACGCAGAAAGCGCAAGACGCTATTTCAGCGAAAGTAAAAACCGGCTCTAAATCAAAACCACCGGTTGAACCGGTGGTTTGAGCAGACCCTATAAGGGTCTA
>CAZPLL010000050.1:0-13220 GCA_964587485.1 uncultured Oscillospiraceae bacterium | reverse complement strand
AGTTCTCAGTATGAGTCATCTTTTTTGGAATCTTTATTTTACAACTTACAATATGATACCTGCATCTTCATTTGCTGTGTGATAGACTCTTTACGCTATCTTTCATGACAAAATCTCCTGTGTTTTCTTTCACAGTTGCCAGACCTTTCTTAGTTTAACTCAGGAGGTTTTATCTTCCATATACTAAAGTTTCCTTTTCCTACCCCCCAGTTGAACTGGGGGGTATTATCGCCTTTTCGGCTAAAAAAAGTGAGGGCCATGGTTTTTGCAACCTTGACCCTCATTTTCTGTTTTGACATCAGAAGCGAACCTCTACGGCTAAACCACCTTTGAAAAAGTAGATGTTCATCCAATGTCCATTTGGTGGAGATGGGGGGAATCGAACCCCCGTCCGAAAGCGCTTTAACAGAAACTTCTCCGGGCGCAGACGGTCATTTACATTCCCTCGCCACGCCGCAGGCCGTCACGCTGCGCGGCTCGGTAGCTTCATTATACATGGCCCGCTCAAAGCTTTGCGTGCGCACGTTCACCACTTGTCGACGCCCCATCCCGAGCCGTGGTCCTCCCGGGTGGAACGCTCGCTAATTATGCAGCGAGAAGAACAGAATTATCGTTGTTCTTTAATTTGTAAAGGTTTGCCCGTTTTATGGATGTCAGGCACATCCGCCCGCTATTTCTGCCTCCGCACCCCCGTCGAAACCAGTACATCCCCGTGTAAAAAGGTAAATCAATGGCTTCTGTTCTTTCTTACGCGCAGAGCTTTTTACGGCCCTGCGCGGTGTGCAGGCAGGTAAAAATATCTATGATACCGGCTTACGCCTTTTCAGGCTCGGGATACTCAACGCCGAAGGTCTCGACAGTTACCTTCTTCATGACCTGAG
Source organism: uncultured Oscillospiraceae bacterium (assembly GCA_964587485.1). Taxonomy (GTDB): domain Bacteria; phylum Bacillota; class Clostridia; order Oscillospirales; family Oscillospiraceae; genus Limivicinus. Next base: position 12,339 of record CAZPLL010000050.1, on the reverse strand, counting down.
GGGTGCGCGGCTTATCGTTGTAGTCGGTACGCACTGCGGCAATAGCGTCAAGAACATCAAAGCCCTCCGTGAGTTTGCCGAAGGCGGCATACTGTCCGTCAAGATGGGGAGAGTTCTCGTGCATGACAAAGAACTGGCTGCCTGCGGAATTGGGTGCCATGGTGCGAGCCATGGAGAGAACGCCACGGTCATGCTTGAGCTCGTTCTTAAAGCCGTTCGCGGAAAACTCGCCCTTTATGGTGTAGCCGGGGCCGCCGACGCCGACGCCCTTCGGGTCTCCGCCCTGAATCATGAAGCCGGAGATAACGCGGTGGAATATAACGCCGTCATAAAAGCCTTTTTTCACGAGGGAAATAAAGTTGTTCACGGTATTGGGCGCGATCTCGGGATAAAGCTCCGCCTTCATAACGCCGCCATTTTCCATTTCGATGGTTACAATAGGATTCATTCGTATGACCTCTCTTTCATAATGCGATCAATGTCGCGCTTAGACTGTCTGTCCGCCTCGCTGTCACGCTTGTCGTGGAGCTTTTTGCCCTTGCAGAGTCCAAGCTCCATCTTTACCCGGCTGTCCTTGAAGTACAGTGAAAGCGGGATAAGCGCCACGCCGTCCTGCATAACGCGGGCGTTGAGCTTCATTATCTCGCGCTTGTGCATCAGGAGCCGACGCGGTCGAACAGGATCCTTATTAAAAATGTTGCCGTGTTCATAGGGGCTGATATGCATTCCGCGGACGAAAAGCTCGCCGTTTTTGACTGTGCAGAACGAATCCTTGAGATTTACCGCTCCCGCGCGGATGGATTTTACCTCCGTCCCCGCAAGCTCGATACCGGCCTCAAAACGTTCAAGCACAAAGTATTCATGGAAAGCCTTGCGGTTGGCGGTTATTTCCTTTACGCCCTTCTGTTTTGCGGCCATCGGTCTCACTCCCCTCTCACCCGGGTAATTTTACCACATTGACAATAAAAATAAAAGAATAATTTATAAATGTTTTAGCTGAGCGTCTCGACACGCCACTGCCAAAGCTCTGTGTCCGGATTATCCGTGGGCGTATAGCCAAGGGCGAGAAGCCTCCCTGCGATATTCTCGGAAACCTTCTTCGCACCATATACATTCAGGTGGAGACCGTCCACCCAGTCCCGCTCCGCGTCAAGGGCAAGCGCCGCAAAGTTCTCCTCGGTATTAAAGTTGATATATCCCGCAATGTCAAGCTGTTCCATGTCCGTCTCCAGCCTTTCACGCAGTTCCTCCGGCACACGGTTCATGGCCGGCGAAAAGAACAGATAAAGCTCTATACCGTTTTCCCGGCAGAAATCCGCCGTCATTTTGAGATATTCAAAGGAATAATCGTAATACGAGGTCGAAAGCTCACGATAGGTCGCATCCCCCTGTACCTCTGTTTCCCTCTGGAGCTGGTAGCCCGCGGTATCGTCAACGTCTACCATAAGCTTGTCGATGATCTCTCCGAGCGTAACAGAGTTCCAGCGTGAGTGATAATCAAGCACGGGCAGTATGAGTCCCGGCACATCCTCGCGCTCGGCGGCATAGAAGGTCGCCTTCAGTCGGTTCAGGCCGCGTGGCATAAAGGCGATGTTTGAGGCGGTGTGATTCTCGTATTTTGTGAAAAACATTCCGCTGAGTTCAAGGAAGATCGCTTTCGGTGACTGTGTCCTGCAGGCCTCGGCTATGTAATAATATGACACGGGTATAGTCTGCTCCGGCCCGGCTATAACGTAGCCGGTAATGCCGCTGTGCTCATAGACCGTTGCGGGGGCAATATCGCAGAATGTCATTGAGCTGCCGACGTAGAGAACATCAATGCTGTTTTCCGGCTCCTTTTTATACTCTGCCCAGTCTATCCCTGCCTGATAATCTCTCGGCAACAGCACCCAGCCCGCTACCAGCAACAGCACCACAAGCAGTACAGCCGAAAGCAGTATAAAAAATATTTCCTGACGTTTTTTCATAATCCTCCGGCAGTTCTCAGAAATTAAAATAAACAAAGCTCTGTGCGTTAAAGCCCTTTCCGTACACACCGAAAACAGCGATAAACACGGCGGCAAACACAAGCGTAAGCCAGTATGAAAGGCTCTTATCCTCAAGCCCCGCAAGGGCACTCTCACCGTTTCTCACCACATGGAGATCATCCAGTGTAAACACCGCCGTGCAAAGCGCCGCAAGAGCAAGCTGACGCATACCGATGAATTCGTGCAGCGCAAGATCTCCCGCGCCCCGGACCGGAATGAGCAGAATACTTCTGATTATATACAGCGCGTCGGCGGTACTGTCCGCGCGGAAGAATACCCACGCTACGGTTATCAGAATGAAGGTTATCCCGCAACGCACGACGGAGAGGAACGGGGATTTTTTCTTTATTCTCAGCGGCTCGGTGATACGGCCTATCACCTGGTAGAGCCCATTTAAGAAACCCCATATTATGAACGAGCCGTCGGCTCCGTGCCAGAGCCCGCTCACCGCAAACACCACCATGACATTCAGATATGCGCGCCATTTGGGGACACGACTGCCGCCCAGCGGGAAGTATATATAGTCGCGAAACCACGAGGTCAGCGAGATATGCCAGTTTTTCCAGAAATCCTTTACCCGGCAGACGAGGTACGGCGCGCGGAAATTCTCCGGGAGCTCATAGCCCAGTATACGCGCGGAGCCGACAGCCATATCGGTATAGCCGGAAAAATCGAAATAAATCTGAAGCGAATATGCAACCGCCGCCAGCGCAAGCACTCCGCCGGAGCGAGCCTGAAGGTCGGCATAGACCGCGTTAACGAATATGCCGAGGGTATCGGCAAGCACGAGCTTTTTCACCGCGCCGGTCGTAAAGCGAAGGAGTCCCTTTTTCACGTCGGGATACGAAAGCGCCTTTGGATCTTTTATCTGTGGCAGGAGCCTCGGTGCGCGGTTTATGGGGCCGGAGAGCACCGACGGAAAAAACGCGACAAACAGCGCGTAGTCGGTCAGATTCTTCTCGGCGGCGAGCTTGCCCGACCTTACGTCGAAAAGATACGACGCAGCAGAGAATGTATAGAACGATATTCCCACCGGCAACAGCCACCCGCTGTGGAAATCGGCAGTGCGTCCCAGCAGCGAAAGCGCCGTATTGCAGAAGAAATCGAGATACTTATACAGAAACAGCACGCCGAACAGATAGAGCACCCCGAGGTATATCCAGAGTCTGTCTCTCCCAAGCCAGTGCCGCTCAAACCCCAGTGCGCAAAGCCAGCTTATCAGTGTCGATGCGGCAAGAAGGACACAGAACGTCGGCTGGAGCATCGCGTAGAAGGCATAGGACGCGGCAAGAAGAAAGCCTCTGCGCGCACGGGCGGGCAGCAGAAAATATACCACGGCCACCGCAGTGAGAAACAATATATACCTGACAGAGGACAAAGACATGGCGTTTCCCGTGCTTTCTTCGTATTGGCCGCTACCGGTTTGTTATGAGGCTACTGCGGCCTTGTGCTCATTATAGCGCAAATTTGCGGTTTAGTCTATAGCGTGCGCGACTTGTCGCGGATACGTCGGAACGGCGCGAAAAGGTCGACCGGCTCATAATTCGCCTTCAGTCGTCCGAGAAGAAGCATTGCATCATGCTCCGGAGAATACTTTGAGAGCTTTGGCAGTATGTCCTTTGGCTCAAGCTTCTCGCCGCATTTTTTCTCCATGCGCTCAAGCACCCTCTCCTTCATCGCGGCCACGGTCGCCTCGCTGTCGTAGAAGTACAGCCCCCTGTAATCCGGGAACTGTGCCTCCTCTCGAAGCTCCATTCGGAACATTCCCGGCGGCAGGACGCTCTGCACAAGGTAGGCGAGCTCCTCTATCCGCTTTGGCGTGTCGATGACGCGTATAAACGCTATTTTGTCCTCGTCACGGTAGTTGCCCTCCATATAGTTTCTGTACGGGGAGCGCTTCATTATCTCGTATTCCCGGCGCTCGGCCTCGTTCGGAGCGCCACAGCGGTATATGCACAGGCTGTTGTCGTGAACGGTATAGATACTGCAAAAGCTGTCAAAGCCGAGGATGATACCGGCAAGTCTGTCGGCATTTTCCTTCGGTATTTCGGCGACCTCAAGATAGCCGTTATTCTGCGGGTCGTACATCGCCGAGCCGTCCATCACGATCATCGGTATGCTGATATCCAGCAGACCCATCTGCGATATCACAAAGGCCGGCGCCCAGCGGGAAACAAGGCATATCTTCGCCCCGTCGCCGAAAAGCCGGTCGAGCGTTATATGCACAGAGGAGGGTATCTGCGCGTACCTGTCCGGTGTAAGATCCATTGTGCGCACAAAGAAAAGCTTTTCAGGGTGCTTTCTCCGCGGGAGATGGCTGACGTTGACGATCACGGCGACGGCCGTGCCTATCACGGTATATATAAGTCTGCCGAGCGCTTCCAGAAAAGTTATGTCAACCTCAGGAAAATTCTCCACCATGCACAGGAAGGCTATCGCGACAAGGGACGCGATGGTTGGCTTTCTGATTACGACCGTGCTGTATATCGACAGCAACACAAACGCGGACATAATAAAATACGCGAGCGCCATACTGTGCGACAGCAGAGGGACAAGGCGCATAAGCAGCAGATACGCAAAGCCCCACGCCGAGCCCAGTATAGTGCCGAACACGCGGTCAAAAGCGTATGATTTGCTGTCGTCTGCGTAGGGCTGCATACAGATGATCGCCGCTACAGCCGCCTGTGAGGGCGAGCCGCGATAGCCGCTGAGCATATGTATCAGCAGACATACGAACACCGCCGCCGCGGTTTTGATTATTCGATGCCCTATCGGGGGCAGATAATGCCTTTTTTGCATAGTCGCTCCGTCATCACTTGATATCCGTATTTTAATATCCGACTGCATGATAACACATAATTGTGAACAAAGAAAGTATAAATAAAACGGAGAACTCAAACCGCAATATGTCTGAGTGTCTCCGTTTTCAGTTTTCGGAGCGGGAGTTCTTTTCAAGCTCCGCCTGCAACACACTGCCAAGCCCGTTCAACTGTTTTTCGTTTATATCGGCATAGAGCGACCTTACGCCGTCAAGCGCGAGGATCTCGTCAAAAAACTCCTCCGGGTATTCAATAACTGTCATGCCTCCGCGCTCAAGCGCAGCCTTGTTTTCAGCATCTATTGCGGCAAGCCCCGGCTCCATCTCCGCAAGAGCTTCACTGACTGCCCGCGCCAGCACATCCTGCTCCTCCGCGGTGAGAGAATCAAAAACCGCACTGTTTATAAGTATCTGATTTACATAAAGAATATGGTTCGTACACGCGAGATATTTCTGAACATCCTGAAAATTCGCGCCGACGCAGGTGTCTGCCGCGTTTTCCTGCGCGTCGATCATACCGGTCTGCAACGCCTGAAAAACCTCTCCCCACGCGAGCGGTGTAGGCTCCGCGCCTATGGCCGTCCAGAACGCCATGTGGTTTTTATTCTCCATGGTGCGTATCTGGAGTGCCTTAAAATCCTCCAGCGTCCTCAGTTCCCTGTTCGCGGTCGTGAGACGGTAGGTCGCGTTCTGCATAAAGCCGAGGAGGTGAAAGCCCGCCCTCTCATATGCCTCGGCTATCGCGTCATGAAAATCATTGTCGCCGTTGAGCACACGGTCGATAGTCTCTCCGTCATACTTTGAAAAAAGCATGGGGAGGTCGAACACCGCCATCTCCGGTATAAAGGATACCACAGGAGCCGTCTGGGATATGACTATGGCTATGTCGCCGGACTGAGCCTGTCTCAGCAGGTCAATATCACCGCCGAGATCTCCGTTGGGATGGTAGTCGATACACAGTCTGCCCCCGCTCAGCTCCTCGGCCTTCGCCGCGACAAGCTCACCGAAAAGCTGTCCCGCGGCACCTCTACCGGCGGAGTCCGCGCCTATAAGAACGGTTTTCCCCTCCGCACCGTCGGCACAGGCGCAAAGCGAAAGCAGAAGCATGACACATATCATGACCGGCAGAAGCTTTTTCATTCTTGGTTTTCTCCTGTTTTTATAGCTTCGATATATCAGGCAAGGAGCGCCGTGCTCAGCCCGGGAATGTAGGTTATAAGCAGTAATGCCACCAGGAACGCCGCAACGAAGCCCAGCGCACTCTTTGCGATTGTCATGGGCTGTTCATCCGAAAGCTTCGCCGCAACGAAAAGGTCAAGACCGAATGGCGGCGTGGCAAGCCCGATAGACAGGCAGCAGACGAGGACGACGCCGAAATGTACCTCCTCGACGCCAAGCGCCCTGACTGCCGGCAGAAATACAGGCGCAAGTATTATTATAGCGGGTCCCGTATCCATGACCATGCCAAGCAGCAGGAACAGCAGTACGAGCGCCGACAGCACCGCCGCGCCCGAGCCGAAGCTGCCGAGAATAAAGGCTTCCACGGCCTTTGTCACCCGTATCAGCGACAGCACCCGACCAAAGGCCGTAGCGAAGGCCAGCACGAACGCAAGGGGCGCGTAGGTCTCCACCGCGTTCACAAGCAGGCGCGGAATGTCCCTCAGGGAGACGGATCTGTAAACGAAAATCGACACAACAAGGGCGTAAAGCACTGATACCGTGGCCGCCTCGGTCGGAGTAAAGAGTCCAGAGTAGATACCTCCGAGAACAATAACCGGGCACAGAAGCGCCCAGAAGCTCTCCCGAAGCAGTGCGGCAAAGCCCTTCTCATAAAGCCGTTCAAGCTTCGCGTCTATACGCGCTCTGTCCTCCCCCCGCCGTGAGCAGTAAATGACAGCGTATATCATGAGAAAAACGGCAATAAGTACGCCGGGGATTATGCCGCCGACAAAAAGCTCACCCGTCGAGACACCAGTGGCCAGCGCGTACAGGACAAAGGGTATCGACGGCGGGATAATAACGCCGAGTCCGCCCGCAACGGATACGAGTCCGGCACTCCATTTTTTATCATAGCCCAGTTCGGTCAGAAACGGGATGACCATTGTGCCGACAGCCGCCGTGGTCGCCGGGCCCGAACCGGATATTGCTCCGTAAAAAAGGCAGGTGATAATTGCCGCGCAGGGCACTCCGCCACGAAATCTACCGACAAAGTATGCGAAAAAGTTGAATAGCCGTTCGGATATTCCTCCCTCTGCCATGAGTATACCGGCAAGGATAAAGAGCGGTATCGCAAGGATCGGTGTTGAGTTTGCGCCGGAGAAGGTGTTGTTGATCATCTGCTCTATTGAGCCACCCTGTCCCATCACGGCGACGGGCGCGACAGCACCGATGATCATGCCCACGCCGATGGGAACGGTCAGAAAAATGCAGACGAGAAAAACCGTCAACATCAGTACAGCGGCCATAGGTCACTTCCCTGCCTTTCTGCTCAGTCTGTCGGCGGTCAATTCACCGAGTGTGCAAACAATTCTCTCCATGGCGCGCAGTGCCCCGAGAAAAAAGCCCGCGAAAATCACAGAATAGACCGCCCACATCGGCCACACCATTGCCGGAGAGAGCTCCGCGCTCAGATATATTTTTCGTATGACCGAAACGGAATGAACACAGAGAACGCCCATCGCCGCGCCGGTAATAAGGTTTACCGCAAGGTCGAGCCACCTTTGCGCGCTCTCCCCCAGGAGATCACGCAGAACTGTCACTCTCAGCATACTGCCCTTCTTTATAGTGTATGGCAGTGAAAGGAACGTGCTCCATATCCACGCGAAACGGCAGAATTCCTCCGCCCACTTGAGTGAGGGGATAAACGTGAGATTTCTGACTATCACCTGAATGAGGCTGACGAAGAAAATCACAACGAGCAGAAGCACCAGGAGCGTTTCCTCAAAATGCTCGTCAAGCCATGTCAGGACTCTGTACTTTCTCATTCTATTGCCTTTCGGAAATTATTCTCGTCAAATCGGCGCGCATCTCCTCAACCGAAGCTTTGATGCCCGTCCAGAGCTCAATCTGCGCCACGGCCTGATAAAGGAGCATACCGATGCCGTTGACGATACGACATCCTTTTTCCTCCGCGTCCGCAAGAAATCGGGTCTTCCCGGGGTTATAGCAAGCGTCGTAGTAGAGTGTCCCCGGTACGATAAAGCGCTTATCCATGGGTGATTTTCCAATGCTGTTACCCATGCCGAGGCCGGTCGCGTTCATGACGACCCCACACTCCGCGATCACGCTCCCGTATTCTCCCGGTGCTATTGCCTCGGCGCAGGGCGAAAAGCCATTGTTTATTTCCCCGGCAAGACGCTCGGCACTCACTCCGCTCGCGGAGCTGATGTATATTTTCTTTGCTCCGTGGTCGGCAAGTACACAGCACATTGCCCGTGCCGCACCACCCGCACCGAAGCAGAAAAAAACCGTCTCCGCGATGTCGAGTCCGCTCTCCTCGGTGAAGGAGCGGTAAAAGCCCAGGCCATCGGTATTATAGCCGATTAGCCTGCCATCGGGAGTCTTGACGACCGTGTTGGACGCACCCATTTTTTCGCATAGCGGATCATAGCCGTCGAGATACTTCATTACCTCCACCTTGCACGGCTTAGTAACGGCGAAGCCCGCAAACGGCATATGCCGCAGTCCGTTCACCACGTCGCGAAGATGGCTGTTGTCCACCTCATTATAATAGTAGAGCATGTTCAGCCCTGCGCATTTGTACGCATTATTCTGAAGCTCCGATGAAAAAGACTGTGCCAGCGGGCTCCCCAAAAGGCAGATAAATTTAGTATCAATATCAATATTCATCGAATTTCTCCGTTTCGGGTAAATGCAGGCACACACCTCACCTGACACATGTTTTACCATACCAAAAAATGCGAGGGAAATGGGTCAGACAAATCAAACCGTCAGCCCCGGTACAGCTTGCCTTTCAGTATATCACATTTGTTTTGAAAATCAACCTTGCATTGTTTTTATTCCACAGTATCGCAATAATTGTCTGCGCGGATGTGATCGCCGGGAGAGGGGAGATTCCCTGACCTCACGCTTTGGAAGCACGGTAGATGTATAGGTGTTCTTTTCCCTGAATACTTCCAAATACCGAAAGCGGCTGTATCGGTCAATAAATGCGCAGAGAAACAGTTACCTTCATTCTCTCCCGCATCTTCCACCGCCGCACTCACGAGGTAGGAAGTTGGAAAACGTTTCATAAGCGAGAGAGAAGCGTCGCAGGGGAAGCTTTTCGATTGAGGAAGTCTGTCGCCTTGTGAGTGAGCAAAACGAAGCCTGCGGCGGTTTTGTCCGCTTAAAAACGGGTTCGGATACTCCTCCAATGCTTATATTTACGGCTCCTGATATTCTTCTGCTTGACAATCTTTGATATTCTTTATTATACTGTGTGGGCAACGGTTTGATTTATCGCGGTCGGGGCTTCGGCGTCGGCCGGTCAACGCCGTTTTCCGTTCATTGTAGATGTTATTAAAATGAAAAAGGAGCGCTTCAGCATGGTCAAAAGTCCATCCGAGATACTTGCTCTTACGAACGAACCGGCCGTTCTCGTGTGTCGCGGCAGGATACGCTATGCCAATCCCTGCGCCTGTACGGTGCTCGGCGCCGACTGTGTCGGGCGGACGGTACGGGAGAGCTTCGGCGCGGACATTGCCGAGGCGCAGGCAGGCGCGTTCGTCTCGGGAGTGCGGCTGTGCGGAAAGTCCTACGTCCTGCGCGTCTCGCCGATGGAGGACGGGCACGTCTATTTCTTCTCTCCGCAGGAGAGCGCCGCGGAGTATCTGAACGACGCGTTTCTATACTCCCTGCGCAACACTCTCTCCGGGCTGAGCGTCGCCGCCGAGCGTATGCGCGAGCTTGCGGAGAGCACGGGCGGGGAGCTCACTGCCTGCGTCAACGGCGTCACGCACAGCTATTACAAGCTCCTGCGGCTGGTGCGCAACATCTCCGCCATACGCGACGCCAACCGGGGCGGGCTGATAAACGTGCCGCAGATGTTCGACCTCGCGGCGCTCTGCAGCAGCTTCGTGCAAACCGCGGGTACACTCATGAGTGGGGAGGATATCCGCTTCGGCTATGAGGGGAGCCTGCCGGTGTGCGGCGACCCGTCGGTTGCGGAGCTGCTTTTGGAAAATCTTGTCTCCAACTGCATACTCCACGCGCACGGCCACAGCAGGATAACGATAAACCTGCTGGATATCGGGGACACGGCGGTGCTGTCCGTCTCGGATGACGGGTGCGGTATGCCCCCGGAGCTGCTGCCGAAGGTGTTCGAGCGCTATCGCTACGGCTTTGAGCTCAGCGAGATGGGGCGGGGCTCCGGCTTCGGACTGAGCGCGGCGCTGGCGGCGGCCGGGCATCACGGCGGGACGCTCCTGCTCGAAAGTCGTCTCGGCCACGGCACGTCGGTGCGTGCGTCGATAAAGAAAAACGGCCCTGTCGAGCTGAGGGGGCTGACGGGCGCGGAGGATATAAGTGTGCAGGCTGTGCTCACCGGCCTCGCCGACTGCCTGAGCGATATCTGCTTCGCCACGGAATATGATAGCTGACTGCGGGGCGGCTCTGATATAACTGAATCCGGTCAGCGATAGTTTTTCTCCGGGGCGATATTCAATGCAATATAGGTTTACCTCGTCAGCGCATTATAGTTCGAACAGCCCCACGGGCTTTTAGGGCGACCTTATTTCATGCGCTGGGGCAACGATAACTGTAAGCAACAAAAAGGCGGCGTTACTTCCCTCACAGGGAGGACAGTAACGCCGCCTTTTTTCATATATTTACCGTGAAGTGCTTATACCTTCCACCCAACTGCCAGTTCTCTGGACTCTACAAAGCGGCGGTAGATTCCGCCCTGCTCCATGAGCTGTTCATGGCTACCGCTCTGGACGATCTTGCCGTCATTGATTACGAGAATATTATCGGCGTGACGGACGGTTTTCAGGCGGTGGGCGATCATGATGATGGTTTTTTCTTTCGTCAGGGCTTCGATAGCAGCGGTGAGTTCCTGCTCGCTTTCCGGGTCTACATTGGCGGTCGCCTCGTCCAGAATGATAATGGGCGCATCCTTCATGATGGCACGGGCGATGGAAATGCGTTGCTTTTCGCCACCTGAAAGGTTTGCTCCTCCCTCGCCGATAACGGTTTCATAGCCATCGGGCAACGCCATTATGAAATCGTGACAACAGGCTTTCTTGGCGGCCTCAATAACCTTTTCCATCGGCGCGTCCGGCTGACCGAAGCGGATGTTGTTGGCAATGGTATCCCGGAAGAGATAGACGCTCTGGAACACAAAGCTGAAATTTTTCATCAGGCTGTCCATGCTGTATTCCTTCACATCCACACCGCCCAGCTTCACGCAGCCCTTGTCCACATCCCAGAATCGGGAGAGCAGATGGCAAAGGGTCGTCTTGCCGCCGCCGGAGGGACCGACAATAGCAGTGGTGGTTTTCTCAGGGATATGTACGGAAATGCCGTCGATGATCGTTTTCTTGTCATAAGAAAACGAAACATTTTCTGCATCTAGGTCGTAGCTTGTCGGGGTGATGTTTCTTCCGTCGATGTCCATGGTGGGCAGTTCCAGCACAGAATTTGCCTTGCTCACATTCAGATCAACGTTTCGCAGCAGTGCCGAATAACTGCCTGCGCTGTCCAGTGCGCCAAACAGGATAAAGGCTGCAATGACCATGACCACGGCGTTCAGCAGTTCCATACTGCCGTTCAAATAAAATGCAACGGACGCACCTGCGATCACGACACCGATGAGCTTTGCAACAAGGCTTTGCAGGAACATGACAGGAACAAAGGTGATCTCCGATTTGATGTTTGCCGCTGTGTTTTCATCGATGGCCTGATTCAGTGCCTTGCTCTTTTCGCCGGTCAGATTGTAGGCTTTGACCTCTGCAATGCCCTGGATGTACTCCAGCACCTTTTCCACCAAACTACGGTCAGAAGCGTCCTTTATCGGTGCAATTTCTTTGGCTTTCTTCTGCAAGTAGCTGTTGACAGCAAAGAAAAGCAGGACACCCGCAATAGCAATGCCGCCAATCCGCAGATCAAAGGCACAGATCATCAGCACGACAACAGCCGTAGTCAAAATGCCCTGCGTTACCATCATGACAACACGGGTCGCCACATCCGCCAGCGCTTCCATACTGTTGGTAGCCACAGAAGTAATATAGCCAAGGCTGTTTTGGTTGAAGTAGCCCATAGGGAGATACTTCAAATGCTCGGCAATCTCAATGCGCTTGTCGGCACAGGTGCCGTAGCCCGCCTCACATTGGAGCATCGTGGAGCGATAATTTGCGAAGGCATTGCCTGCGATGCTAAACAGCATAATACCAAAGGACAGCAGAATGTGCTGTATTGTCAGATTTCCGCTTAAAACGCCCTGCAAGGTCACAGCGATAGCCGGAATTTTCAATGCCTCAAACAGTGCTTTCAGCA
>CAZPLL010000049.1:0-13812 GCA_964587485.1 uncultured Oscillospiraceae bacterium | reverse complement strand
CCAGCAATTATCTGTTGCCTAACTTTGTGGAATCTTTATGTTGCAATTTAGAACTGCGTTTTGCTGTCAACATTATTCTTGAAATGATGGGCTTTGCGTGATATAATACCACGATATAATTTTTTTCGAAAGAGAACGATACATGTACCTTAAAGCGCTGGAAATTCAGGGGTTTAAGTCCTTCGCGGACAAGACCCGGCTTACCTTTGAAAAGGATATAACGGCGATAGTCGGCCCGAACGGCTCGGGAAAATCCAACATTTCAGACGCTGTTATGTGGGTTATGGGCGAGCAGAGGACAAAGAGCCTTCGCGGCTCGAAAATGGAGGACGTTATATTCGGCGGCACCGCAAAGCGCAGTCCGCTGGGTTTCGCTCAGGTTTCTCTCATACTTGATAACTCCGCCCATATTTTCGACCTTGACAGCAGTGAGGTAACGCTCACCCGCCGCTACTACCGCAGTGGTGAGAGCGAATACTTCATAAACCGCGAGAACGTCAGACTGAAGGATATAAACAGCCTTCTCATGGACACCGGTCTCGGACGCGACGGCTATTCCATCATAGGCCAGGGACGGATAGCCGAGATAGTTTCAAACAAAAGCACCGACCGCCGCGAGGTGTTTGAGGAAGCGGCGGGCATCTCCCGCTACCGCTACCGCAAGGAGGAGGCCGAGCGTAAGCTTGAAAAGACCGAGGAAAATCTCCTCCGTATAAACGACAAAATAGACGAGCTTGAAATGCAGGTCGGACCCCTCAGGGAGCAGTCGCGCGTGGCGAAGCGTTATCTTTCCCTGCGTGACGAGCTAAAGGTGCTTGAGGTCTCCGCGTGGATGGAGACGTTAGACAGGCTCCATGCTCAGGCAGACGCGGTGAATCAGGAGTTCACGCAGGCAAGGGACAGCCTTGACAGGGCCAAAGCTGAGCTTGAGGCACTATACGCCTCCACCGACAGCATTACCGAGCGTATGCACCGCAAGGATGTCGAGATCGAACAGGCGAGAGAGCGCCTTTCCGACGCCGAAGCCAGGGCATCCGAGTGTGAGGCCGCTACCGCCGTCCTCCGCGCAAACGTGGAGTCTAGCCGCAAAAGCATGGAGCGTATGCAGTCCGACATCGCCGAGCAGGAAAGCCGCGCTGCCGAGATAAGGGCGCGCATGGATGAGGGCGCACGACGCATTGCCGAAATCAACGAACGTCTTGAGACGCTGTACGCCGAGAATACCAAAAACGGCAACGTTCTTGACGGCTGCCGCATGAAAATAAAAAGCCGTGAGGATGCCCTTGCAGACATCAGCGAAAAAGCCACAAGGCTTGCCGTTGACGCAAGGAGCATGGACAGCCGCATAAGTATGCTCACCGAGATGGAGAAGGACTTCGACGGCTTCTCCCGCGCGGTCAAGACCGTTATGCGAGAGTCCGCGAGGGGGAATATCAGGGGCGTTCATGGCCCGGTCGCGAACCTTGTCAAGGCGGATGACGAATGTGCCATTGCCATCGAGACCGCACTCGGCGCGGCGGCGCAGAATATCATCGTCGATACTCAGAATGACGGCCGCAGTGCCATCGAAATGCTAAAGCGCATGGACGCAGGCAGGGCTACGTTCCTGCCCATCGACACGATCAGGGGCAACGTCATGACCGATGCACCGGAGCGGGATCCGGGCTTCGTGGGCGTGGCGTTCGACCTTGTGAAATTCGACGAGCGCTACAGACAGATTTTCGCAAATCTCCTCGGACGCACCGTGATCGCGGAGACGCTTGCCGACGCCGTCCGTATCTCAAAGGCGAACGGGAACCGTTTGCGTATCGTCACGCTGGACGGCCAGCTTATAAACGCCGGCGGCTCCATGACAGGCGGCAGCAACGCAAAGGGAAGCGGCATACTCTCACGGGCAAACGAGCTTGAGTCGCTGAAAAAGAAGCGTGTCAGGCTTGCGGAAAACGAAAAGAGCTGTGCCGCGGAGCTTGAGCGTGCAAAGACCAACCTCGCCTCCGTGCGTTATCAGTACGACATGGCGCTTGAGGAGCAGTCCTCGCTGCGCAGTGACATATCCTCGCTTGAAGCTGAGAACAGGGCGACGGCGGCCTCCGGCGAGCAGCTGAAGCTGTTGCTGGACGGCATTTCCGGCGACAGCGAGACGCGCAAAAACGCCGTCAGCGCGGCAGAACGTCAAATTGAAGGCTTCAACGCCCGCATAGCCGAAAAGGAAGAGGAGCGTAAAGCCCTTGCCGCTGAGGTGCAGTCCGCGAAGGATGAAATATCCCGTATCGGCCGGAGCAAGCTTGAGCTTGAGGGCAGACGCTCAAAAGCGCAGAAGGACACCCAACAGCTCAACTCCGAGATCAACGAGCTCGAACGCCTTGTTGCCCGTATCGAACAGAAAAAAAGTGCCTCAGATATGGAGGAGAGACAGATAATGGACAAGCTCTGGGATAACTACGAGCTTGGGCACACCGCGGCGAACGCCATTCGCCGACCGGTTGAAAACCTCCAGAAGACGAACCGCGCCATATCCGAGCTGAGAAAGGAAATCAGCTCACTCGGCACTCCCAATATCGGTGCCATCGACGAATACGAGCGCGTCAACTCACGCTATGAATTCCTCACCGGACAAAGAGACGATGTAGAAAAGGCAAAGACGGAACTGGTTGACATAATACGGGATATCACAGAGGAAATGAAGGCCGTTTTCGTTGAGCGCTTCAATCAGATAGACGAGAGCTTCCGCCAGACCTTCCTTGAGCTGTTCGGCGGCGGCAAGGCGGCACTGGTTCTTGAGGACGAAAAGGATGTGCTCAACTGCGGTATAGATATAAAGGTTCAGCCGCCCGGCAAGGCTGTTTCGACCATCAGTCTGCTCTCAGGCGGAGAGATGGCATTCGTGGCGATCGCCCTGTATTTTGCCATTCTTAAGGTGCGCCCCACGCCGTTTTGCGTAATGGACGAAATTGAGGCCGCGCTTGACGAGGCGAACGTCGAACGTTTTGCCGCGTATATGCGCAGGATGTCGGAGAAAACGCAGTTCCTCGTCATCACGCACCGGCGCGGCACCATGGAGGAGGCCGATATGCTCTACGGCGTGACCATGCAGGAAAAGGGCGTTTCCACTGTTATCGAGCTTGATCTTGAGAATGCACAGAAAACGATAGAGGAGTAAACAATGGGCTTTTTTGACAAAATTTTTTCAGGACTGACCAGAACAAGGAGTAATCTTGCGGAGCTTGAGGAGCTCTTTCAGGACTACGCGCCGGACAGCGACGATTTTTACGACGACCTTGAGGAACTGCTGGTAGTCTCCGATGTCGGCGCGGCCACCGCCGAAAAGGTAGTAATGGCCATGAAGAAAATGACATGGGAGCGCCGCTTCCGCAGGGGTGACGAGGCCAGAGCGGGACTTGTCGAGATACTCTCGAAGCTCCTGAAGGTGGGCGACCCCGAACTGAAGCTTACGACAAAGCCGTCTGTCATACTCATGGTTGGTGTGAACGGCGTGGGCAAGACCACCACCATCGGCAAGCTTGCACGCCAGCTCGGAAACGAGGGGAAGAAGGTTCTCCTCTGTGCCGGTGATACTTTCCGTGCGGCGGCGGCCGAGCAGCTTTCAATATGGGCGGAACGCTCCGAGGCCGAGATCGTCCGTCACGAGGAGGGCAGCGATCCCGCTGCCGTGGTGTTCGATGGCCTCTGTGCCGCAAAGGCGAGGGGCACGGACGTGGTCATTATCGACACCGCGGGACGTCTCCACAACAAGCAGAATCTCATGAATGAGCTCAACAAGATACGCCACATCATAGACCGCGAGCTCCCCGAGGCGGATGTTGAGACGCTCATGGTACTCGACGCTACGACCGGCCAGAACGGTCTTATTCAGGCAAAGCAGTTTCTTGAGACCTCCGGACTCACCGGCATCGTTCTCACGAAGCTTGACGGCACGGCCAAGGGAGGCATCGTTTTCGCCATTGCGAGCGAGCTGGGGCTTCCTGTCAAATATGTAGGCGTGGGCGAGGGCATGGATGACCTTATTCCGTTTGACCCCACCACTTTTATTGAGGCACTGTTCAAATGAAAATAATACTTGCAGGTAATAATAAAAAGAAGCTCGCGGAGCTGAAAGCCATCCTTGCCGATATGGACGTGGAGCTCCTGTCGCAGAGCGAGGCGGGATGTAACTTTGAAGTGGACGAGAATGGCACGACCTTTGCCGAGAACGCATATCTCAAGGCAAGAGCCGTTGCCGACGCCGTGGGCGAAATAACCGTGGCAGACGACTCGGGATTGATGGTAGACGCGCTCAACGGTGAGCCGGGCATATATTCAGCCCGTTACGCACCCGGCGGACACGACGCCACGGACAGGGAAAAATATATGTACCTTCTCTCAAAGCTTGAGGGTGTTGAGGACAGAAGGGCGAAGTTCGTCACCTCCATCTGCTGTATTTTCCCCAATGGCGACATTATCCGCACCGACGGAGAGGTACACGGTGTCATTCTGACCGAGCCTGACGGCGAAGGCGGCTTCGGCTATGACCCGGTATTCCTCCCCGACGGCTTCGAGCACAGCATGGCCGTGCTCGGCCCGGAAATAAAAAACCGCATTTCACACAGAGCAAATGCTCTCAAAAAGTTCAGAAAGGAACTGGAAAAATACTATGGCGATAACAAGTAAACAGCGCGCCCAGCTCAGGGGTCTTGCCATGAGCGAGGACACGATAATTCAGGTGGGCAAGGGCGGCATAAACGAAAATCTCATCTCCTCCGTCAGCGCGGCGCTCAAGGCGAGAGAGCTTGTAAAGGGCAAGGTGCTCGAAAACTCCATGCTCACCGCACGCGAGGCGTGTGACGCTCTTGCCGAGGCTTGCGGCGCGGAGCAGGTGCAGGTCATCGGAACCAAGTTCGTGCTGTATAAGCGCAATAACAAGGAGCCTAAAATAGTTCTCGTGAAGGACAAAAAGAAATAATGGATATCGCCATTTACGGCGGAAGCTTCAACCCGCCGCACTTAGGGCATATAGAGGCGGCGCGGGCTGTCGCGGAGCAGCTTCACCCGGACAGATTTCTTGTAATCCCATGCAACATCACGACGCATAAGCAGGAGGAGCAGGAGAGTATTTCGCCGGAGGACAGGTTTGAGTTATGTAAACTTGCCTTTCGCGATGTAGACGGGGCAGAGGTGTCGGATATTGAGCTTGCCCGTGGCGGCATGAGCTATACGGCCGAGACCGTGGAGCAACTGCGGCGGCTATGCCCCGATGATGAGATAACGCTTGTTCTCGGCGCCGATCTGCTTTCCGGGCTTGAGGACTGGTACAGAGCCGGCTACATTCTCGAAAACTGCACCCTTGCGGTGCTGTCCCGTGAGGAGGGCGACGAGGAAACGGAGAGCCGCTGTGAGCATCTCCGCCGCGACTGCGGCGCTAAAGTAAGACTCATAGAGCACGTTCCTGTTTCAATGAGCTCGCGCGATATCCGTCACCGATTGCGTTTTCGGCAGGGGGCGGATATGCTTGCGGGAGATGTCTACGCCGAGATAATCCGCCGCCGACTGTACGAGGCTCAGCCGGAGCTGCGCTGGCTTCGTGCGCAGGCGATGGAGCTTATAAAGCCCGGCCGCATAGCTCATGTTACGGGCTGTGAGAGCGAGGCCGTGATGCTTGCCCGGCGTTGGGGCGAGGATCTGGAAACTGCGGCGGAGGCCGGGATACTCCACGATATAACCAAGAAACAAAAATTCGACGAACAGTTGATATTGTGTCGCAAATATGGTATTATTCCCGACGAAACAGAGCTGAGATGCCCTCAGCTCCTCCACGCGCTGACCGGGGCCGCGTTCGCGCGCGACAGGTTCGGCGTTCCGGACGCGGTGTATGAGGCGATACGCTGGCATACCACCGGGAAGCCGGACATGACACTTCTTGAAAAGATAATCTACCTTGCGGATATGACCGAGCCGACGAGGAGCTTTGACGGCATTGACAGGCTTCGCGCCCTTTGTCTGGAGGATATCGACGGCGCTATGGCACTTGCGCTGGAGTTGAGCCTTGAGCATATCCGTCGGCAGAACATCGAGCCTCACATGAACTCTGTCGAGGCATACATCTGGTACAATTCTAAGGAGGAATAACATATGCTTACTCCCGCTGAAATAGCAGCCATCGCCGCGATGGCGCTGGACGACAAGAAGGCCCGGGACGTTACCGTCCTCAAAACCGCAGAGCAGACCGTGCTTGCGGATTACTTCGTGATATGCAGTGGCACCTCCGCGCCCCATGTCAAGGCGCTTGTGGACGAGGTGGACAGAAAGCTTGCGGAGGCAGGGGAAAACCTCATCCGCCGCGAGGGTCTGCGCTCGGACATCTGGGTGCTGATGGATTTCGGCAGTGTCATCGTCCATGTTTTCACCGACGAGGCGCGCAAATTCTATAATCTCGAACGTCTGTGGAGCGACTCCGAGGTAGTCGATCCGGCGAGCCTGCCCATGCCTGAGCAGAGTGAAAAGGTCGTTGATTTCTCATCCCTTCCGCGCCCCTGATTACAGGGGCAGAACGGACTGAATTTTAGAATTTTGAAAGGGACAGAATAATGAAATACGATTTTTCGGCTATTGAAAAGAAATGGCAACAGCGCTGGGAGGAGACCAAGCCCTACGCCGCGGACAATAACAGCGACAAGCCCAAGTTCTACGGGCTTATCGAATTCCCGTATCCCTCCGGGGACGGGCTCCATGTCGGCCATCCCAGACCCTACACAGCCATCGACATCGTGACCCGTAAAAAGAGAATGCAGGGCTATAACGTCCTTTATCCCATCGGGTACGACGCCTTCGGCCTGCCCACGGAGCGCTATGCGATACAGCACCATATGCGTCCTGCGGACGTTACCGCGCACAATGTCAAGCGCTTTTCCGACCAGCTCAAGATGCTGGGCTACGGCTTTGACTGGGATCGTTGCTTCTCAACCACAGACCCCGATTACTTCAAGTGGACACAGTGGATATTCCTCCAGATGTTCAAGAAAGGGCTTGCCTACAAGACCAGCATCCCCGTCAACTGGTGCACCGACTGCAAGATAGTCCTTGCCAACGAAGAGGTCGTCAACGGCGTCTGCGAGCGTTGCGGCGGCCAGGTCATTAAAAAGGAAAAGAGCCAGTGGATGCTGGCTATCACCAAGTACGCCGAGAGGCTTCTTGACGACCTTGACGATCTGGATTATATCGAGCGCGTCAAGACCCAGCAGAGAAACTGGATCGGCCGCTCCACCGGCGCGGAGATTACCTTTAAAACCAATATGCCGGACGACATAACCGTTTACACCACCCGTGCCGATACGCTTTTCGGCGTGAGCTATGTTGTCATTTCACCGGAGCACCCCTATCTTACCGAGTGGAAGGATAAGATAGAGAACTGGGACGAGGTCGAGGCATACCGTGCGGATGCCGCAAAGAAGTCCGACTTTGAACGCGGCGAGCTTAATAAGGAAAAGACCGGTGTATGTCTCAAGGGCGTCGAGGTCACCAACCCCGTCACCGGCAAGCTTGTCCCCATGTACGTTTCCGATTACGTCCTCATGGGCTACGGCACGGGCATTGTTATGGGTGTTCCCGGTCACGACCAGCGTGACTGGGAGTTTGCCACAAAATTCGGCCTGCCCATCATCGAGGTCGTCAGCGGCGGAGATATTACCAAAGAAGCCTTTGTCGCAAAGGACGACAGCGCCGTCATGGTCAACTCCGGCTTCCTCAACGGCATGACCGTCAAGGAGGCCATCCCCGCCATGAAGAAGTATGTTGTCGAGCAGGGGATAGGCGTCGAAAAGGTAAACTACAAGCTCCGCGACTGGGTCTTCTCCCGTCAGAGATACTGGGGTGAGCCTATCCCTGTCATCAACTGCCCGAAGTGCGGCTGGGTTCCCATGGATGAAAAGGACCTTCCTCTGCTCCTCCCCGATGTCGAGAGCTATCAGCCCACCGACAACGGAGAAAGCCCCCTTGCGGCAATGACCGACTGGGTCAACTGTACCTGCCCCAAGTGCGGCGGCCCCGCCCAGCACGAGACCGATACCATGCCCAACTGGGCCGGTTCGAGCTGGTATTTCCTGCGCTACATGGATCCGCACAACGACAAGGAGCTTGTCAGCAAGGACGCCGAGAACTACTGGGGGCCTGTTGACTGGTATAACGGCGGTATGGAGCACACCACTCTGCATCTGCTCTACAGCCGCTTCTGGCACAAGTTCCTGTACGATATCGGCGTTGCCCACACTCCCGAGCCCTATGCCAAGCGTACGAGCCACGGCATGATACTCGGACAGAATCCGCACAACTTCGCGAATCTCCCCAAGGAGGAGCAGGAGCGACTTGTCAGCGAGTATGGCAGTGAGAAGGGCGCAAGGGCATATCTGCGCGAGAAATACGGCGACATGGCCGACCAGCAGATCGTCAAGATGTCCAAGTCTCTCGGTAACGTCGTCAATCCCGATGATGTTGTTAAGGCCTACGGCGCGGACACTCTGCGCACCTATATCATGTTTATCGGCGACTTTGAAAAAGCCGTCCCCTGGTCCGACGAGGCCGTCAAGGGCTGTAAACGCTTCCTCGACCGTTGCTGGGGTCTGCTTGATATAGTGAAGGACGGCGACGTTTCTAAGGCAAACGAGTCAGTCATCCACAAGACCGTCAAAAAAGTCGGCGACGACATTGACAATCTCAAGATGAATACCGCCATCGCGGCGCTGATGAGCCTTGTCAATACCTTCTACTCCAACGGCCTCACCACCGGCGATATCGAGTATCTCATCAAGCTTCTCTCTCCCTTTGCCCCTCATATTGCCGAGGAAATGTGGGAGCAGACCGGCTTTGCCGCGAAGTACGGCAAGATGGCCATGCAGTCCGACTGGCCCGTGTACGATGAGTCCAAGACCATTGACGCCGAACATGAGATGGCAGTCCAGGTAAACGGTAAGCTCAAGACCACCATCAAGGTCGCGAATGATGCCGACGAGGCTACCATTGTCGCCACCGCCTGCGCCGATGAAAAGATCCAGCGCCTCATGCAGGGGATGCAGCTTGTCAAGACTATTGTGGTCAAGAATAAAATCGTCAATTTGATTCTTAAGACTGCAAACTAATTATTGACAATTCTGCCTTTAGCCTTTATAATATCAATGTTAAAAAGCCAATCAGTTGGCCCTTTGTGTGTCGCATGACACATTCGGAGGGAGGGAAATACATGTCTGAAATTTACGTCAAGGAAAACGAGTCTCTGGACAACGCTCTTAAGAGATTCAAGCGTAGCTGCGCCAAGTCCGGTGTCCTGGCCGATCTGAGAAAGAAAGAATACTATCAGAGCCCCAGCGTCAAGCGCCGTAAGAAGTCCGAGGCTGCACGCAAGAACAAGAACAAGCGCTACTACTGATCAAACAAAGCTTATGCCGCACCGATGGTGCGGCATTTGTTATATCAGCAACAGGGGATATACCCGGCGCAGACAGAAAGCTCGACGGCCACAGGCCGCCGAGCTTTTCTACTATTCTGTTATACGTCTATCAGTTGGATTTCTTCTTACCGCGGAGGATGATGACCACAACGATGCAGGCCACCGCTACCGCGGAGACTGCCAGAACGGTTGCCCATATGCCGATGTTGGAGTTATCGCCGGTCTGGGGGTTGCCGTTGCTGTTCTTTATGGTAAGAGTACCGTTGATGGTGGTGATGTCATAGTTGGAGGTAACGTCGGTGTTGCCGTCCTTTATGACTACCTCGGTCACAACGTTGTAGTATTTGCCGACCTTGATGGCCTTGACCTTGTTACCGGCGCTGTCCTGAGACTCAACGGTGATCTCGGCCTTCTGGCCATCGACCAGCTTGTTGTTGGGAGCGGTGATGGTAACGGAGTTGAGGACAAATTCCTTGCCGTTGTAGTACTTGGTGCCGCTGTCAGCGGTGATGGTGATGGGGTACTTGGTAACGGTGAGGGTACCGGTCTTGAGCGCCACGTTGAAGGGGTATTCGGCGGGGTCACTGACAAGAACGTTGTTCTTGTAGATCTTATAGCTGCTGACGCTCACGGTCTTGCTGCCGACTGCGGTGATGGATGCGGTCTCAAGAGTGACCTCAATGGAGTAGCCAGTGGGGAGGCTGTCGCTGACGGTGTATGCCTTCGGATCAAGGATAAGCGCAGTGCCGTCATAGACCTTGCTCTTGCTCTCGACGGTGATGGTAAGAGTGGGCTTAGTAGAGTCTGCCTCGACGGTGAGAGTGCCGGACTTGCGGGTAACGGAGTAGTTTTTTGCATCGACTACAGTGTCGCCGACCTTCAGTTCAACGGTACCTACCGTGTTTGCGGAGCTGCCGACCTCAGTCTGGGAGCCGGAAACCATTACATTGAGAGTCCAGGAGCCGAGCTTATCGAGCTTTGCCTTGTCGGTGCCGGAGATAACGTACTTGTTGCAGGTGAGGGCATTGCCGTCGTAGACCTTGCTGTCGTCCATTGCGGTGATAGTGAACTCAAGCTTTTTGACGGTCAGCGTGCCCTTGTTGACGGTGGGAGTGGAGTAGGACGCGGTTACATCGGTGCCTTCCTTGTTCTTGATCACGATGGAGCTGACATTTATGTCAGCGGCGGAGGAGCCTGCGTCGGTCTGAGAGCCAGTGTACTCGAGCTTTTCGATGTAGTCGCCTTCCATGAGGCCGGTAACGGTATAATCGCTGGCCTTGAGAGCCGAGCCGTCGTATTCTTTGACGGCGTCCTTCACAGTGATGGTGTAGCTGTGACCGATGATCTTGAGGGTGGCCTCAACTTCACTGATGGTAACGTCAAACATGGATGTGACATCGTGACTGTCCAGCATGACTTTAACGCCGGTGAGGGAGTATTTGTGCTCGCCGATGGCGGTGTGTGCGGTCTTGTAGTTATATGTGGCAGTGATGGTTGCGCCCTCGGGGAGAGTGCCGTCCACGGTGATGGAGCCTTCAACAGGGCTGCCGGTGTAGCTCTTGGTCACGTCTGCCGCCTTTACGGAGAGCTTGATCTTCTCGGCGGGGGAGGTGATGCTGTAGCTTGCTTCATCCTCGGAAATGGTGACGTTGTAAACGCCGGATACATCGGAGCCGCCGGCGTTCTTTATGCTGATCTCGGAGCTCTTATCTACCTTGTAGTTGATGTTGCAGACCGCATTGGTTTCGCCGACATACTTGACACCGGAGACGGTGTGACCACCGAGCAGACCCTCGGCAACGAATTCTCCGGAGAGCTTGGTTCCGTCGTAGACCTTGGAAACGGCCTTGGCCTTGATGGTGAGGTTCACCTTGGTGACCTCATAGCTGCCGTCGGTAACATTAAAGGTGACCTTGCTGGCATCAAGTTCGGTGCCGTCGTAGCTGACCTTCGCGCCGGAGGTGTCGGCCTTGATAGTGTACTTGCCGACCTGATAGGTGGCTGAAAGCTCCTTGTCATAGGAGAGGGAAACGCCGGAGACGGAGACCTTGCTGAGTTCAGCCGAGGTATACGCGGGGTCGGAGGTCTCGAACTTTTCAACAGTGAATTCTCTGCCGGTGAGCTCGGGGGCGGGCTGACCGTTGTAGGCCTTACTGCCGCTGTTGAGCTTGAGAGTCACTGTGTAGGTATAATCACTGACCACGGCAGGAGCGTCACCCACATTGGGGTAGACAGCAGGAGTGTCGGCGGTGGGCTCATCGGACTCGGCCGCACGGGAGATTGCGCCGACGCGCTCACAGCTCATGAACGGCTTGAAGGTTTCGCCGGCCTCGACGAGGACGATAGCCTTGTTCTCGTACTTGTACTTCCAGCAGACGAACTCTCTGCCCTCGTCAAGCTCAGCGGCGTCGGCGGAGGGAGCGGTAATGCTCTCAAGCCCCTCGGGGAGCTCCTCGACCTCTGCGCTGACGGTGAAGGAGTTAACGGCCTCAAAGTCGTCGATCTCGTTAAGCATATCGACAACGGCGTCGCAGTCGATGGTCAGAACACGACCCTCCGCGATGCAGAAGCCGGTGACACCGATACCGTTAACGGCAACGGACTTGACATAAGCGCCCTCGCTGGGAGTGAACTCTACGCCGCCCTTGAGCTGTTCGCGGGAGACGGGAGCGGTGTAATCCTCGCCGTCGACCTTTATGGAGACGGTGTAGGTCTTGACATCTTCATCTTCATTGGAGTCATCGTCGGCGAATGCCGCGATACCGGACGAACCGGCAAACTGGAAGACAAAGAGAAATACTAACAGGAGGCTGAAAATGGATTTGAATGTCTTCTTCATGCTAAATCACCTCAAATAAAATTACACATAAAACACACAACGGAAAATTGTCAACAAATTTTACCGTTTTGTAACTAATGACATTTGCATTATAACCAATGGCTTTGAAAATTGCAATAGCAAAATGAAAAATAATTTCTTAAGATTACATAATATCCTGTTTTTCGTCAGGATAGTTCGCCGGGAACGGTGCGTGGAACGGGCTCTCAGACGTCGGGCTCCAGCGGGACAAGCTTTGCGAACAGGACAAATCGGGCGTTTTCGTACTCATAGGTGCAGGTTGAGAAAACCACTATTCTGTCATCGCCCGTTACCTCCACATCGGTGTCGAAGTACGACCTGCGCGTTATATAGTCAAGGTAGCTCTCGTAGGACGCCCTGTCGCTGAAGCCATAGCTGTAGGTCACTTCGTCGTTTGCCTCGGTTATGTACGCGCTGAAAACATCAAGCCTGTAATTCTGTCCGGGAGTGTTCAGGTACATCACCGGGTGCTCATCGTAGTACTCCTGCTCCGCGTAATTGCATATGGACGCGAGCATTGAGCCATCGTTCATGTGGTGGCCGTAGATGACTGTGCTCTCTCCGGAGAAGTCTCCGGCACAGCGGTAGTCGATGAACAGCGTGCCGCTTCCGTTGTAGGTACCGTCAAGAAAGTAGTAGAGGTACTTTTCGTTGTCGGTGTCATATGGGTCGTGCGCGATGGGATAGTTTATCACCGTACCCTCACTGTAGAGCCAGCCCTTGACATCCGGCCACTCCTCGAGCAGGAGATCAAAGTCCACGTTGATGGGGGAGCTGGGCTTTTTCTCGTCCTCTTCCTCGGGCTCTCCGTCGCTGACAGGCGTCTTTGTTGCAGAGGGTGGGGGAGTGGTAACAAACTTGTCATTTAGATCGCTGTACATATTTTCGGCGACCTTGTACTCATGCAGGATGGAATAGACCTTGAACCCGCTGACGAGAAAAACCGCCAAAAATACGCAACACACTGCGATCAGGACAATTTTTACACTTTTTTTCATAGTCTGCCTCCGTTATCCGAGTATCATTATACAACAGCATCGGCCAAAATAAAAGTGAAGAAGTATTAAGAATGACCGTGACAAATAATAACGAATAATTACATAGTGGTTACAATTTGTTACTATATCATCTTCACCGCCAAATGTCAATCAATACGTCGAAATTATTCGGAATAACCGGGCAATATAAAATATCACTCCCACGGCAAGGTGTGCCGTGGGAGTGACGAGAGGGGTTATGGCTTTATGTTATGGGTTGTTGCTATGCTTGTTGCTGTGACAGGAGCCGCTCATGGGACAGCCGCTACAGCCACCTCCACAGGAGGACTTGCCTTTTTTCTTATCCCTTGCGAGATTGACAACTATCAGCGCCACGACAGCCGCAACGACCAATAAAACGACTATCGTACCGATATTAGCTTGTATCCATCCTAACATGATTTGCCTCCTGAGTTGATGAAGTGATTGAAGGTTGAAACACTGTGATTTAAGCACCATTCCGAAAAAGGGCGCAAAAAAGC
>CAZPLL010000048.1:0-13869 GCA_964587485.1 uncultured Oscillospiraceae bacterium | reverse complement strand
TGGACAAGGCAAAATCCGAGTATCGAAAATATCAGGAAATTACGCTTACACCTGTGGAACAGGCATATTTGGAGAGTATTAAAGAAGCATCCAAAGAGGTTAAAAGAAGAAGTAAGACTGTTGGAAACTAATTATAACAAAAAAGCAGGAAATCTTACCTTGTATTATGGGAGGTTTTTAAGAATGTTAAATGTATTGATAAGAAAACTTGACAACGAAGACCAGCAAAAGGCATTAAGCCTCGTCTGGAAAGTGTTTCTGGAATACGAAGCTCCTGACTATACACAAGAAGGCGTAGAAGAGTTTTATAAAAGTATTCACGACGAGAAATATATTTCTATGTTATCTCTATATGGCGCCTTTTTGAATGATGAATTGGTCGGTGTTATCGCAACAAGAAACAATGGAAAGCATATCGCATTATTTTTTGTGAGTGGAAAATATCATCATCAAGGCATCGGAAAACAGTTGTTTCAAGCTGTGCGAACAAATAAAATGACTGTAAATTCATCGCCTTATGCTGTTCTTATATATCAAAAGTTAGGTTTTAAAGCAACGGCTACAGAACAGGTCGTAAATGGTTTGAGATTTACGCCGATGAAGCTTCGGTAATGCTATAAGTTTCAGTCTATAGACATATTCCCACAAACAGCAAAAGTGTGAAAAAGGCTGTGGATATGTTTCCTTGAACCAAAAATAGCGAGTAAATTCAGCATATCCAGACGAGCCATGTAGAGACGGTTGTATTGCTCTCCAAGGGAGAGATTGACTCAAAAAAGGTGCGTGTGGAGTTCTCATCGGAAGAGATGGATATGTCAGATTTTTATGGCAATACGACCTGCGCACAACCTAAGTAAAAACTACAATTTTCCGAAAATAAGAGAAAGCAATCCGAGAAGCGTTTGAGAGTTTGGGGTTGCTCTGAGGAAAATGCTATGAAATTAAATGAACCTTTAATGGGAACACGAATTGTTATACGCAACCACAAAAATTCCGATTTACCGTTTGTGACAAATATGTGGTTCGATGAAGAGAACGGAAAATATATGTCTGACCCGACAAGAGAGTACATCGATGACAGATATCAAAGCATTTTAGACGATTTGCAAAACAGTGAGGATGGATATTATCTGGTTGTGGAGCTTGTGAATGGTAACACCCCCATTGGTACGGCGGGAATATTTCCGACGGACGACGGAATATATGATATCGGCTACTGTGTTCATAAAAGTAAATGGCAACAGGGCTTTGGCAGTGAAATTATTAGCCTTCTTCTTGCATGGTTAAAGAACCATGGTGCAAGCAAGGTCATGGCAGAGGTGGCAATCGATAATCTGCCGTCTAAGCTGCTCTTGCAAAAATTTGGATTTGCAGTCGAGAAAACAAGTTCATTCAAAAAATACAGTATGAATGTGCGATTTGACAGCTATGTTTACGCAAAGGTGCTTTGAACTTATGCTGTGAAGCGTTTCTCTAAGAGGGGCTAAGATGGATATTATTAAAGCAGATAATAAACAGTTTGATTCTGTCAGGTATTTTTATCATTCTCTTATTGACGGAATGGCGAATTCTCCATATGGCATAGGATGGAAAAAGGATGTTTATCCCTCGCCCGAATATTTGCGGGAGTCCATTTCCAATGGTGAATTGTATGTGGGTATAGAGGACGAAAAGATCATCGCGGCAATGATACTGAATCATCAATGCAATGACGGGTACAAAAGCTTCAACTGGCATACAAAAGCAGAGGCGGACGAAATTACCGTTATTCACGCGCTTGGCGTTCATCCAATGTACAGTGGCAAAGGCTACGCAAAGATGATGGTAAAAGAAGCGCTTCAAATTGCCACGGACAACAAGCAGAAAGCTGTCCGGCTGGATGTGCTCGGCGGAAACCTTCCTGCCACAAGGCTTTATGCGGGAATTGGTTTCAAGTATATGGATACCTTGAAAATGTATTATGTGGACACCGGCTGGACGGATTACGAGCTGTACGAATATGCGTTATAAAACAGTATTCTTTGCGCCGACAACACCAAAGAGGCTGAGTCATGACTCGAACAAGTGATGACCCGGCCTCTTTTTTCACGGCTTTGTTATATCGTGTGGTATGTTATAGGAAAGAAATTATTTGTGGTAGAAGATCAGCATACTCAATTCCGCACATTCGTCACCGACATTGCGATATGTGTGCGGGACATTTGCGAGAAACCGTATGGAATCACCTTTTGCCAGACTGCAAATCTCGCCGTCAACCCCAATCTCGACATTCCCGGCAAAAACCGTGATGTATTCCTCCGCACCGTTCAGGTGCGGCTGTGCGGACAGCATCCCGGAGGGCTCTATTACAATGCGGTATGTTTCAAACAGGGTCTTTTCATTGAACGAAAAAACAGGATAATTCAAATACAGTCCGTCAGCTTCTTTCAAGGGCGTCCGATCTGTCTGCCTGATGACGGTGATACCGTCGGTTTTTTTCTCTACAAGAGATGTAAAGGAAACCTTGTATCCGTTGGCGATTTTCCAGAGGACAGATATCGTGGGGTTGACATCTCCCTTCTCTATTTGCGCAAGCATACTTCTGGAAACCCCTGTCAATTCTGAGGCGGCGTCCAGCGTAAGCTTCTTTTTCTCCCGTATTGCTTTTACATTTACGGCAACTACGCCCGTAACATCCATTAGCTTCCCTCCGATTTCATATTGACAATATATGAGATTGATATTATTATATATGAGAATTCCAATATAACGGAATTTTCTTCTTTATCTTATCATCAAACAGAGAGCTTGTCAATTATGCGGTATATCAAACACAAAAGCAACCGTTCCTCCTCGTCGCCGGCTACAGTCATATTTGTCACGGCGGCCTGTACAATGCTGTTTATGCTGAACAACGGAGTTCGTTCCAACTTCGGTCTGATATCCTCCGCTGTCAGCGGGTGCACTGGATTGCCGGAAGAAAGCATTAGCTTTGCGGTTGCACTCGCGCAGCTTTTGTACGGATTGTCACAGCCCTTTTTCGGAATACTTGCGCTCAGAAAATCCAATTCTTTTGTACTCGGTGTGGGTGGGGTCTTGATGGGAGTCGGCTTGCTCCTCATTCCGTTCTGCACAAGTGCATTGATGCTGTACCTCTCGTTAGGGGTGCTGGTCGGGCTTGCGGCTGGTGCGCTGGCGTTCGGCGTTGTGATGGGCGCGGCAACTCCGGCAATCGGACATAGATACGCGGCGGCGGCTTCCGGTATCATTAACGGCGGTGGCGGGCTCGGCGGAGCGATACTCGCTCCGTATTTGCAGACAATGGCCGATAACGGTCTGTTTCCGCAGGGTATGATAGGTCTGGCCTGCGTTTCCGGATGCGTGGTGTTGCTCTGCTTCTGGCTGGACAAAAAGGAGAAGAACAACGAAGCTTCGGACGAGAGGTCGGAACACGCCCCCGTGATTCGTGAGATGCTGAACGAGGCATTCACCAGCAGGCCCTTCATGCACCTTGCGCTTGCCTTCTTCACTTGTGGCTTTTTTATGGCGATAATCGAAACCTATCTCTATCCTCAGCTTATTTCCTACGGCTTTCCCGGCAGTGAGGTTGCTTTTCTTTTTACCCTTTACGGTATTATGGGAATGATAGGCCCTGTTATTGCAGGTTTCCTGTGCGGCAAAATCAATCCCAAGCTGGTACTTGGCACCACATACGGTTTGCGCCCGGTGCTTATCATTCTCTTTATACTTTTGCCGAAAAGCAAGTCGGTCGTGTATGCATTTGTAATCGGTCTCGGCCTTGTCGGAAACGCCACCGTTCCGCCGACCACTTTACTCATCAGTAGCTTCTTCGGCAGTCGCAAGATGCCTACACTCTCCGGCATAGCAATGGTCTTTCATCAGATAGGGAGTGCCGTAAGCACATGGATAGGAGGCGTACTGATTCATTCCGGTGGAGACTATAACGCTCTCTGGCTATGCGGAGCGGCAGTTGCGACACTCGCCGCCATACTGTGCTATACCGTTAAAGAGCTCAGCGAGAGCCGATAATACCGTTTTCTTAATACACGGCACTTCTCGCTACTCGTGATCGTTCAGCGTATCCGTTCGTACTGTGTTCCCTCTCTGCGGAGAAGTCCTTCACCGAGCATATCGCGGCGTATTGAGCAATAATCCTCGTTGATTTCGGCGATGATCTCGCTCAACTCCTTCTCGCTGTATATGCGGCCGAACTCGAAGCTTTTTACGATCTCCTCGTAGCAGATGGTTTTCTTTTTACGTTGTGCGGGGATCTGCTTCAGCTTCCCGTTTTCGAAAAAGGTAGCTATGACCCGGCGGCGATACTCGGCTTCGCGGGCGGCCTGCAGGTCCTGTTCCTCAGTTTCGGCCGACACGAGGTCGCAAAGCTTTTCATTGATAAGCTTTTTGTTGAGCGAGTATACGGTGTAATACTGTTCCCTGTGTGCCTCCACGATCCCGGCCTCCTCCAGCTTTTTCATATGAAAAGATACCGTCGATGCCGTGAGCCCGACGCGCTCGGCAATAAGCTCGGCATAGGCATCGCCTTTCATCAGCCCGGCAACGATAAGAAGCCTTGATTTATCGGAAAGGCATTTGAAAACACGGACACATTCGTCAGTAGTCATTATGAGCCTCCTTAAATGTGATTTCACTTTGATGTACATCTAATTAAAATATACATTTTGCACGACGTTTTGTCAAGGATTTATTTCGATTACGATAAAAATAAAAAAGCACTTGAATTGTGCCGCTTATTATGTTACACTGTCAAAGCTGTAGTTTTGTATAATCGTCGAAAGGATTGAAATAAATGTCTGCACTTACCATCATCTTCACAATTCTTCAGGTTCTCTCCGGCCTCGCGGTCACCGTCATCGTTCTCATGCAGAGCGGCAAGAGCGCAGGTCTCGGTGCTGTCTCCGGCGGGGCGGATACCTTCCTCTCCAAGGGCAAGGCAAAGACCCTTGACGAGAAGCTTGCAAAGGCGACCAAGTGGTTTGCTCTGGCGTTTGTGCTTCTCACTCTTGTCCTCAATCTCATATGAAACGACAATTGCCCTGCACATTCTCGGTGCGGGGCAATTTACTGTTCGGACAAAAAACCGCTTACCGGCTTTAGAGCGCGGCAAGCGGTTTTGCTTTTTATTCCCAGTTTTTCCAGACCTCCGGACAGTAGCCGACGGTGGCCTGTTTCCCGTTGCGGACAATGGGCGTTTTTATCAGATATGGAATTTCAGAAAGCTTTTCAAGCTTTGCATCCGCGGATGCAAGATACTTAACGAGAGGATAATCCTCGTCCGAGGTATCTATCATCGCGTCCAGACCAACGGCATTTTTTACGGAGTTCAGTTCTCCCCTGCTCATTCCGTATTTGAGCACATCAATGAACTGGTATTTGATCCTGCGCTCCTTAAAATACCGCTCGGCCTTTTTTGTATCAAAGCATTTGCTTTTTCCGTAAATCTGTATATTCATGAGAACACCTTAAATCTCGCTTATTACGGGAA
Source organism: uncultured Oscillospiraceae bacterium (assembly GCA_964587485.1). Classification (GTDB taxonomy): domain Bacteria; phylum Bacillota; class Clostridia; order Oscillospirales; family Oscillospiraceae; genus Limivicinus. The sequence goes on along the minus strand of CAZPLL010000048.1, from coordinate 8,363 downwards.
GTATCATCGGACTGCGGCGCATGGTCTTATAGAGATAGCCGGAAAGGTTTGCTCTGACCTTGCTTTTTATGGTTGCCCAGTCGGTAATGCGCTGCATCTCGCAGGCATCGGTCGTCTCGAGCACAACGCGCTTGAGCTCCTCCATAATTTCTTCGGCTTCCTTAACATATATGAAGCCTCTGGTAACTATCTCCGGTTCTCCGATAAGAACGTGCTCATCTGCGGAGTAAGGCATGACGACAACTATCATACCATCCTCGGCAAGATGTCTGCGGTCGCGCATGACAACACTGCCGACATCACCCACTCCGCTACCGTCAACGAGCACGGCTCCGGCGGGCACAGATTCCTCATACTTCACGCCCTTTTTGGTTATTTCTATGACTGCGCCGTTTTCTCCGATAACAATGTTTTTCGGCTGAACGCCCATCATCCGTCCAAGCTCTGCGTGCTTCACAAGCATCCTGTACTCCCCGTGTACGGGAATGAAGTATTTAGGCTTGGTGAGCGCAAGCATCATTTTCTGCTCCTCCTGGGAGGCGTGGCCGGAAACGTGCAGGTCGGTGTGACGGTCATAGATCACCTCGGCTCCCTTGTGAAAGAGCTCATCAATGACGCGGCTTATCATATTTTCGTTTCCCGGAATGGCAGAGGCGGAAATAATGATTCTGTCACCCGCGTCAACATTTATCTGCTTATGCTCGGAAAAGGCCATGCGATAAAGCGCGGACATGGTCTCCCCCTGACTTCCCGTGGAAATAATGACCGTCTTATTTCGGGGCAGCTTGTTGATTTTTTCGATGTCGACCATGACATCCTCGGGTATATTTACATATCCCAAAACGGACGCAACGCGCAGGACGTTCTCCATGCTGCGCCCGGTGATACCTACCTTGCGTCCGTATTTCGACGCGACGTTTATTATCTGTTGCAAACGGTGGACATTGGAAGCGAAGGTAGTGATGATGATGCGCTTATCACAGCCCATGAAGAGCTTATCAAAGCTCTCCCCTACTTTACGTTCGGAGTCGGAATGTCCGGCCTTTTCCACATTTGTGGAATCGCTGAGGAGTGCGAGGACACCCTCGTTGCCGAGCTGGCCGAGGCGAGCAATGTCTATCATGCCACCGGAAATCGGCGTAACGTCGATCTTGAAGTCCCCGGTGTGTATGACCGTGCCGATAGGCGTGCGTATCGCAAGCGCCACGGAGTCCGGAATACTGTGATTTACGTGAATAAACTCAACGGTAAAGCACCCGAGTCTGAAGCAGGCGCCGGTCTTTTTTGTGAATATCTGTGTGTTATAGAGGAGGTCATGCTCCTCAAGCTTAAGCTCCACCAACGCCGCAGTCAGCGGGGTCGTATAGATGGGAACGTCAAGCTCACGCAAAACATACGGAACTGCGCCGATATGATCCTCGTGCCCATGGGTCAGAATGATCCCGCGCACACGCCCCGCGTTAGCCTTAAGGTAGCTTATATCGGGTAGAACGATGTCTATACCGTACATATCCTCGTCGGGAAAGCCCATGCCGCAGTCAACGACAATAATATCACTGCCGAACTCATAGGCTGTCATATTCTTACCTATTTCGCCAAGTCCCCCAAGGGGAATTATTTTTAATTTTGATACCATATTATCTCCAATTTACAAAAATTCGCCGGTAAAACCGGTCAAGCAGTATGTAGCCACATATTTCCAAACCGTCTATAATTGATTATGCCCGAAAATCAATACTTTATATCACATCTCTGTTCGCCCGTCAAGGGCACGGTTCAGAGTAGCGTCATCGGTAAACTCAAGGTTTGAGCCGACGGGAATACCGTATGCAAGCCGTGTGACCTTGATGTTAAAGGGCTTAAGAAGGCGCGAAATATACATGGCCGTAGCCTCACCCTCCGTGTCGGGATTGGTGGCCATAATTATCTCCTCGACCTCCGGCTCGGCCGCGCGGACAAGAAGCTCCTTTATGCGTATGTCGTCGGGGCCTACATGGCTCATAGGAGAGAGCACACCGTGCAGTACATGGTAAAGCCCGTTGTACTCGTGGCCGCGCTCGATGCTGAGAACATCGCGAGGCTCGGACACGACGCAGATAACGCTCCTGTCACGTCTGTCGCTGGCACAAATCTGGCACACCTCGTCCTCTGTCAGGTTCTGGCATATTCTGCACGCATGAACATTATTCTTTGCTTCAACTATTGCCGCGGCAAAGGATTTCGCTTCAGCCTCCGGCAGGCCGAGAACGTAGAACGCGAGGCGCTGTGCGCTCTTCCTTCCCACGCCGGGGAGCGACGCAAACTTGTCTATCAGGTTTTCAAGGGATGAGGGGAAAAATGACATAGGTATACTCCGTAAGATATCATTCAGGCGTTTCTTATGGCGTTGATAGCCGCGGCTCTGTCGGCGTTGCAGAATACGGCACTGCCGGCTACAAGGACATTTGCCCCCGCACGCTTCGCCTCGGCGGCTGTGTCCGCGCTTATCCCGCCGTCAACCTCAAGCTCGCAGGAGGGATTAACGGCATCAAGTATGCGGCGCACCTCTCTCACCTTGTCCATCTGGTCGCGCATAAAGCTCTGTCCTCCGAAGCCCGGCTCAACAGTCATGACAAGTACAAGATCAACAAGCTCCGCAAAGGGCAGTATCGCCCCGGCAGGTGTGGCAGGCTTAATTGTTACGCCCGTCTTTTTGCCCATGGTTCTGGCGATGGATATGGCCTCGAGTATATTGCTCTCCGTATCTGCCTCAACGTGGAAATTTACAAGATCGGCACCGGCCTCACAGAACCTGCCAACATACCGTACAGGTCTGTCTATCATGAGATGAACGTCGATAAACATATCCGTTGCCTTACGCAGTGACTTGAGCACAGGTAAGCCAATAGAAATATTAGGCACGAACTCTCCGTCCATCACGTCGAAATGAACATAGTCCGCCCCCGCTCTCTTAATTTCGGCGACCTCACGGCCAAGCTCTGCAAAATCAGCCGACAGTATCGACGGCGCAACCTTTATCTTCATCACATACCTCGTCACATGGCAACTTCTTAAGCGATTTTTATTATACTACAAGCAATGTTTGATTTGCAATACTCTTGACGGCAACATTATTTAGATATAAAATAAAATATAAATATAGAGTATAGGGAGTTTTACAATGTCCAGACGAAACAGGAGACCCGGCTCTGTCGGTTCAATATATTCCTTTGCCATCACATGGCTCATTTTGTCGATGTTTTTTCCTCTGTTCCGGATCTTCGGCATCGTTATCTGTCTGCTGATGTCGATCGGCGTGGCCGTCATAGTTTCAAAAGTCATTGCCGCCTCGCGCAGAAAGAAAGCCGAAAAGGCGGCCGCCGAGGCTGAGGCCGCGCGGGTGAAAGCCGCGGAAGCCACGCCCCCTGTCCAAAAAAAGAGCTACGGTCCGGAAATTGACTCGATAATCGAGGAAGGTAATCGCGCGCTCAGTGAAATGGGCAGACTTTACATGTCGATTAATGAACCCGACGTCCGACAGAAAATAAACGAGCTAATGCGCATTACCGATAAGATCGTTCAGGACGCGATCGACGATCCAGCGGATATCCCGCAGATCAAAAAATTCATGAGCTACTATCTGCCTACAACGATAAAGCTTCTCAACTCCTACGACAGGATGAGCGCGCAGGGCATTGAGGGTGAAAACCTCGACAAGAGCATGAAGAGCATTAATGAAATGCTGGATTCCGTTATCGTTGCTTATAAAAAGAGGCTGGATTCTCTCTTTGAGAATCAGGCTCTTGATATAGAAACAGATATCGCCGTTATGAATAAAATGTTGGCGCGCGAGGGTCTGTCCGGAGAAAAAGACTTCAACATCAAATAACGAAAGGAACTACCGAAATGAACGAAGAAAAGAGCTTTATTCCTTCTCTTACGCTTGAACCCACCGCTGCAAAAGCCGAAGCCGCACCCGTTGTGATCGAGGAAGAAAAAGAGGACGAAATCAGCGTCGAAAAGCTTGAGCTCAGTAACCTCTCTGAGGCGGAGCAGGCCGCTGTGCGTGAGTTTGCCGAAAAAATAGATATCCTCAACACCGAGCAGATACTCAACTACGGCAGTAACGCACAGAAGAACATTTCCGATTTTTCCGCCGCCGCCCTCAGCACCGTCCGCACCAAGGACATGGGCGAGGTCGGAGATATGCTCAGTGACCTCGTCGTTGAGTTGCAGGGGCTCAATTTTGATGAACAGGAAAAGAAGGGATTCCTCGGTCTCTTCAAAAAAGCCGGGCAGAGCATCGCCTCTCTGAAGGCGCAGTATGACAAGGCAGAGGTAAATGTTGATAAGATAGTTGAGTCTCTCGAAAAGCACGAGATTGCCCTCATGAAGGACATCAGCCTCATGGACAAGATGTACGAGAAGAACCAGGAATACCTCAAGGAGCTTTCAATGTACATCCTTGCCGGTAAACTGAAGATTCAGCATCTGCGCGAGGTGGAGCTTCCCGAATATCAGGCAAGAGCCGCCGCCAGCAACCTACCCGAGGATGCACAGGCCGCAAACGACTTTGCCAATATGATCGGCCGCTTTGAGAAAAAAATATACGATCTTCAGCTCACCCGTACTATTTCCGTGCAGATGTCTCCGCAGATCCGCATGATACAGAACAACGACACCCTTATGAGCGAGAAGATCCGCACCTCCATTGTCAACACCATCCCTCTCTGGAAAAACCAGATGGTTCTCGCTCTGTCCATGTATCACTCGGAACAGGCGATGAAGGCTCAGCGCGAGGTCACGGATGTTACAAATTCTCTCCTTATGAAAAATGCCGAGGCACTCCATCAAGGCACTGTCAGCATCGCCAAGGAGGGCGAGCGCGGTATTGTAGAGCTTGAGACGCTCAAGAAGACCAATCAGGAGCTTATCAATTCTCTTGAAGAGGTACGTCAGATTCAGGACGAGGGCCGTGCGCGCCGTGCCGAGGCTGAGGATGAGCTGGGACGTATAGAGGGCGAGCTCAAGCAGAAGCTTCTCCAGATGAAGGGTTGATGACACAGTATGAAGCTTCTGAAAAACCGCTTTGTCGCCATTCTTATCTCGCTGGCGATAGTTGTTTCTTCAACACTTATTTCTACCAATATTAAGCTCGGCAGACTTTGCGATAAGGTGAACAACGGGTTTTACACCGGCGTGACCTATAACGGTGCCAGTCACCAAAGCATTGCATCTCAATTGAGGACTATCAGTTCCGTTGCGGTCACGCTTGCTGAGCTCTCCGCAGATTACGGTATAGATGCCGCCGATGTTATTGATGCCGCCGAAGCAATGTCTATTGGGATTTCCGGTTGCTCTGTATCTGAAAACTATTTACTGTATTGTGAGCTTTCCGACGCTGTTGATAAGCTTTGCGATTCACTTTCTTCCGCTGGTCTTTCGGCACTATATAGTGCTAAGGTAGAGCAATGTGTTTTGAATATGGATAATGCACGTCGCGCCATTGAGGAATCCGGATACAACGAGAGTGTGCGTGAGTTCTATCGTGAAAAGCTTCGATTTCCTGCCGACATTCTCGGCAACCTTGCCGGGGTTGAATTTCCCCAGCTCTTTGATGCAACTGAAAAATTGGTATTATATTAGAGGTCTATATCATGTCAATAGAAAAAGGTCGCGCTTACTTCCGCGAGCTCGGGCTGGAGGACAGAGTGCGTGAGCTTGATGTTTCATCCGCAACGGTTGAGCTTGCTGCGCTTGCTCTCGGGGTTGAAGGCGCGAGGATTGCAAAAACACTTTCCTTTAAGCGTGCCGACGGAGGCTGTATGCTGATCCTTGCCGCCGGTGACGCAAGGATAGATAATCACAAGTACAAGGAGCTGTTCCATCTTAAGGCAAAAATGCTCACCCCGGACGAAGTCCTTGAAATGGTCGGGCACCCTGTCGGCGGAGTCTGTCCTTTTGGGATAAACGACGGCGTGGACGTTTATCTCGACGAAAGTCTGAAGCGTTTTGAAACCGTGTTTCCTGCCGTCGGCAGTGCTAACAGCGCCATTGAGCTGAATCTTGAAGAGCTTTATAAATACTCAGGCGCCATTTCATGGATTGACGTCTGCAAGCTGCCCGAAGCATAATAGGTAATACTCTCAAAAACCGCCCGAACATCTTCTGTCCGGGCGGTTTCATTATAATCGCAGGGGGAGCTATCAGTCCTTGTACTCAAACATCAGGTCATACATGGAGACTGTGTCGCCGTCCCTGACGCCCATCTTCTCCATACGCTCAAACACACCGGACTCCCGAAGGACACGGTCAAAATACATACGGCTCTCATAGTCCGAGAAGTTGACCGTAGCAACGAGGCGCTGAAGCCACGGTCCCTCAACGATCCACATATCGTCAAAGTGCTCAATGGTGAGGGTATCGGCGCTTTCTATCTCGGCCTCACGGGGAACGTAGTCAGGCTCATAGCTTGCAACGGGCGGCAGACTTGAGAGACGGTTCGCGCACTCCCCAACAAGCTCTCGTGTCCCCTCGTGAGTTACGGCGCTCATCTCAAAGAACGTATAGCCCAGCTCTTCGACGTGAGCTCTCAGCCGTTCGATGTTCTCACGCTCTCCGTACAGAAGGTCGCACTTATTTGCCGCAACGATCTGGGGACGTTCTGCAAGTTCTTCGTTGTATTCGCGAAGCTCTGCATTAATCGCGTCAAAGTCTTCGATCGGGTCACGTCCCTCACTGCCGGAAACGTCAACAAGATGGATGAGGAGTCGGCAGCGGTCGATATGCCGCAGAAAATCATGCCCGAGGCCGGCGCCTTCCGACGCACCCTCTATTATCCCCGGAATGTCTGCCATTACAAAGGATACACCCTCATCAACGTAAACAACACCCAGATTGGGGAAAAGTGTCGTGAAATGATAGTTCGCAATTTTCGGGTGCGCCTTGCTCACGACGGAAAGAAGCGTAGATTTGCCAACGTTGGGAAACCCCACGAGGCCGACATCCGCAAGAAGCTTGAGTTCAAGCGTAATATCGTGGCTCTCTCCGGGGAGTCCGGGCTTGGCGAAATGCGGGACCTGACGGGTCGGAGTCGCGAAGTGCATATTACCCCAGCCGCCACGGCCGCCCTTTGCGGCGACCCAGTCCTCTCCGGTCGACATATCGTGCATAATTGAGCCGCTCTCGGTATCGCGGATGACTGTACCTCTGGGGACGCGGATGTAGAGATTCTCGCCGTCCTTGCCGTAACAACGCTTTCCCTGCCCGTTCATGCCGTTCCCGGCGACATATTTGCGTTTGTATCGAAAGTCCATCAGTGTGGACATATTGTCATCAACTCTAAATATAATGCTTCCGCCACGGCCGCCGTCGCCCCCGTCGGGGCCGCCTGCCGCAACATATTTCTCGCGGTGAAACGCCACCGCACCGTCCCCGCCCTTACCGGCGTGGATGCTTATTCTCGCTTTGTCAACAAACGATGCTGCCATAATTATCTCCTTTCGGCGCTTAGTCGGGCGGAGTGAACTCAAAGGAAAAAGGCCGGACGCAAGTCCGGCCTTGGATGGTCATTTACTGAGCGATTTCTTCGTAAACAGAGACCTTCTTGCGGTCCTTGCCCATGCGCTCGAACTTCACATTGCCGTCCACGAGGGCGAACAGAGTGTCGTCCTTACCCTTACCAACGTTGGTACCGGGATGGATCTTAGTTCCGCGCTGTCTGACAAGGATGTTGCCGGCCAGAACAAACTGTCCGTCGGCTCTCTTGGCGCCAAGACGCTTAGACTCACTGTCGCGGCCGTTCTTGGTAGAACCCATACCTTTTTTATGTGCCATTTAGGTTACACCTCCATTAGTCAATATCAGTTGCGGAAAATTATGCGTTGATAGTCTCAATCTGAACCTTAGTATAAGGCTGTCTGTGACCCTGAGTTCTGCGATAGCCCTTTTTGGGCTTCATCTTGTAAACGCGAACCTTTGCGCCCTTGCCGCTCTTAACGACATTGGCGGAAACGGAAGCGCCCTCGAGCACGGGTGCGCCGAAAACAGCGGACTCGCCATCGATAACAGCCAGAACCTGGTCGAACTTGACAGACTCGCCTGCAGCGACATCAAGCTTTTCGATGTAGATAACGTCGCCTTCTGCAACACGGTACTGCTTGCCGCCGGTCACGATGATAGCATGCTTCATGAACATATCCTCCCTCTCTTCAGGTCTCGCTCTTGGGGTGGGGAACGCGTCCCAACTTGAATACCCCTTCAATGCGGCCTGTATAGATTATCACGTTGCTAAGACAATGTCAACAATTTTTTGCGGATTTTTTCGTCTTTCTAAATTGCAACATAAAGATTCCACAAAGTTAGGCAACAGATAATTGCTGGAT
>CAZPLL010000047.1:0-14437 GCA_964587485.1 uncultured Oscillospiraceae bacterium | reverse complement strand
AAAATTGCGGAACAGAATTGGACGCAATTCGCTCTGGCAGAGAAGTTGGATATTTCGGACAGACAAATTCGAAATCTGTGTAAAAATGACACAGATACAAAGCTATCGCTCTGCTACAGAATGAGTCGAGTATTTGGTACCACGATGGAGGAATTACTGGTGATTCGGGAGGCAGATGAATGAATACTGCTTTATGGGAGAAGGCATCTGTAACAGCAGAAAGCTACCGGGTGCCGATACAGGTCATGCAGATAAGAAAATATCTGACGACCGCCTATTACATTTGCCCGCGCTGTAACGCTATACCCTCAATACAACCAACCCCGGTTTTTACCTGAAGAAAACCGGGGCTCTTTGATGCGGCGATGGCATCATTTCCATTTACGGAATGATGCCATCGCCGCATCAAAATATATTATAGTGAACAGTGACAACTGGTTTTAACAAAACTACCGAAACACAGACCGCCACTTCAGTATTTCCTGCTTGTCGTATGTAAAATATTACCATGCTTGCAGAGAGCACGCATGAGCGATTTTATTTGAAATACTGCGGATATGCTTTGCGAATCACTTCGGTGTCGATTGAGTAGCGCTCAAGATGCTTCTTAATTAAATCACTCGCACCCTCCTTATCCTTCGCTTCGATTAATGCAAGCAGAGCTTCGTGATCAGCAACGATCTTTGAGTTCGTGACAGAAACAAGAGCGATGTGTTTCACGCGATCAAAATGAATTGAAAGATTTCTCATCATATCGTAGACCTGTGTTTTTTTTGCGATTGAATATAGCATGGCATGAAAGTCGTTATCAAGATTCATAAGACTTTCGTAATTGTTGCCAAGATAAAAATTCTGCAGGCGTACATTTTCGCGAAGAGCTTCAATATCCTCTTGAGTTGCCATATCGCATACAAGCTTGATTACTTCACATTCGAGGATATGCCTTAAGAAACGGGCTTCCTCAACAAGATCACAGTCAATGGGAGCAACCACACTCCGCTTTTGAGGATGAACCTCAATAATCTTTACCTTGGAAAGTTCAATAAGAGCCTCGCGCACAGGAGTGCGGGAAAGCCCCATTTCTGCGGCAAGCTCATTTTCGCTTATAAGGCTTCCCGGAGAGAGCTCAAGTCGAATTATATTGTCCTTAATCATCCTCAGAGCATAATCGCGTCCGGTCTCTTTTGCCCCTCGTTCTGTGAGTTTCATATAATAGCCTCCCGAATCTTTCTATATTATCTATTTAGAATATATTATGTTTTCAGGCTTGTCAAGAACAAGGAATATATGTCATTTTACACATATTACACGGAGAAAAATTGTAAACAATACCAACTTGCATTCTTGTATACAAGAATGTATAATAGCAACTGTCAGATGGCAAAACCAATGTGGAGAATAATGAATGAACGGAACGCTCAAAAAAATTTATGAAACAGGCATTGTGCCTGTAATAGCCGTAGATGACGCGAAAAAGGCGGTGCCGCTTGCACAAGCTCTTTTGAGAGGCGGGTTGAATGTCGCGGAGATTACGTTCCGCACGGATGCGGCTGAGTCAGCTATGCGTGCCATAATTGAAAATGTCCCTGAAATGCTTGTAGGCGCTGGCACAGTTCTGACAAAAGAGCAACTTGACCGGGCGCTTAAAGCAGGGGCAAAATTCATTGTAACTCCGGGGTTTAACCCTGAGATGGTGAAGTATGCCATTTCAAAAGATGCACTTATTATACCCGGCACAGCTACCGGTGGAGAAATGGAACAGGCAATGTCTTTCGGACTTGAAGCAGTGAAGTTTTTTCCGGCGGAACAAAATGGCGGGATAGAAAAACTGAAAGCGCTGGCAGCACCGTATAAGAACCTTAAGTGGTTGCCGACCGGAGGAATTAACGAAAGAAATCTTAATGACTATCTGAGCTTCACTCAAATACTTGCATGCGGTGGTACATGGATGGTGAAAAAGAGTCTGATTCAGGATGAACGCTGGGATGAAATAGAACGGCGAAGTCGTTTGGCAATCAGGACGATGCTTGATTTTTCTCTTGTGCATGTCGGTATTAACTGTACAGACGAGGCAGAAGCGGTGCGAACGGCAAGAATCTTTTGCACTTTATTTGATTTGGAGTACAAACCTGGTAATTCGTCTGTGTTTGCCGGATCCGTTGTAGAATGCATGAAGAACCCATATCTCGGAAGAAACGGTCATATTGCTGTCGGTACTACCAACGTAGATCGAGCCGTCGCACACCTCTCTCGATTGGGAGTTGAGTTTGATGAAGAAACGTGCAAAAGAGACTCCATGGGGAACATTAAAACAATATATCTCAAGGGAGATTTTTCAGGCTTCGCCGTACATCTTGTGAAAAAATAAGGAGAAAAGCAATGCCAAAAGTTGTCACGTTTGGAGAAATAATGCTCCGGCTTGCACCAAACGGATTTTACAGATTTTTTCAGAATGATCAGCTCCAGGCAACATTTGGCGGTGGGGAGGCGAATGTTGCGGTCTCGCTCGCAAACTTTGGCGAGGAAGTGAGCTTTGTGACAAAGCTTCCTGCGCACGCGATAGGGCAGGCGGCAGTAAACTCGCTTCGTGGCTTGGGTGTCGGCACGGAGAGCATCGTGCGGGGAGGAGAAAGGGTCGGGATATATTATCTCGAAAAGGGTGCAAGTCAGCGTGGGAGCGTTTGCATCTATGATCGGACCCATTCCTCAATGCAACTTGCCTGTCCCGGCGACTTCAACTGGGACAAAATATTAGATGATGCCGACTGGTTCCACTTCACCGGCATAACACCTGCCTTGGGAAAAAATCTCGTCGCGATATGTGAAGAAGCTTGCGCAGTTGCAAAGGCGAAGGGTATAAAAATATCCTGCGATCTGAATTATCGGGGAAAGTTATGGACACGTGAGCAGGCACGAGATGCCATGAGCAAGCTGTGCGAATACGTTGATGTTTGTATTTCCAATGAGGAAGATGCAAAGGATGTATTTGGCGTCGAGGCAGAGGGCAGTGATATATATGGTGGAAGGCTTGACAGAGAGGGATATAAATCGGTTGCACGCCAACTTGCGGAGCGCTTCGGATTTGAAAAGGTTGCCATTACTCTGAGATCCTCCATTTCCGCGTCGGATAACGATTGGGCCGGGATCCTCTATGATGGAAGGGAGTATTTCTTTTCAAAGAAATATCATCTTCATATAGTTGATCGGGTCGGTGGGGGCGACAGCTTCGGCGCCGGGTTGATATATGCACTCAGACATGGCAAGGATTCTCAGACGGCTATAGAGTTTGCGACAGCGGCATCCGCGCTAAAGCATTCCATTGAAGGAGACTTTAATCGCGTGAGTGTGTCAGAGGTTGAAAAACTGGCTGGAGGAGACGGGTCAGGTCGCGTCCAAAGATAACATATGCATGGGACGAAATACCTCTTCAGAACAGTTAAATGCTCGAAAGAAAAGTTGATGGTTAAATGGCCTGAAAACAGACAAATTCTGTTGTAATATTCTATGCATTGGAGGAGAAATCATGAAAACGATCAATGTAGCTGTGATAGGCGCAGGGTGGTTTGGGGATGTGCATTCCGAGTGCTATCTGCGTGCGCAGAGTATGTTGCGTGATGTAAAAATCAATCTTCATACAATTGTGGATATATACGAGCCGGCAGCAGTAAAGTGCATGGAAAAGTACGGCTTCAATTATTATACGACCGACTGGCACGAGGTTATAGAAAATCCTGAGATAGATGTAGTAGATGTTTGTACGGATAATAAATTCCATCGTGAAATGTCTGTGGCTGCTATTGAACGTGGAAAGCATGTTTTCTGCGAGAAACCTCTTGCCGATTCTGTTGAGGATGCGGTAGAGATGGAAAAAGCTGCGGAAAACGCTGGCATTACGAATATGGTAGATTTTCACTACAGAAAGATTCCGGCGGTCGCCCAGTTGCACGAACTTATTCAAAGCGGAGAGTTGGGCAGAATATACCACATCAAGGGAATGTTCCTTCAGGACTTCGGTTTTGATTCTCCGATGACATGGCGCTTTAAGAAGGCACTCTCCGGCGGCGGAAGTATAGTAACAATGGGCTCGCACGTAATAGATGCCGTTCGTTTCCTTGTCGGAGAAATAGACGAGGTTTGCTCGGTAGGGGAGACATTCATTGAGAAAAGAATAGATTCTAACACGGGCGAAGAGGATGTGTGCGACGTCGATGATGCGATGACGGTGCTTCTGAAATTCAAGAACGGCGCTATAGGTATGCTGATGACTTCGTGGCTCGCGCACGGTTGCCGTCACCATCATGAAATCGAAGTCTATGGCGAAAAGGGAAGTGCCAAGTTTAACAGTGAGCGTCTTAACGAACTGGAACTCTGGCTTGATGACCCAAAGAGCCCACTTAATGGGAAGAAGACTGTCCTCATCGGGCGTGATAATCCCTATGGAGAGTTGTTTAATCTTAAGACAGGAATGGGTGTGGGAGTAAAAGAATCCATTACCATTCAAATGAGAGACATGATCAACGGGATAATTTCCGGCAATAATGAGGCACCAACATTCCATGACGGTGCTATGGCCGTTAAGGTCATGTCGGCCATTATAGAGGCCGCAGATACCCACACGTGGGTGAAGGTGGAATAAAGCATCGTGACATAAGAAAGGACAATCATCATGGACTTTTCAGGTAAAACGGTAATAATTACCGGTGCTGGCGCTGGGATGGGCAAAGCTGCTGCATTAGCCTTTGCAAAATCGGGAGCATTACTTGTAGTGAACTCAATTTCAGACTCTGCATCTAAGGTGTGCGACGAAATAAATGCACAGGGGTATTCCGCTGCATTTGTCAGGGCAGACGTTTCTGAAAGCGAAGGAGCAAAAAAACTGATAGAAGGGGCCGTCAAGGCCTACGGCGGCATTGATGTGCTTGTGAATGCCGCAGGCGTTGTGGCAAATGGCAGTGTTGAGGAATGCGATGAGGAAACATGGGACAATTCCATGAAAGTAAATGTGAAGAGCGTATATCTCACATCCCGCTTTGCAATGCCATACCTCAGAGAGAAAAAGGGCGTTATCGTTAATATAACCTCCACCGTTGCTATAAAGGGAGTAGCGAACCGCGCAGTCTATAGTGCGACGAAGGGCGCTGTCCTGTCGCTCTCAAAATCCATGGCTGCCGAGTATATTGGCGAGGGCATAAGAGTCAATTGCGTCTGCCCCGGCACTGTTGAGAGCGAGTCATTCAAGCGCAGAGTCGCGGCATCGCCTGACCCCGAAAAGGCAATGAAGGATTTCGTCGCAAGACAGCCAATGGGGCGACTGGGAACTCCGGATGAACTTGCCGAGGTGATATTGTTCGCGGCATCCCCGGATGTCACGTTCATGACCGGAGCTAATATAGTTTGCGACGGAGGCATGACCATCTGATAAACTCAATATAAAATCAAAAACCAGAAAAGGAGAGACAAAATGGATCCGTTAATTATCGTTGCGACCCCGAATAACTGCTGGCTGCACCCCGATACTAAGTATCCCAAGACCGTTGAAGAATTGGTCGAGGAGTCCGTGAAATGTCGCGAGGCGGGAGCTGCTGTCCTGCATACCCACGGTCTTGCCGATATCGGTGAGGATTGTTGCACCAAGGGTGTTGGCAAGTGGGTAGAGGTAGTCGAAAAATGCCGTGCCGAGTCCGGCCTTCTTATCCAGAGCGGGATGTCAACCCTTACCTTTGAACAGCGTATCGATGCATTCAAAGCAAAATCTGACATGGTATCCATTATCCTTAACCATCATGATGAGGACTTCGCGCAGTGCAATACCGATGTCCTCCACCCGATGGAGGAGTTGGTAGACTACTCCGTTAAATGCCGTGAATACCGAGTAAAGCCTGAGTTCGAAATATGGCATTCCGGGTCTATATGGAACCTCAATGCACTAATAGAGAAAGGACTTCTCGACGGCCCTTACATCAATACTCTTTTCTTCGGCTGGCCGGGCGGAACATGGTCTCCACCCACCGTGCAGGAGTATCTGTATCGCCGAAGTCTCATGCCGGCTAACTGCAAGTGTGTTGTATCTATTATGGAGAAACCTCAGATGGATATTCTCGTCGCGGCTATCCGCAACGGCGACGGTGTTCGCGTCGGAACTGAGGACTATCCTTATAACCAGCATGGCAAGCTGTGCGAGGCTCACGAGCTGGTTAAAGAGATTGCTGATATTTCCCGCTCTCTCGGTCGCGAGGTAGCAACTCCGGAGCAGGCAAGAGAGATACTCGGTATATATGACTGATAAGTCACGGCGAACTTTGTGCCGCCGGACGGACGTCAATTTTTCACCCCTACAGAAAAGGAAAGCATAAGGTACATTGCGTATGAGTGAGCCATTGATTGAATTAAGAAATATCTGCAAGGAGTTTCCGGGCGTTCGTGCTCTGGATAATGTGAATTTTACGCTTGAGCCGGGTGAAGTTCACATTTTGCTTGGAGAAAACGGTGCAGGGAAGTCGACCTTGATAAAGATACTTTCCGGCCTGTACCATCCCACATCAGGTGAGCTATATATTAATGGGGAGCACCAAAACTTCGTCAGCCCCAAGCAGGCAGAAAAAGCCGGTATCGCAACTATCTATCAGGAACTGAATCTCTGCGAGAATCTGGATGTTGCTGAGAATATCTTTATCGGGCGGCTACCGAACCGTTTCGGTTGTGTTGACAGGACAAAGCTGCACGAGATGGCAAGAGCCGCTCTCGACGAATTGAATCTTGACTATGACACGCATACGATTGTCTCAAAGATGGGAGTAGCCCAGAAGCAGATGGTAGAGATAGCAAAGGCGGTATCTCGTGACACGAAAATCCTTATCATGGACGAGCCCACTGCGGTTCTTACGGAACGCGAGATTGTGGAACTCTTTAAGGTCATCCGTCTGCTCAAATCCAGAGGTGTGGGCATCATCTACATTTCCCACCGCCTCCAGGAACTGCATGAGATAGGTGACCGGGTGACCGTACTTCGCGACGGGAAATACATCACCACAGTTGACATTAACCATACCACAGAAGATGATCTTGTTACGTTGATGGTCGGACGGGAAATCAAGGATAAGTTCCCTGCTCGCGAGAGTCATATCGGCGAGGTCGTATTCAGGGCAGAGCATATCAGCACCGCCGATAAAATTCACGATGTGAGTCTTGAGGTTAGAAGCGGCGAGATCGTCGGTATCGCAGGACTGGTTGGTAGCGGACGGACGGAATTCGCGCGAGCGATTTTCGGCGCTGATCCTCGCTCGGAGGGAAAGATATTCATAGACGGCGAGGAGGTTAACATCCGCTCCCCGCTTGACGCAATTCAGCACGGACTCGGTTTCGTGACAGAGGAGCGCAAGAAGGATGGCCTTGTGCTAATCCTTTCCGTTTGTGAAAACGTCGTGCTTGCATCGCATAAGGAGACGAGCACGGGCCCTCTTGCTGATTTGAAGAAGCAACAGCAGATAGCCGAAAGCTATGTAAAGGAAATGAACATCAAAACGCCGTCCATTAAACAACTGGCGGTGAATCTCAGCGGCGGAAATCAGCAAAAGGTGATCCTTGCCAAATGGATGAGCGCAAATTCCAAGATAGTTATTTTTGATGAACCTACAAGGGGTATCGATGTGGGTGCGAAGGCGGAGGTATACCATCTGATGAATCGGCTTCTTGAGAATGGAGCCTGTATTATTATGATATCCTCTGAACTGCCGGAAATAATCGGAATGAGCGACAGAGTTGTGGTAATGCGTGAGGGATCCATTGGAGGAGAACTCTCTAAATCAGAGTTCAGCCAAAAGAAAATTCTTTCTATTATGCTGAATTCAGAAGAATAAGAAATTGTTTCAAGAGGCTGAAGATATGAAAAAGGGACTGAAAATAGCAAACAGAAATATGATCAGCAATATTCTGATTCCGATTGCTGTTGTCATATTGTGCATCATCTTCCAATCCGGTAATTCCAACTTCCTGACTATAAAGAACTGGACGAATATCGGCCGTCAGCAAGCATCACTACTCATCGCGGCAGTGGGACAGACCTTTGTCATCCTCACCGGTTGCATTGACCTCTCTCAAGGGTCGATGGTCGGTCTTGTCTCGGTTATGACTGCTGATATTGCCATAGAGTACGGCTTCCCGGCTGCGGTCGGCGCTGCTATACTGCTTGGTGTCGTCGTAGGTGTCAGCCAAGGCTTTCTCGTTGCCAAGGCAAAGATTCCCGCGTTCATTGTCGGCTTGGGCTTCATGAATATTCTGCGCGGTGCGGCGTACCTCTATTGCAACGGAATGCCTATCAGCGGCCTTCCGGCTATCTATTCGGCCATCGGGGCGAACTCCGTCCTCGGACTACCGATACCGCTGGTGATAGCGGTGTTCCTTATGCTTGTCGGATGGGTTATACTCCGCAGACTTACTGTCGGACGTAATGTCTATGCTGTTGGCGGCAACGAGGAGGCGGCACGCCTTGCCGGTATAGATGTTGTTAAGATACGCATTTTC
Organism: uncultured Oscillospiraceae bacterium; assembly: GCA_964587485.1. Taxonomy (GTDB): domain Bacteria; phylum Bacillota; class Clostridia; order Oscillospirales; family Oscillospiraceae; genus Limivicinus. The sequence goes on along the minus strand of CAZPLL010000047.1, from coordinate 5,917 downwards.
GTATATATCGTCAGCGGCATTCTTACTGCGATAGCCGGTGTACTCCAGACGGCGCGTGTTTCCGTCGGCCAGTGTACCCTCGGCGAGGGACTCCAGATGCAGGCGATAGCGGCCGCTGTCATCGGCGGCACCAGTATGAGCGGGGGGCAGGGCAACTGCCTAAAGACCTTCCTCGGTGTGCTGATAATGGCTATTATTTCCAACGGACTCAATCTACTGCGAGTTTCTTCCTACACTCAGACGGTCGTGAGCGGTGTCATTATTATCGTGGCTGTAGCTATCGACGTGCTCGGAAAGAAACGAAATGTATAATCTGCTTTTACCGCGTCCCAAAACTACAAATAATTAACAAAAAGGAGATTCAACAATGAAAAAGGCACTTGCACTTCTGTTCGGCGTTGTAATGTTGCTCACGATGGTAGCGTGTGGCAATGCACCTGCGGATACCAAGACGGAGGATTATACATCGGCGCCGGAGGAGAATACTCCAGCAGACGCGACTATTGAAACTGCATTCAATCCTTATTACTACTCACAGCTGAAGGAAGGGGCTTCAAATGAAAGCCCTGCCGCTAATCCCGCGAAGGAAAGATACACCATCGGCGTACTTCTTCCCATGCTCAGTAACGCACATTTCACAGCAGAAGCATACGGATTTCAGTCTGAAGCTGAGGCTCTTGGAGTTGATGTTGTTATCTGGGACTGCGGTGGGTACTCCTACTTCGACAAGCAGGTCACTCAGATGGAAGACCTTATTTCAATGGGTGTTGACGCAATCATCCTGGTAGCAGCTGACGCCGATGCCTGTGTCCCAACTATAGACGCCGCATTTGAAGCTGGCATCCCCGTCATTAATGTTAACGTTATGGCAAACAGCGACAAGGTTCTGAAAATAAAGTCGAATGACGACGACATCGGTCGTCTTGAGGCAGAGCGTCTCGGAACTCTTATGGGCGGGGAAGGCAATGTCCTGATGGTCAGAGGCACCGCGGGAACCTCATGGGCAATCGGTCGCGGCGATGGGTTCATCGCCTACATGGAGGAGAATTATCCCAACATCAATATACTCGCGGAACTGTGGTGCGCAAATGAGGTGGATGCCGCAATGCTCCAAGTCGAGGATGCTATCATGGCTTACGGAGATGAAATCGACGCTGTGTATGCTCCCGGCGAAAACACTATTAAAGGTGCCGTCCTTGCGCTGAAAGCAGCCGGGAGAGACGATGTCTACGCGGTCTCCTGTGATCCCGCTGATGACACTGTTGCCATGCTGAAGGAAGGCTCGGTCAATGCTTCGGTCGTGCAGTTCTCGGTTGGTCTTGGCCAGTGGGGTATCCGTGCGGCGGTAAATATCCTCAACGGCGACGCGGCGGAGCTTAACCAGATATACTACACCACGCTGAACGTGGTGGACACCGAGACTGTGGAAACCTTTGACTTTGTTGGCATTTCCAAAGCGCCCGAAGGCTGGACGCTTGTGCAGTAAGAGTGCTTTGAGATAATAAGTAACCTGTGCTGCCACAAAATATGGAATCGGTATGGGTTAGTAGAAAGACTATTATTCGTTAATTAAGCATCAAGAAAAGGTAGACACATGGAAAGAAACCATGTCGTCTGCCTTTTCTCATGACTAAACTGAGCCGATAGAGCTGTTTTAAGTCACACCCTTATCCCGCCGATGTACACTGCTTTTCTCGCAAGCGTGCTGTCGCAGACGATGAAATCGGCAAATTTGCCCGGCTCAATGGAGCCTGTCTTATCCGCACATCCGATCACCCGAGCCGGAATAACGGTTGCGGCGGCAACTGCCTCCTCTGCCGGTATACCGAAGTGGATGGCATTGAGCATACAGTCATAGAGGTTTGTGGCAGAGCCGGCAATCGTTCCGTCCGCAAGGCGTGCGACGCCGCCACGAAGATACACCACCTGCCCGCCCAGTTCGTACTCGCCGTCCGGCATACCGCAACAGCGCAGAGAGTCGGATATAATGCACACCCGTCCCGGAAAGAGTCGGAATGTCATGCGTATAATGCTGGGGTGTATGTGCAGTCCGTCACAGATGAGCTCCGCGGTCACTTTGTCCCGTTCTGCGCCCGCACCGATAACTCCGGGCCTGCGGTGGTGTATGGGCGGCATGGCGTTGAAAAGGTGTGTTATGTGTGTCGCTCCCGCGTCCAGCACGCGGCAGGTGCTCTCGTAATCAGCGTCGGTATGCGCGACGGAGACGGTACAGAGTGCCGAGGCTCTCGCGGTGAAATCAGCCGCGCCGTCAAGCTCCGCCGCCACATCGACAATGCGGACAATGCCGCCGCAACCCTCGTACAGTGCCCTGAAGCCCTCGTAATCCGGAAGCTTCAGATAATCCGCGTTCTGCGCGCCCTTTTTCTTCTCCGAAAAATACGGTCCCTCCATGTGGACGCCGAGAACTCGCGCCCCGTTCGTGGGCCTGTCCTCTCGGTAGCGCACCGCGGTGTCAAACGCACTCTCAAGAACATCATAGGGCAGGGTCATAGAGGTGGGAACAAAGGAGGTCACGCCGTTTCGAGCGCTGTACTCCGCCATCCTTCTCAATCCGTCAAGCTTTCCGTCGGAAAAATCCGCGCCGGAATTGCCGTGGGTGTGTATGTCAACAAGACCCGGGATAACACGCGACCCGCCCAGCTCCACGCCGTACTCATCAGGCACACTGTCCAGCACCTCGGTAAAGAGTCCGTTTTCCACGCGAAAGCTACCATGTATAAAGCGACGCTCTTTTGTATAGATATATGCGTTTTTATAAAGCATTTCAGCCTCCGAAAAGCTCATATTCGTCAGACTGTGAGCGGCTCGGCGGTGTATGTGCCTGCTGCCGTATCAGTTCGTTTGACGCATCTTCACCGATATTATAGCATCTCCCGCGGCGAAAGTAAAAGAATACTTGCAAACGAGACGATTACGTTATAAAATATTGTGCAGTAAATACTTCGCTACATAACAGTGAAAGGAGTTTTATATGGGATCGAAGGTTTATTTTACTCGTGAAATATCTCCCGAGAAGGTGTGCGAGCTGTATGCACTTCTCGGCAAGGAGCTACCCGGCAGGGTCGCCGTCAAGCTCCATTCCGGCGAGGAGGGAAACCAGAATTTCCTCAATGCCGACTTCTGGAGCCCGATAATAAAGAGCGTCGGTGGCACTGCCGTTGAGTGCAACGCCGCCTACAGCGGCTCACGCGACACGGCAGTCAAGCACTATGATCTCATCCGCAGACGCGGCTGGGACAAATATTTTGACTTTGAACTGCTGGACGCGGACGGACCGGATATCGTCCTTGACATTCCCGACGGGAAACAGATACAGAAGAACTATGTGGGCAAGGGACTCGGAGGCTATGACTCCATGCTGGTGCTCTCACACTTCAAGGGACACCCCATGGGCGGCTTCGGCGGCGCACTCAAACAGCTTTCCATCGGCGTTGCTTCTGCCTACGGCAAGAAATACATCCATGGCTCCGGCACCGTCGAGGGCTATTTCCACGCCGACCACGACAGCTTCCTGCGCTCAATGGCCGATGCCGCAGCTTCCGTCGTGCGGCACTTCAACGGCAACATTGCCTATATAAACGTCATGAAAAACCTGTCTGTAGACTGCGACTGCTGTGCTGTGGCAGAGGATCCGTGCATGAAGGATATCGGCATCCTCGCATCCCTTGACCCCGTAGCCATCGACCAGGCCTGCGTTGATCTTGTCTACGCCGCGAAGGACGACCCCGGTCAGGCACGTCTTATCGAGCGTATCGAGAGCCGCAACGGTATCCTCACCGTTGAATCTGCCGCCGCGCTGAACGTAGGCAGCAGAGAGTACGAGCTTATAGAGGTCTGAATGTTAAACTCCCTCACCCGCGGGTGAGGGAGCTTTTTCAATACAGCGTTCGAGTTATGTAAACCGACCCTTCCATGTTCCTGCCCAGAAGCTCCCTGTCACAGAGCGTCATATAGCCATGGGGCGAACCGTCTTTCGGGATAGAGACCGAGCCGGGATTCAGGTAGAGATGGTCGGCGCGCTCCTCACAGGCGGGAACGTGGGTATGACCGTGAAGGAGTATGCCTCCCCTTGCGAGCGGAGGCATCGAGTTGCTGTTGTAAATATGGCCGTGAGTCGCGAAAATGAGTCGCTCTCCGACATCTATCAGTGCGCAGTCCGCCGTTATCGGAAAGTCTAACAGCATCCCGTCCACCTCAGCGTCGCAGTTGCCGCGCACAGCCAGTATTATATCCTTATATTCGTTGAGCATGGCGGCGACCTCCCTCGGCGCGTACTCCTGCGGCAGGTCGTTTCTGGGGCCGTGATAGAGAAGGTCGCCGAGCAGTACCAGTCTGTCAGCCTGCTCGCGCTCAAGGCTGTCAAGCAGACGGCGGCACCAGTAAGCCGAACCGTGTATGTCCGAAGCTATCATCCATTTCATTGTTCATTCCTCCCCGGGTATGTATTCCCGTTTATTATCATCCCGGTGGAGGCTTCTGTCAAGAGCCCGTGCTGATAGAAAGTGTGTAGGCTTGATGATGATATATTTCCGACAATGTATCTGCAACCTGTTGAAAAGCATAGTAAAGCTGTGATATACTGCGTACATCATTTGAGCGGGTGACCAAGATGGAAATATTAGAAGTCAAACAGGTTAATGATGCACTCGCAGAAATGGTTGCCCTGTTTCGTGTAGAGCTGCGTTCCTATAAAGGCATTGCATCCGGGCTGAACATTGAAGCCGGACGAGAAGAAATGGTCGAATATCTTCTTGCCGGTTTCCCGGTGTTTGCCGCTCTGGTGGATGGCAAATATGCGGGATATGTGGTCTGCCGCGTGGACGATGAGCTTGTGTGGGTGGAATCAATTTTTGTCAAAGAGGAATACCGCCGCCGTGGTGTCGCGACTGCTCTGCATAGCAAAGCGGAAGAAATCGCCGCTTCGTATGGCGAGGACACAGTTTATAACTATGTTCACCCCAACAATCACCGAATGATTGAATTTCTGCGAAAGCGTGGTTACACTATTCTGAATTTGATTGAGATTCGCAGGCCGTATAAAGACGAAAAGTTGACGCAGACGATCGTTGTCGGAGAACATGATTTTGATTATTGAGAGGCTAATGATATGACTGTAAACTGCGTATGGGAGCATAACGGTAAGGATACTTTGCTTTATGCGACAGATTATATCGGTGCATATACCCGTGGCGAAAGTCTTGAAATCGCAAGGGCGAAGATGCCGCAGGAGATCGTTTCCTATTGCAAATGGCTGGGCATAGATACCGCGGATGAAATGGAGATCGTGATCGTCGGAGAAAAAAGCTCCGAACTAACAATTCGGGATGCCGACTCCGATGTGCTTTTTGAGAGTGAACGCTCACCGCTGACAGCAGAGGAATACGAAAAGCTGAAAGCCCTCGCGTTAAAGTCGGCGCAGGATTTTCTTGCGCTGTATGAATCTATCCCCGACAAAAATGCAGCCGCTGCACCGGAACGCAAGACTTTTTATGGGTCGGTTCCCCGCACGGGAAATGAAATGTACGAACATACTAAGAATGTAAATGCGTATTATTTCAGGGAGATCGATGTAGATGCCGATAATGACGGCAACATCTGTGAATGTCGCAAGCGTGGATTTGCGGCGTTGGAGCAACAGCCTGATTTTTTGCAAAATGCAGTCATTGAGGGGAGCTACGGCGAAGATTGGTCACTGCGCAAAGTTATGCGCCGCTTCGTTTGGCATGACCGCATCCACGCAAGAGCCATGTATCGTATGACGGCAAAAATTTGGGGCGCGGAGAATACGGCAAATCCGTTTTGTTTTTGATTGGAGAATCAAGGTGAAAATCGAATTTGAAGGCATCATCCTTCGGGATATGATAGAGTCCGACATTGAGGATTATGTGCGTTGGTT
>CAZPLL010000046.1:0-15267 GCA_964587485.1 uncultured Oscillospiraceae bacterium | reverse complement strand
TCATCTTCCTTTGGTGCCTTGTAGCGTAGCGGAAAGGAATGGTCATAAAGATGAATTAGTTGTAAGCACGCGGGATCCAAACTTCGATTTAGATACTTTTATATCAAGTAAAATGATTAAATAATATATTACGCGAAAACGAGGCTTTAGTGCTGGTTTGGCACGTTGAGCGCGTTCTCCGGGGGAGGCAGGTTAGAAAGGTTCAAAAACAGGGTTGTCCCACATGGGGACAGCCCTGTTATCTTACAATTTCTACTCTTGTATCAGGCCTCGGTAGACTGCTCGGTCTTGCCGCGGGAGAGCAGGACGTTGGTGAGAATACCGAGGATGAGTGCGCAGGCGGTGGTACGGATCTCGACACTGCCGAAGTTCACGGTCATGTTGCCGACACCGATGATGAAGATGACGCAGGCGGTGAAGAGGTTGCAGTTATCGTTGAGGTCGACCTTCTGGAACATCTTGAAGCCGGAGCTTGCGATGAAGCCGTACAGACCGATGCACACGCCGCCCATGACGCAGGAGGGGATGGACTCAAGGAAGGAGACCAGCGGGGTGATCATGGAGAAGAGGATGGCCGCGATCGCCGCGCCCCAGATGCTGGCGGTGGAAGCGTTGCCGGTGATGGCGACGCAGGCGATGGACTCGCCGTAGGTGGTGTTGGGGCAGCCGCCGAAGATGGTTCCGAAGATGGAGCCGATGCCGTCGCCCAGCAGGGTGCGTGCAAGACCGGGCTCCTCAAGGAGATCCTTGCCGATGATGGTGGAGAGGTTCTTGTGGTCTGCCAGATGCTCGGCAAAGACAACGAATGCCACGGGAGCGTAGGCCACGAACAGAGTCAGCAGGTAGCCGCCGGTGACGCCGGACCAGTCTGCCTGGAGGAAGGAGAAGTCGGGGAGCGCGATGAAGCTGTTCATCTCGGCGAAGGGTGCGTAGTTGATGACGCAGAGAGCGTCGACACCGGTGCTCTTGCCGATGAGGTAGAGAACGGAGGCCACGGCGTAGCCCGCAAGGATACCGATCATGAAGGGGATGAGCTTGACAGTCTTTTTGCCGTAGGTGGCGCAGACCATTGCCACGGCGAGAGTGATCAGGCCGCACAGGAGGCAGATGTTGGTGTTGCCGGTGGCGGTGCTGGAGGAGGTGAGGAGGCTGACAGCGTAGCTGGAGAGGGACAGACCGATGCAGGCAACGACCGGTCCGATGATGACGGGGGGCATAAGCTTGGAGATCCAGCCGACGCCGCAGAACTTAACGACTATTGCGATGATGACATAGATAAGACCCGCGATGGTCGCGCCGATGATGAGTCCGGCGTAGCCGACGGCCATGGAGGCCGCACCCGCGAAGGCGGTGAGCATGGGGCCGATGAACGCGAAGGAGGAGCCGAGGAACACGGGGCTTGCGTTTCTGGTGAAGAGGAGGTACACGATGGTGCCGACACCGGCGCCGAAGAGCGCGGCGGAGGCGGTCAGGCCGTTGCCGACTGCGGCGGGGACGGCGATGGTCGCGACCATTATCGCGAGGAGTTGCTGGATCGCGGAGAGAACGGTAACTCCGATCGGGGGCTTGTCCTTGATGTCGTAAACGAGTTCAACTGCAGGTTTCATTTTCATTTTTACCTTTCTAAATAAATTTAATGAAAATATATGGTAACGGACTATCTGTCCAGTTCCATCAGGTAAACGCCGGTCTCGCCGTCGTATTCGGGGAGGCGGACCTCGATGAGCTCACTGCGGGAGGTGGGGATATTCTTGCCGACATAGTCTGCGCGGATGGGAAGCTCGCGGTGGCCGCGGTCAACAAGCGCGGCAAGCTGGATGCTCTTCGCCCTGCCGCAGGAGAAGACCGCCTCGATGGCGGCCCGTGCGGTACGCCCGGTGTATAGAACGTCGTCGGTCAGCACCACGTCGCGCCCGGTCACGTCGAAGGGGAGCTCCGCGCGCCGTATGGTGGGCATATCGGAGAGCTTCGAGAGGTCGTCGCGGTAAAAGGCGATGTCGATACTGCCGCAGGGAACCTCCACGCCCTCGATCTTTTCGATGTTGGCGCGGATGCGCTGTGCGATGGGCTCGCCTCTGCGGCGGATGCCGACAAGCACCACGTTGTCAACGCCCCTGTTTTTCTCGGCGATCTCGTGGGAGATACGCTTGAGCGCGCGATCCACCGCGGCCTCGTCCATTATCTGTGCCTTGAGCTTCACACGCACACTCCCTTTCGTTACGGAAAAATCGCAAGAAAAAATGCCCTGCCGACACGACAAGACACGCAGACACGGGATGCACGCAGTACACCCTGTTGTATGAGCGATTTTGCCGGTCTCTCTGTACCGAGGCTTAAAAATCTTTTGACCGTGGAGATTATACGTTATGCCATGGGATAATGCAAGCATTTTTTTGACTTATTTGAAAATTTTTCGACCTTTTATCGAAAAAAGGCAGAAAGCTTCTCAGCCCGACCCGAGACAGAGCATACGAGACTGCCCCCAAAAATACACAAACGCCACGCACCGGAGCAGCATGGGGAGCGCAACCGCCGCCTGCGGCGGCTCCTGTCGCGGAGATGAGAGGGGCTTAGCTCTCCCTCCGGGAGAGCTGGCACGCCGCAGGCGTGACTGAGAGGGTGTCGCGGCCGGCTTTAAGTGGCAAAGTCAGTTCATTCGCACGCACCTCGGATGCTTTCCGATCAGCTTTTGATATAGTTATAGCTTGCCCTCTCAGTCGGCTTCGCCGCCAGCTCCCCCAAAGTGGGAGACAAGGGGTTGGACTCTGCGCGTGGGAGACGAGGTTTTTTGATACGCCTGCCGAGAGGGACATATAATCCCGATACTGCTCCCGAAGAAGCTGTTAAAAATTTGTCAAAAGTAACAATTTACACCGTTCCCGTCCCGCGTGCGGGCGCGGCTTTTTGTCGGTGCAGCTAATTGACAAAAAATTAACCATTGCGTATAATAGCAATAGATAATAATTTAACAATGTTTACGCCGCTAATGGGCATAATAAAGAGCGGCACACACGTTCGACTCGCGGCAAAGCGTACCGCCCGCACGTTCGGCAGGCACCGTTAAGCTGCGCGGCAGTGCTTGATGTACACAGTTCACCCGCACACACTGCGAATTCCTTCCGAGTGTCTTTTGATTCAATTATACACTGCCCTCTCAGTCCGAAATCATAGATTTCGGCCAGCTCCCCCATAGGGGGAGCCAAGAATATTAAAGAACAATCAAAAGCACGCAACGCAGTAGCACAGGTGCGCGAAAGCGCCTTGCCTCTCACTCTGGGAGAGGTGGCACGCCGTCAGGCGTGACGCTGTACCCGCAGGCACGTTTCGAAGTGCAACCACCCATTGCGGCGGCTCCTGGCGCGGAGATTAGAGGGGAGCCAAGGGCTTCGGTACTTCTTTTAGAGACAGATCAATACCGTGTTCCTCCGGGAACACAGACTTCAGGAGGCTATTATGAAAAACGGAAAAATCGAGAAAACCCCGGTAGTTGACAGTCCCGAACAGCTCACCGGGCTCATCGAAAAGGTCAGAGCCGCCCAGCAGATATACTCCGCCTACACGCAGGAGCAGGTCGATAAAATATTCTTCGCCGCCGCCGTAGCCGCGAATATGCAGCGCATCCCGCTCGCGAAAATGGCGGTCGATGAGACGGGCATGGGCATAATGGAGGACAAGGCGATAAAGAACCACTTCGCCAGCGAGTACATCTACAACGCCTACAGAGACGTAAAAACCTGCGGCATCATCGACGACGACCGCCAGTTCGGTGTGAGAAAAATCGCGGAGCCCGTCGGCATCATCTGCGCCATCATCCCGACCACGAACCCGACCTCCACCGCAATATTCAAGTGCCTCATGGCGCTCAAGACCAGAAACGGCATCATCCTCAGCCCTCATCACCGCGCGACAAAATCCACCATCGCCGCGGCGCGGGTCGTGCTTGAGGCGGCAGTCGCCGCGGGCGCACCCGAGAATATCATCGGCTGGATCGACGCGCCGGGTCGCGAGCTCACCGGTCAGCTTATGGAGAGCTCAGACCTCATCCTTGCCACCGGCGGCCCGAGGATGGTCCACGCGGCGTACTCCTCCGGTACCCCTGCGATCGGTGTGGGCGCGGGCAACACTCCCACCATTATCGACAGCTCCGCCGATATTCTCCTTGCCGTGAACTCCATCGTCCACTCCAAGGTCTTTGACAACGGCATGATCTGCGCCTCGGAGCAGTCCGTCATCGTCCCCGACAGAATATACCGAAAGGTGCGCGACGAGTTTGAAAAGCGCGGCTGCTTCTTCCTCAGCGGCGACGAGATCGCCAAGGTCGGCTCCACCGTCATCCGCGACGGCAGTGTTAACGCGGAGGTCGTCGGCAGATCCGCCCCGTATATCGCGAGGCTCGCCGGAGTGGACGTCCCGGAGGGGACAAAAATACTCATCGGCGAGGTCACGGACATCAGCCTTGACGAGCCCTTCGCGCACGAAAAGCTCTCCCCCGTGCTGGGTATGTACCGTGCAAAGGATTTCGCCGACGCGCTTGACAAGGCCGAACAGCTCATCCAGCTCGGCGGCCGCGGCCACACCTCGAGCATTTATCTTGACGAGGTCGTTCGCCCGGATAGGCTCAGGGAGTTTTCCGAGCGGATGAAAACCTGCCGCATACTCGTCAACACTCCGGCGGCACAGGGTGGGCTCGGCGATATTTACAACTTCATGATGACGCCCTCGCTTACGCTCGGCTGTGGCTCGTGGGGCGGGAACGCCGTGAGCGAAAACGTCTCCGTAAAGCAGCTTCTGAACATCAAGACCGTCGCGGAGAGACGCGAAAATATGCTCTGGTTCCGCGCGCCCGAAAAGGTCTATATGAAGCCCGGCTGTCTGCCCATCGCCCTCAATGAGCTCAAGCACGTTTATAATAAGAAGAATGCCTTCATCGTCACCGGCCATCACACCTATACAAGCGGCGGCCTCAAGCCCATCACCGACAAGCTTGACGAGCTCGGCATCAATCACACGGTGTTCTTCGGCGTCACGCCCGACCCCACTCTTGCCTGTGCGAGAGAGGGCGCCGCGCAGATGCAGGCGTTCCGCCCGGACGTCATCATTGCCGTGGGCGGCGGCTCGGCTATGGACGCGGCAAAGATCATGTGGATGCTCTACGAGCACCCGGACGCGGACTTTGACGACATGGCAATGCGCTTTAGCGACATACGCAAGCGCATCTACACCTTCCCCCGCATGGGAGAAAAGGCGTATTTCGTCGCCATCCCGACCACGGCGGGTACCGGCTCGGAGGTCACTCCCTTTGCCGTCATCACCGACGAACAGACCGGCATCAAATATCCCCTTGCCGATTACGAGCTCATGCCCAAAATGGCCATCATCGACTCCGATCTGCACATGACCGCACCGAAGGGGCTCACCGCCTCCTCCGGCATCGACGCGGCCTCCCACGCGCTGGAGGCCTATGCCTCCATGATGGCTACCGACTACTCCGACGCAATGGCCATCGGCGCGCTGAAGCTCATTTTCAGGTATCTGCCCGACGCCTACCGCAACGGAGCGACCGATGTCGTTGCCCGCGAAAAAATGGCGAACGCCGCTACCATGGCGGGCATGGCCTTTGCGAACGCCTTCCTCGGCGTGTGTCACTCCATGGCGCACAAGCTCGGCGCGTATCACCACGTCCAGCACGGCATCGCCAACGCCCTCATGCTCGACGAGGTGCTGCGCTTCAATGCCGCCAACGCGCCCGTGCGCATGGGCACATTCCCGCAGTACGACCACCCGCACACCATCGAGCGCTACGCGCAGATAGCCGACGCGCTCGAGCTCGGCGGCCGCACCAATGAGGAAAAGCTGGAGCTGCTCATAAAGGCGCTTGACGAGCTGAAGTCCTCGCTGGGCATCATGCCGACGATAAGAGACTATGTGCCGGATGAAAAGGCGTTCCTTGCCACACTCGACGAGATGAGCATAAACGCCTTTGATGACCAGTGTACCGGCGCGAACCCCCGTTATCCGCTCGTGTCCGAGATACGCCAAATGTACCTCAACGCCTACTACGGCCGCGATAACGTCTCCGACGGGATGATGTCCTGAGCGTAATACCCCCGCCCTAAAGCCGAGGGGTTTCAGTTCGCCCAAAAGCTCCTTTGAACTTTTTTGACTGCGCCTCTCCTGCCGTGCATATTTTCTTCCAAACGGGAGAGAATATGAGAGAAACCATTTGGAAGGAGTCTACGGATAATGGTAATGGATCGCATAGCGCTGATACTGACCATAATCGGCGGTATCAACTGGGGCAGTGTAGGGCTGTTCCGCTTTGACCTCGTGGCGTGGCTCTTCGGCGGACAGACCGCGACCGTCAGCCGCGTTATATACACGCTGGTCGCGCTCGCGTCGCTGTGGTGCATATCACTGCTGTTCCGCACAGACAGTGTGACGGATGACGGCATCTGACCGCCGCGCAAAACGGATATTGAATCAACGGCACCCGCCCGTCGGCACTGTAAAAAAACAGGCTGACAGGCGGGTGCTCGGTTTCTTTATTTCACTTTTTCTTTCTTGCGTTCTTTTTCGGCTTGGCCTTGGCCCAGCCCTTTTTGCTTTGCGGCTTTTTCGCGGCGGCGGGGGCGGCTTTTTCGCCTTTTGCGCTCTTTGCCGGCGTTGACGCCGGGGCTCGGCGCGCCGTGTGCTCCGGGCGCACGAGACAGTTCGGGCCGAAGCCAATGAGATCCTCGCGTCCGGCGGCCTTGAGCGCCGCGATCACGGTCTTTCTCAGCTCGGGACGCCGCCACTGCAAAAGCGCTCTCTGCATGGCTTTTTCCTTATAATCCTTTGCCACATAGACGTGCTTCATGGTCAGCGGGTCGATCTCGGTATAATACATACAGGTGGATATCGTGCCGGGCGTGGGGTAGAAATCCTGCACCTGCTCGGGCTGACGACCCATTTTGTTCAGGTACTCCGCCAGCGCGACCGCGTCCTGAAGCGTACTGCCCGGGTGAGAGGACATGAGATAGGGGACAATATACTGCTCTTTGGAGTAGCGGTCGTTGAGCTCGGAGTATTTCTTCATGAAGCGCTCGTACACGTCGATATGCGGCTTGCCCATGTAGTCGAGAACGCCGTCGATGCAGTGCTCGGGGGCGACCTTGAGCTGTCCGGAGATGTGGTATTTCACCAGCTCGCGGAAGAACTGGTCGTTTTTGTCCTCAAGCATATAGTCGTAGCGTATGCCGCTGCGGACAAAGACCTTCTTCACACCCGGAATAGCGCGGAGCTTTCGCAGGAGGGCAAGATAATCCGAGTGGTCCGCGTCCAGATTCGGGCAGGGCGTGGGCGCGAGACAGCGCCGGTCGGCACACATACCGCATTTGAGCTGCTTTTTGCAGGAGACGTGGCGGAAATTCGCCGACGGGCCGCCCACGTCGTTGATATAGCCCTTGAAATCCGGCAGCTTCGTGAGCGCCGTGACCTCGCGGATGATGCTCTCATGACTGCGGCAGGTTATCATCCGCCCCTGATGGAACGCCAGCGCGCAGAAGCTGCACCCGCCGAAGCACCCGCGGTTGTGCGTTACGGAAAAGCGCACCTCCTCGATGGCGGGAACGCCGCCCTGCTCGGCATACATGGGGTGCCACGTCCTCATATAGGGGAGCTCCGCCACATAGTCCAGCTCCCATGTGCTCAGCGGCGGAGCGGGAGGATTGACGATGAGATAGCGCTTGTCGTGCTGTTGGATGAGCGCCCTGCCGCGCACGGGGTCATGCTCGGCATACTCGATGCGTGTGGCGTTAGAATAGGCGACCTTACTGTCGCAGACCTCGAAATACGAGGGCAGTGTCACGCTCTCATACGCGCAGACCGACGGGTCGTTCACCAGCACGGCGGTGCCGCGAATGTCGGTAAGGGAGCTTACGGGCTGTTTCTTTTTCAGCCGCTCGGCGATCTCCCATGTGGCATACTCGCCCATGCCGTAGGTCAGTATATCCGCGCCGGAGTCCACAAGGACGCTGTGGCGCACCCTGTCATCCCAGTAGTCGTAGTGGGCGAAGCGCCGCAGACTCGCCTCCAACCCGCCGATGATGATGGGCGTGTCGGGGAACGCCTCGCGTGCGCGGTTGGCGTAGACGATAACGGCGCGGTCGGGGCGCAGTCCGGCCTTTTTGCCGGGGGAGTAGAAGTCCTCACTGCGGCGCTTTTTTGCCGCGGTATAGTGCGCCACCATGGAGTCAAGATTGCCCGAGCCTATCATTACGCCGAGGCGCGGCCTGCCCATGGCGCGGAAAGCGTCGGCCGAGTGCCAGTCGGGCTGAGCCAGTATCGCCACGCGATAGCCCTTTGCCTCCAGAATGCGGCCGATAATAGCCGTGCCGAAGCTCGGGTGATCGACATAGGCATCGCCCGTCACCACCAGAAAGTCGTACCACCACCAGCCGCGAGACTGCATATCCTCTTTTGAAACGGGAAGAAAGCCGGTATATTCGTCCATAGTATTCTCCATGCTTGTTGATTATCACAGACTTACGCCTGTCAGTGAGTCAGGGGAATGCCAAAGCCTTAGTTTCGGACTGAGCGTGTATGAGGGAACGAGAGGAATCGGTCGTCGGGAATATCCTCAAGCTCTCCGAAATACCAGCCCGAGACGCTGTTGTGCTTGACAAGACAGCCTCTGCCTGTTCTCTCGACGACACTCACCACGTCCCCGGCGCGCAGGGGGAGCACATAGTCCGTGCAGTCGTTACAGCCGGTCACGCGCTCGCCGGTAAAAAGATATTTTGTCAGGATATCCATTTCATAGCCCGTGCGGACATGGCGGCAACGGGAAAACTCCCCGCCCCGCTCCAGCACCTCCACCGTGCTGTCGCCCCAGCGGATATAATAGGAGCGTCCACCGCCCTCCTGATCGCGCAGTACCCGCGCAAGGGGGAAGGCGTCATAGGCGACGAAGGAAAATTCGTCGCGGGAAATATCGGGAATGACGAGCGCGTTGAGCTGCCCGTCGTCCTTGAGCACACAGCCGCCGTCAATGCTGACGATGTGCGCCTCGCGGTCGATAACGGGCGCGGCGGAGACGATATTTTCCCCGTAGAGCATCACCGGCCAGTGGCCGACCACCACCCATTTTTCAAAGCGACGCCCCAGCGTCATGAATGCGTCACAGCGCATAAGCTCCTCCGCCGAGTGCCCGCTCAGGGGCTTCGACGGGTCAACTCCGGCGTGGGCAAAAATGAAGCGCCCCGCCGTTATCACATGGGGCAGGGAGCTGAGAAAGCTCCACTCCCCGCGAAAGCGCTCACGCAACAGCTCCTTCACGTCTCCCAGGCGGCTCAGGGCGAACGGGTCGATGCCGCACTCGCACAGCATATCCCACAGGAGGCCGCGCCGACGTGCGCGCACATACTCAAGCGACATTGCGTCGCCCTTTTCGCCCATGTCGAAGATCTCGTACCAGGTGTCGCAGTTGCCGCAGAGCGCGTGGACATTCCCCCGGCGGCTCAGCTCCATGATAAAGCGGAGTGTTTCAATGCTCTTTTCGCCCTTTTCAAGGAAATCCCCCACGATTATAAGCTCGTCCCCGTCGCAGAAGCCGCATCTGTCAAGCAGGGCGCGAAAGTACGGCAGATTCGCGTGTATGTCCGACACGGCGAGGGTTCTCCGCCCGGGCGCGATGTCAAGCTCAAGCATCCTTGCCCGACTCTCAAACATCCTCGTGCCCTCCCAGCTTCTTCTCCATCAGCAGCAGAGCGCCATGGGAGCCGTTTTCACGCGACAGCTCGCGGAAGCCCCAGCGCCGGTAAAAGGCCAGCGCGTCGGTATTCTCCTCCGCAACGTGCAGACGGAGCGCGCGCCGCCCCATCCTGCTGTAGAAGAACCGCGCCCGCGCAAGAAGCTGTGCGCCACAGCCGCGGTGACGGTACTCCCCGTTGAGATACAGCAGACTTATCCACCCTATCCCGGCGTGTGCGCCGCGTGCGGGGTCAAGGTCGATGAGGCCGACGGACTTTTCGTCGTCAAACATACGGAGCACCGCGCCGTTATCATGCGCATAATGCTCCAGCGCCGAGATATAATACGGTGTGGGGTCGTAGCCCGCGCCCGTGCCGTGGGCGGCAAGCCACGCGTCGCGGTAGCAGGCCTTATAATAATCCGGGTCGGACGCGGGGTCAAAGCTCTCGCCGCAGAGCTCAGGCGCCTTTGTCCAGACCGGCGCCTCGGTCACACCGAGATGCGAGGCGTCGCCGATGTAATCCGCGGTAAATACCCCGTTATCATAGAAAAGATGCGTCACCCCGGTGTTCGGCGAAATGGAGAGCGCGTCTGTGTCGCGAAGCTCGAGGTCAAGACAGCGGCTCAGCAGACAGCGCATGACCGCCCCGTGGCTCACGACGGCTACGGTCCTTCCGTCGTTCCTGCGGGCGATATCGAGAAAGCAGGGATATATGCGCTCCGCCGCCTCGCGGCAGGTCTCCGCGCCCTCGATCTGCCAGCTTCCCATGTCGAAAACAAAGGTGCCGAGCGCCTTGGGCTCGTGCTTTTTCAGATCGCCGAAGAACTTCCCCTCCCACGGGCCGAGATTTATTTCGCGCAGGGCCGTCGAGGTGTTCAGCGCAAGGTCATGGTATTTGAGTATCGCCCCGGCGGTGAGGCGCGTGCGGGTAAGGTCACTCGAATAAAGCGCGTCGATATGTACGTCACGGAAGCGTTCCGCGAGCGCCGCGATCTGCCGCCGGCCGAGCTCGGTAACGTCGCCGTCCCACTGCCCCTGCATCATGCGATAGAGGTTGCCCTCGGACTGGGCGTGTCGGATGAGATAAATTTCTGTCATAACTGTGCCTCCGAAATCTTGACCTCAGGAATTTTATACAGTATAATAATATAGTTATTATATATTTAATTCTCGCTTTGCACAAGAGATAAATCTCGCCAACGGGAAAAGAGGGCAGGGTATGATCAGAGCGGCCGCGCTTGTTTCAGGCGACGGAGCGGAGCTTCAGGCCATATTGGACTCCGTTTATTTTAAGGAAATACCGAATTTCGAGCTTATTGCGGTCATATCGTCACAGCGCGACGCCTACGCCATGAAGCGCGCGCTCAGCGCCGGCGTCCCCGCCTACGTCGTCGATCCGGAGCTTTTCCCCACCATGACCAGCCACAGCATGGCCATCGCCAACAAGCTCAAGGACATGGATATCGAGCTTGTGATCCTTGCGGGATACGAGCTTCCGCTGGGGGTCATCCCCTACCAGTTCAAAAACCGCATCATCGGCACATACCCGGCGCTCTACCCCGCCTTCGAGGATCACGAGGGGGACATACACCGTGCGGTTCTGGAGCGCGGCATCAAGGTCACGGGGGCAACGGCGTACTTTGCCGATTCCGACGGGCGCGTGGGCAGCATAATCTCCCAGCGTGCCGTGGAGGTCCTGCCGGACGATACGCGCGACTCTCTCGCCCAGCGCGTCATGGAGGAGGGCGAGTGGAAGCTCCTGAGCGAGGCGGTGAAGCTCTTCTGCACCGACCGCCTCTCAATACACGGAAAGCGCGTGGTCATCCGCGAGCCGTGACCGGGATATTCATATATTATAAATAGAATATGATATGAAAACCGGGGCAGCCGTTCGGCTGCCCCGGAAGCATTTTACGGCTCAGATATTTATGAGAAATATCGAGTCGTCGTTTTCTATCCAGTCGGTGACGCGGATAGTCTCGTACTCAGTGGCGTTGATGCGGTAGACGACACAGTCTATGCCGGCGTTGATGATCTGACGCTTGCACATGGTACAGCTCCCCGCGCGGATGAGCTCGCCGGACTTTGCGTCCCGGCCGACAAGATAGAGCGTCGCGCCGATCATGTCGCGGCGGGCGGCGGAGATGATCGCGTTCGCCTCGGCGTGAACACTGCGGCACAGCTCGTAACGCTCACCGGAGGGGATGTTCAGCGCCTCGCGCGCGCAGTTGCCGAGGTCACTGCAATTCCGGCGGCCACGGGGCGCGCCGTTGTAGCCGGTGGAAATTATCTCGTCGTTCCTCACGATTATCGCGCCGTATTTTCTGCGCAGACAGGTGGAGCGCTCAAGGACGGAATCCGCGATATCCAGATAGTAATTCTGCTTGCTTGTACGGTTGTCCATTTTATGTCTCTCCTTTCGGCTCTTGCGAAATATTATAACCTACCGCTTTCCCGACCGTCAAGAGTGCAAACGTTCAAAAATATTTAAGACTTTTTTCAGGTAGATTTT
The DNA here is from genome assembly GCA_964587485.1 of uncultured Oscillospiraceae bacterium. Classification (GTDB taxonomy): domain Bacteria; phylum Bacillota; class Clostridia; order Oscillospirales; family Oscillospiraceae; genus Limivicinus. The sequence goes on along the minus strand of CAZPLL010000046.1, from coordinate 3,025 downwards.
TCCGCCTGTGTGTGGTACACTTGTTTACATGAACAGACGTAATTATATGAAAGAGCTTGACAGGGTCATACGCACACGCGGCAAAAAAACTCCGCGTGTTCTCCTGCACGCCTGCTGTGGCCCGTGCTCGAGCGCGGTGCTCGAATATCTCGCGCAGTTCTTTGATGTGACTGTGCTGTGGTACAATCCGAATATTTATCCGCAGGCGGAGTTTGATCTGCGCTTTAGGACGTTGGTGGAGCTCATCGAAAGGATGGGGCTTGCCGACAGAGTCAGCGTCCTCGCCGAGCCGCGCAAGAGCGAGGATTACTACAGCCGCGTAAAGGGGCTCGAGGCTGAGCCCGAGGGCGGCAGGCGCTGTGCGGAGTGCTTCCGGCTGAGGCTTGTGGAGTGCGCGCGGCTTGCAAAGCACTACGGCTACGACTATTTTTGCAGTACGCTCACCCTCTCACGCCACAAGGACGCGGAGCTTATCAATACGCTCGGCGAGGAGATCGGCCGCGCCGTCGGTGTGAGTTGGCTACCCTCCGATTTCAAGAAGCGCGACGGCGAGAACCGTTCCATCGAGCTGTGCGAAAAGCACGGCGTTTACCGTCAGCTCTACTGTGGGTGCGAATTTTCCCTGCACCGCCGGGAGGAGACCGCGCAGCTGATGCGGGAGGCGCAGAGTGAAGAGAGCTAATACCTACGCTATCGCCGCCTCGGCGCTCGTCGGCGCGGCATATGCGGCGCTCACGGTACTGCTTGCGCCCATCAGCTACGGACCCATACAGCTTCGCGTGTCGGAGCTTTTGTGTGTGCTGCCGTTTTTCATGCCCTGCTCGGCATGGGGGCTTTTTGTCGGCTGTGTCGTCGCGAACCTCCTCACCGGGAACATTTTCGACATCGTCTTCGGCTCAATGGCGACGCTGTTTGCCTCGCTCGTGACGGCACGGCTCGGAGCGCTCGGCAACACCGGGACACGGCGCTTCCTTGCCTGCCTCACCGTAGTGCTGACGAACGCCGTCGTTGTCGGCGCGGTCATCACGCGGGCGTATAACGGCATGGGGATATTCAGCCATCCCGGAGCTTTCGCCCTCAACGCCGCGCAGATCGCGCTGGGCGAGGGGGTCGTCATGTTTATCGGCGGTCTGCCGCTGATGAATTATCTTCCGAAATCAAAGGTTTTCCGTGACCTTGTTGAAAAAACGGAAAAAACTGCCCGATAAGGAGGTTTTCATGAAAGTCAGAAAAGCTATCATCCCCGCCGCCGGTCTGGGTACCCGCCTGCTGCCCAACACAAAGAGCATACCCAAGGAGATGCTCCCGCTCGTCGATAAGCCCGTGCTGCAGTACATCGTGGAGGAGGCCGTGGCCGCCGGTGTCGAGGAAATACTCATCATCACCAACCGCGGCAAGACCCCCATTGAGGACTACTTCGACTACGCGCCCGACCTTGAAGACCGCCTCGTTGCCGACGGTAAGCACCGTGACGCCGCGATAGTGCGCGAGGTGGCGGACATGGCGGACATTTTCTTCCTCCGCCAGAAGGAGACGAAGGGGCTCGGCCATGCCATCTGGCGCGCAAAGAGCTTTGTCGGCAACGAGCCGTTCGCGGTATTGCTGGGCGACGATATCATGCTCAGCGAAAAGCCCGTGCTCAAGCAGCTTGTCGATGCCGCCGAGGAGCACGAGTGCAGTGCCATCGCCATACGCGAGTTCCCCGGCGAGGAGATATGCAAATACTCCTCCGTGAAGCTGAACGAGCGCCTTTCCGAGCGGGTCTACCGCATCGGCGACATGAACGAAAAGCCCACCATGGACGAGCGTCTGTCCAACTACGCCATCATGGGGCGCTACGTTCTCACTCCCGCCATTTTCGAGATACTCGAGCACACCGCCCCCGGCCGCAACAACGAGATACAGCTCACCGACGGTATGCGCGAGCTCTGCCGCAGGGAGCCGATGTGCGCCGTCGATTTCGAGGGCAGGCGCTACGACACCGGCAACCTCAAGGGATATCTCGAATCCATCATCGACTTCGCCTTGAAGAACGAGGAGGCCGGCGAGTGGCTTCGCGAATTTATAAAGGAAAAGGCAAAAACTCTCTGAAATATCTTGACAGCAAGATGTTTTGGTATTACAATCGTGGTACAAAATCAAAAAATGGGGGCTGGGTATTTCCCGGCTGAGACGGAGCGAATCGAAGCTCCGAAACCATGGAACCTGATCCGGATAATGCCGGCGTAGGAAATGTGACTGACCCGCAGGTTCTGTATAAGTCCCTGCGGGTCTCTTCGGTTTTTGATGTGCGGGAGTGTCCGGCAGACACTAATTTTCAGGAGGAAAGAAAAATGAAATCCCATCTCAAGCTCCGTGCGCTCTGCGAGGGCGCGATCTTCGTGGCCATCGCCCAGATCCTGGGCTACATCAAGCTCTTCTCTCTGCCGGAGGGCGGCTCCGTCACGCTCAATATGCTGCCGATATTCGTGTACTGCGCGCGCTGGGGCTTCGGCCCGGGTATGCTGGCGAGCTTCACCCTCTCCCTTTTACAGCTCCTGCTTGACGGCGCATACGCCTATAGCTGGCAGTCCATAATCGGTGACTACCTTGTGGCATATACCGTTATCGGCCTCGCGGGTCTGTTCGCGAGGAAGAAAAACGGCTTCTTCATCGGCTCCGCGGTCGGCGCGTTTGCCCGCTTCATCGTCGCGTGGATCGTCGGCGCGGTCGTCTGGGGCGAGTATATGCCCGATAGCTTCTTCGGCATGACGATGACCTCTCCGTGGTTCTACTCCGCGATCTATAACGGAAGCTACCTCCTCGTCAATACCGTGCTGTGCATCGTCGTCGGTATCCTGCTGTGGAAGCCCCTCGGCAAATACATCCGCGGCGAGGATCTCAGAGGCTGAGAAGCACGAAACAATCCGAATTCCCGAGCCTGTCAAAAAATATAAGCGCCCCTGCGCAACAGCATAGCGGGGGTGCGCGAAGCGCCTTGGCTCTCCCTCCGGGAGAGCTGGCACGCCGTCAGGCGTGACTGAGA
>CAZPLL010000045.1:0-15503 GCA_964587485.1 uncultured Oscillospiraceae bacterium | reverse complement strand
TCAAGCTGCGCGCTCTGCGGCTTGGGGTGGATAATGGGGATGTATTTGTTCTTGCCGAAACGGATATAGATAATATAATTTCCTGCATAGAGGATATTGCTCCAGATATCGTGATAATAGACTCGGTGCAGACTATCTCCAGTGGCGAGATAAGCTCTGCACCGGGCAGTGTCACACAGGTGCGCGAGTGCACAATGCGTATTATGCGTGAGACGAAGGACAAGGGACTTACTGTTTTCTTGGTGGGACACATAACCAAAGAGGGGAGTATAGCAGGTCCAAAGGTGCTGGAGCACATGGTGGACTGTGTGCTTTACTTTGAGGGCGAGCGAAATACAAGCTTTCGTATTCTTCGCGCAGTCAAGAACCGTTTCGGCTCGACAAACGAGATAGGTGTGTTTGAGATGGTGGATAACGGGCTAAACTGTGTAGAGAACCCGTCCGAAATGCTACTTGCCGGGCGCCCGGAGAACAGCCCCGGTACCTGCGTTGCCTGCGTAATGGAGGGGACGCGTCCGATTCTTGCCGAGGTACAGGCACTCGTAACTCCGTCAGGCTATAACGCCTCACGCAGAAGCAACGGCATCGACTATAACCGTGCCGCAATGCTTCTTGCCGTGCTTGAAAAGCGCGGAGGTATGCCTGTGACGGGCTGTGATGCGTACATAAATGTCATCGGCGGTCTTGAGCTTGATGAGCCGGCGGCGGATCTCGCGACTATTCTCGCGATCGCATCGAGCTTTCTTGACAGACCACTGGGACAGGATCTTGCGGCCTTGGGAGAGGTTGGTCTTTCGGGTGAGATCAGAAGTGTTAACCTGCTCAATCAGCGCCTCTCTGAGATAGCTCGACTCGGCTTCAAGCGCTGTGTAATCCCGGCTCATGTCCGGGGAGACATTCACGAGCTAAAGGGGCTTACACTTATTCCGGTAAAATCCGTCGGCGAGGCTGTCGCCGCCGTTTTAGGAAAGAAATGAACAGCTTTGTAAAAAACGCAAATCTTCCGCTTGATGCCGACAAAATAATAATCGGCGAAAAATATAAAGAAATTCTCTACAGCCCGCTCATTAAAGCCGGCATTGAGCCGTTATTTGTTCCTGATAATCCTTTTGTTGATAAACGTCTGTCCGGGCATGCCGATCTCTCGGTGTTCCATATGGGCGAAAGGGAAGTGGTGCTTGCTCCTTTTTTGAAAGGAAGTGAGTTTACCTCTTCGCTGGAGAATGAAGGACTGTCCGTGCGGTTTGCAACCATACTCCAAGGCGAGAAATATCCGAATGATGCACAGCTTAATGCCGTTATGGTTGGTTCGCGATTTATTTACAGCCCAAAAGCTACATCAAATGAGCTTGTAGAATTACTCAGTAAGCGTAAAAAGTTAAAAGCGATACAAGTAAAGCAGGGTTATGTAAACTGCTCTGTATGTGTTGTGGATCAAAATTCGATAATTACCGCCGACCGTGGCATAGCGGAAAGATGCACAGTCGGCGGCATGGATGTTCTGCTGATAAAGCCGGGCTATTTTGTGCTTGACGGATTTAACTGCGGCTTTATCGGTGGATGCACATTCAGGCTCTCGTCACGGCTTCTTGCGTTTACAGGGCATATAGATATGCACCCGGACAAAGAGCGTATCATAGATTTTCTGAATTCGCACTCTGTTGTTCCTGTATATCTGACGTCGTATCCTGCCTTTGATATAGGCGGAGCGGTGCCGATAATCGAAAAAGAGGAACGAATCCGTGTCTAATTTATATCATCTTCTATGTCGGCCTTTGTCTTTCGGCCTATAGGATTCGCCATAGCCGCTTCGTGGAGAGCGGCATTATCAAGGTGGGTATATATCTGCGTGGTATTAAGATTGCTGTGACCAAGCACCTCCTGTAGGGCACGGGTATCAACTCCGTTCTTGAGCATGAGGGTGGCGGCGGTGTGACGGAGCTTGTGAGGAGAATAGCGCGAAGCATCCAGACCGGCCTTTAAGAGAGTTTTATCCACCATCTTCTGTACGCTTCTTACACTTATACGGCGATTTTCACGGCTGAGAAACAGCGCGTTTTTATCCTCGTTCGAAACCTTGTCCGCATTTCTTACGGAAAGGTAATCGTCGATCGCTTCGCGACAGCCGTCCGCAAAGTATATCACACGCTCTTTGTTGCCTTTACCAAGTACACGCAGGTGATCTTCATAAACATCTGTAAGATTCAGCGACACCAGCTCCGATATTCTGAGACCGCAGGACATGAACAGCATAAGTATGCAGTAATCTCTTAACGCAAACTGCCCATCGCACGCGGCAAGCAGACGCTCACACTCAGTTTCCTCAAGGTATTTTGGGAGGCTCTTCTGGCGCTTGGGTATGTCAAGTTCTTGACAAACATTAAAATCCAATAAATGTCTCTTTGTGGTCAAATAATTGTAAAAAGATTTAACCGACGATGTCCGACGGCAACGGCTCGCGGCGGAGAGGGAAGTGCCCGCATCAGTCATTTCCGGTGAAAAAGACTGATACCTGTAAAGCTCCTCGATTTTAACGGATTTTATAAAATCAATATCAACATCTGTAATATCTATCTCATTAAAAGGAACATCCGCGGGTACAAGATGTCTGCGTCGCTTTATGTATCTGAAAAGAATTTTCAAATCCATGTAATAACCGATAACCGTTTTGTCCGAATGTCCTCGAACAGTTGAATGATATTCCAGGAAATCCCTGAGTATGTCAGGAATATCCGTTACCTGATCCAGATTCATTATGTTACCTCCCTGCGTGTTTTGCACATATTGAGTTGCGCTTAATTGCTATTATGCGAAATTCAAAGCGCCCTCAAAAACTGAGGATTTGCTTACTCCCCAGCGCTGATTATTGTAAACCCAAATATCGAAAGTGTCAAGCAAAATCCCGCAGAAACCATAATCTGCGGGATTTTGATATATCATGTTTTATTCGTGTGATAGCTTATCCGAATTGAAAACTGTAGCCACTGCAATAGCGGAATCCAGAAGCACAGCGAGCCAGAGACTGCAATAGCCCGTCAATGAGAGCGCGATAATAACAGCCTTTGCGATAAATGCTATAACCGAGTTTGTTGAAGATATTGCTTTTATTCTCCTTGCGATTTTCAGAGCCGACGGAAGCTCCCCTATATGCTCCGGCAATACGAGAATGTCGGCATATTTCGATCTGCTGCTGGCTCTGATATCAACATCGGCTTCGGTGTGCGTCTGCACCCCGTTTGCATAAATGTAAATAACCTTACCGAAAGCAGCGGATTTAATATCGCTTATACATTTAAGCTTTGATGCCGTGTCACACTGACTGAAAAGCCCCGTAAAGCGCATTTCCTCAGCAAAAACGGTGCTCTCTTCCCTCCCCTCCTCGGTGAGAAGCACGAGCTTTTCAACGCCCTCATCACGAAAATCTCTTACAAGATCCTCGGCTGCCGGGTTGTTGCCGCTTGAAATGTTAACACTTCCGACATATTTACCGGCAACGGTCATATAATAAACCTGACCGTTCACTCCCCTTTCCGGCGGAAGATCTGCTTCTTTGGCGGCGAAAAGTCCCCTTTTCCCGTAAACAACCTGCGCACCGCCAACTGTGAGCTGAACACCCATTCCGGGGATATCGCAAAAATCAGTGATAAGCTCAAGTCTGTATTCCTTATTATAAAGCTCTCCTACAGCCTGCGCGAAAGGTTGTTCGGAATAATAAACCGCATGAGCGGCAAACGTGACAAAGGTATCCCTGTCAAGCCTTGAGGGGTCGAGAGAAATGACTTCGGGTGAGCTGTCAGAAAAAATACCGGATTTGTCAAAGACGGCAACTTCCGTATCGGCAAGGGTCTCGAGCGCTTTCGCGTTGCCGCAAAGGACTCCTCTCTCCGCGCCGGCGCAAAGTCCGGCCAGAGCCACAGAGGGCAAAGAGGCAATTACAGAGCCCGTATTACAGACAAGAATCATCACGAGCGCACGGTGAATGGAAACGAGATATGGAAGACTTGTCATTAACGGAGCAAGGATCGCGAACAGAACGGCAATAATCATGCCGAATCTGAGCACTCCGCCCGCCGCGGAATCAAGCGTTGAGGAGATGTCTGTGCGTGTATTATCCGGCACATCAACAACCGCCGAAATATAGTCGTAAACGGCACCGCTTTTACCTATATGAGAAAGAGCCGACTGCCGCAGATGCTTCTGTGAATAAGCAATAAGTGCATCTCCGAGCCTGTACAGAACAGTGGTTGCCGCCGCTTCGGTAATAAAACCTAAGATAATCGAGACTAAAATGACGAATAATACAATAACGGGGGCGGCAAAAAAGTCCTTCCTCTGCACAAAACGAAGCGCTTTAAGGGCAACATCGTATCCGGCGATCACGATTGCCGCAACAGGCAACAGTATCCGCAAAACCCCGGGAAGCTCAAGCACCAGGGAAGCTGCAAAAAGCACCGTTGCCGCCGCCAGTCTTACAAGAAGAATCGTGTCAAAGCCGCCGTTTCGTTCAGGGGTAGTTCTCATCATGCCACCTCCGTTATAAAGATTCAGTTTTCAGACTGCCTCAAGCCTTGCCGTCGCAACCGAGGACGTCAACGATCTTATGCTTGACCATCTCTCTGATGGCGTCGCGGGCGGGAGAGAGATACTGTCTGGGGTCGAAGTGGTCGGGATGCTCGTTGAAGTACTTACGGATGTTCGCGGTCATGGCAAGACGCAGGTCGGAGTCGATATTGATCTTGCAGACAGCCATGGAGGCTGCCTTGCGAAGCTGGTCCTCGGGCACGCCGATGGCGCCGGGCATACTGCCGCCGTTCTCGTTGATGATTTTTACGAACTCCTGAGGTACGGAGGAAGAACCATGGAGAACAATGGGGAAACCCGGGAGACGCTTCTCGACATCCTCAAGAATGTCAAAACGAAGCTGAGGATCCGTGCCGGGCTTGAACTTATATGCGCCGTGGGAGGTACCGATGGCGATGGCCAGAGAGTCACAGCCGGTACGCTCGACGAACTCCTGAACATCCTCGGGGCGGGTGTAGGAGCTGTTTTCGGCAGAGACGTTGACCTCGTCCTCAATGCCGGCGAGAGTGCCGAGCTCGGCCTCGACGACAACGCCGTGGTCATGTGCGTATTCAACGACCTGCTTGGTGAGTGCTATGTTGTCCTCAAAGCTCTTGGAGGAGCCGTCGATCATGACGGAGGTAAAGCCGCCGTCTATGCAGGACTTGCAGAGCTCAAAGCTGTTGCCGTGGTCGAGGTGGAGAGCGATGGGCAGACCGGTCTCAATAACAGCGGCCTCAACAAGCTTCATGAGGTAAGTATGGTTCGCATATGCGCGTGCGCCCTTGGAGACCTGAAGGATCAGAGGAGCATTGAGTTCCTTTGCGGCCTCGGTTATGCCCTGAACGATCTCCATGTTGTTGACGTTGAAAGCACCGATGGCGTAGCCGCCCTTATATGCTTTTTCAAACATTTCCTTTGTAGTGACAAGAGCCATTTCTAAATCTTCCTTTTTTCGTGAATTTTGTACAATTAGCACATTTACAAATTGTGATTTATATTATATCCTCATTCTGTGGTTTAATCAAGACGCACAATAGACAAATTGAGCGGGAAAAAATAATTAATTTCATATGCGGAGGAAGTAAAAATGAACGAAAAACTTATCGGTGCATGCATATTCGGCCAGTCCGGAGGCCCCACTGCCGTCATCAACGCCAGCGCCTACGGCGTTATTCGTGCGGCTCTCGATGCGCCCGAGATCACCAAGGTCTATGGCGCGGCACACGGTATCAAGGGCGTGCTGGAGGACAAGCTTTATATTATGGACGAGGAAGATCCCGAAGAGCTCAAGCTTCTTCTGAACACTCCCTCTTCCGAGCTCGGCTCCTGCCGTTACAAGATCGCCGATCCCGATAAGGACGATACCGACTACAAGCGTATTCTTGAGATATTCAAGAAGTATAATGTCAGATATTTCTTCTATAACGGCGGCAACGATTCCATGGATACCTGCAACAAAATCAGCCGCTACATGGAGTCCGTCGGCTACGAGTGCCGCGTTATGGGTGTCCCCAAGACCATAGACAACGACCTTTACGGCACCGATCATTGCCCCGGCTTTGCCAGCGCCGCAAAGTATATCGCGACCTCCTGCATGGAGATCAACAAGGATGCTCGTGTATACGATAACGGCATGATCACCATCGTGGAAATCATGGGTCGTCACGCAGGCTGGCTTGCCGCCAGTGCCGCGCTTGCTACCGAATTCGGTTCCGGCCCCGACCTTATCTACCTTCCCGAGACGAATTTTGACATGGATAAGTTTCTCGCGGAGGTCGATGATATCTATAAGAAGAACGGAAAGGTTCTTGTCGCTGTTTCCGAGGGTATACATTACGCGGACGGCACCTTTGTTTCCGAGGCAAAGACCTCCTCTACCGACGGCTTCGGCCACGCACAGCTCGGCGGCCTTGCCGCAATGCTGGCCGACATCGTCAAGAATCACACCGGCGCAAAGGTTCGCGGAATCGAGCTGAGTCTTCTCCAGCGTTGCGGCGCACACCTCGCATCTCTCACCGATATCAACGAAGCATTCGGCGCGGGACAGGAGGCCGTAAAGCAGGCCGTCAGCGGCGTCACCGGCAAGATGGTTGCGTTTGAGCGCGAGTATGTTGACGGAAAGTACACCTGCAAGTTTGAGCTTCTGCCGCTTTCCGAGGTCGCAAACTACGAGAAGAAGGTTCCTCTGGAGTGGATCAACGAGACTCAGAACGGTCTTACTCATGAGTTTATCGACTATGTTCTTCCCCTCATTCAGGGCGAACCCGAGCTCCCGCGTGAAAACTCTCTCCCCAGATACGCAAAGCTTAAAAAGGTTCTTGCAAAATAACACAGGCAGTGACCGACGGGCATTTACCCCACGCCGACTTGCCGTTGAGACTTGCTTACCCTCTCAGGCCGAAATTAAAAATTTCGGCCAGCTCCCCCATAGGGGGAGCCAAGGGGGCGGTGCTTCTCTGACATGTTCTCTTCTCTCCGGGAAAACGTCGAAATTTTAAGAGCAGAGAAATAGCTCGACAGCGCCTTGTCTCTCACTCAGGGAGAGGCAAGGCGCTGTCGAGCTATTTCTTCCGGTTTCATCTGCCGATTTCCATATCTTTACCGTATGTGTGAACTTTTTCTATTACTTCGAATATTAATCTGTCATATAGGTGTTCCACTTCTACCGGTATAGCGTATCCATTTATCATTATTGTTAATTTTTTTGTTGCAAAAATTATAATTCTATTTCCATAATTGAGCTGAAGCTCTCGCCCCAGCTCAATTTGAAAATATTCTTATTTGACCTCTACCCCAACTATTGACATAGAGCCTTTTATTTCTTGCCAAAAAGCTTCTCGAAGAAGCCTTTTTTCTTTTCTGGCTTATCGGCGGAAACGCCTCCGTTGCTGTTGCTCTTGTTACTTTTGGATGCGGGAGCGATACTGTTGCTTTTACCGGCTTCGGATTTGGTTGCCCCTTTGTATACGATCTTGTCGTCAGACATAATTACAAGGGAGATGTCATCATACATTTTATCCAACTGTTCGATGTTTGCTTTAAGAGCTTCCAGATCCTTTCCGCCGGAAGTGATCATGATAACGTATTTATCCAGTCTCAATTGGGGGTTACCTGACGAGGCCATGTGCAATCCCTCGATGCCCCCCTGAAAGCAAAGTGTGATCGAATTGGCAAAGCGGGGATCATATTTAACCTCAGCAAAATAGGAAATTCCGCCTTCGCTCGGCACCGGAAATGTATTCGAAATGAACTGCTTACCCACAGCCTTGGCAACACTTGTTTTTTCCCGTATTCTTACATGCGGATCGGGGTCATGCACGAGCTGAGCTGTTTTTCCCGTAAGCCCGGCAATGATACCGTTATTGTGCATCTCATCGATCGCTCTTTGCATTATCACAAATAATTCCATTTGAAGGTCCGGGGTTGACTCCAGCCGGTCATAAAGTGCTTTAACGAATTGCTCCATACTGCTCTTCCCTCTCAGTCTGTTTCTTATATTTTAGCTAACGATGCGTTCTTATAGGAATCGTCATCGGTAACTTCCCGAATAACCTTAAGCTGTTTTGGGAACACGATTTTTGCGTTCTCATCGCTCAGCTCTATTTCGGCAATAGCCTTGTCTGTCCAGAACGGGTATACGTCAATTTCAAAATATTGATTTTTATAAGTCAGGCAATATCTTGTCTTGCGGATCTGTCTTCTTGTCGTATCGGCATCCATCAAAAGCTTTAAGTACTCTGCCTGCGACAGTCGTCGCTCGATCTCCACGCGCTTCAAATCCGATACTTTTCTTTTGATAGTCTGGAAGTAGATGTAGTTTCCGTCAATACCACGCTGGCGAACACGAATCTCCTCACCATCAGGGCTGTTAAGATATGTCTGAATGATCTCTATACGCTGACAGGCCGGGTTGCTCTCAAGCCATTTGATGTTGGGATATTCGATCAGATACTTTCGTTCAATCTCATAAGGCTCGGGTTCGCCAAGGAAGGAAGCAATCTCCGCAACCAGCTTTTTCATCTTGTTTTCAAAAGATGAGGTGTTTTCAATCACGCGCAGGTGAGGATGGCCTGTCCACGCTGAAAGGAGCTTATCGTCTAAAGCGGCGGCTTCTTCAACCGTCTCGGTTCGCGCAGAGTTATTTGCGGTAGTATAGAACTCTTCCGCACCCTTTGCGGCCGTAACCAAGTGGAACACAGCGCCGTAGTTGTCACGGAGCTCGACTTCATTGGAGCCGATAAACTTTAATACTTCCGCAAATTCGGTATCATTCATGTATGCCTTGTTGTCAAGGGTGCCACGGTCACATACGATCAGGACTTTTTCTGCAACCATAGCGCGGGCGGCCTGCTCGAAAATGTTTTCCTTCTCTATCTGTAGCTTTAGCTGACACTTCTGATACTCTGCGTTGCTCCCGCAGGTCCACGGCGCAACCCCACCGGTAATAAGCTCGGTTGCCGTTTCGGGAACAAATAAGACGGTGTATCCCCTCTGCGTGAATGCATTTTGTACCCAGCTCATGGCGGTTGTTTTGCCTGCACAGGGGCCGCCTGTTATTACGATCTTTGAAATCTCTATCTTCCGTTTCTCTTCTTTCATGGACAGGAGCTCGTTGATATCGATCTTAAAAAGCACTGACAGTTTTCTGATCACATTTGTTGTCGGCTTCGACTTCCCTGTCTCCCACTTCGATACCGCTTTGTTGGTCACACCGACCATCTCGGCCAATTCAGCCTGCGAGAGATTAAGTTGCGTCCTTAACTCCAGTATCTTATTTCCAAAAGCGTAATCGTTCATGAGATATCACCCTCTTTCTTCCGACTTCATTATAAACTGAAAGATACTTCTGAACAAGTTTCGAAGTGTCGAATATCGGTAGAACTTTGTCCTCGGTCTGACAGTATAAATTATGAAGCGTCGAATTTCGGTAGAACTTTAATCAAGGACTATCAAATTGCCTGTTATATGTTTTTGATCTGATTCCGTATAAGCAGACCAACGGCATCCGCAAGCTTATCAAGACTCTGTATGCGGGCGAAGTCGCGCCCATAGACCATTTTTGCGGAGGGCACATCCTCGTCCTCTCCGGTAAATACACACGCCACGGCAATACCGTCCGCTTTTGCACGCCGTACCTCAAGCGACGTGTCAACAAGTCCCGCCTGCTGCTCATAAGGTATCAGCTCATCCCCTGCCCCGTGAATTTTCAGCACGTCGTTAGGCTTCACATCGGAGAGAACGATGAGTATACGGTGCTCATACGGGGACTGCTCAATGAGATGATGCGCGGCTCTGATGGCAAGCCCGTCACGGTTACACCCGTTTGAGACGTACTCAAATATTTTTTTGTTGTTCTTCGGCTCGTTATAGTCACGGAAAATGCGCATGACTGTGTACCCGGTCATAGAGCAGAAGGACATGACTCGGCAGGGTATTGAGCAACGTGTCAGGCTTTCGGCTATCATATAACCCTGTGACGAGACTGTTTCCTGTCGGAATTTTTGCGATGTCGAAGCGTCAAGGAGTATATCGACGCTCAGACTCCCCGCATCGTCCTGCTCGGTGCGGGTAAAGATATTTTCGTCTTCAAGCATCTGCGCACGCCATGCACGACCCGCACACAGTCTGCCCCCGCTGGATTTTACATCAACGGGCTGAAGGTGCATAAGGACGGAATTCAGAACCTGGGAGGTGAGCTTTGCGACAGAGGCGTTGTTGCGCGCAAAATTGTCCCGGTAAAACTGACGGTTTTTTTCAATCTGCCGCGCTTCTTTTTGTTTTTGAAGTGCTTCAAAGCCGTTAAAGACAGTGCTATTGCTATACTCCTCACCTTTGGTGAAATGAAGCTTGCAGTCGAGATGATTTCCGACGCAGAGCTTACGCTCAATCTCAGATATCTCGCGCGGAGTAAAGACAGGCTTTCCGTACTTTGCGGTCATAAATTCGCGCAGCTCTGCAGCAGACAGCTTGGTTGTCAGTTCATTTTCCTTCTGCCGCTCACCTGCGGCACTGCCGCCGTAAATGTTGTCGGGGTGATCCGCGAAGCCTATACCAAACCTGCGGTAACGGGATTTTGAGTTTCCCCTCTTCCTGCCGAAGATCGTCGGGGGAATGAGACGCTTTTCCTGCTTGCGCTCCTCGGTGCGTATCTGGAACCATCGCGTGAAAAGCTCCCCAGCGCGTTTGACGATATCCTCGGTTGTTATGTCGGGAGAAAATTCAAGCTCGTCAAGAAGCTTTCTCTCGTAGGCACTTAACCCGGGATCAAGCCCGAGGACGCGCTTAAAGTGCCCCGTGGCCATTGCTTCGTATAAGCGGTCACTTTCCTTTGTCTCATAGAGGCGGAGAAAATTCTCGGCATAGTCATGCCTTAGCGCCGAGAGAGCGGGACGCTCCCCCTCTTCCCTGCCGTATAGTGCGTTTTCAAGCCCCAGCCAGAAAAGGCTCTCGTAGATAGCGGAATCCTCATACTGCTCAAAGGAGCGGAACACCGCCTCAATCTGCGGGTAATCATACTGATATCTGACAGAGCCTATGATACTGTTCCAGTATAGATCCGCCTTGCCGTCACTGTCATATGCCTTGAAGTCAGGAGAAAAGCTATGGTTCCTCGCGCCATTCCATATCTGGTTGAGCGCCCGCTTTCTCTGAATCTCGCTCACTTCGTTTATCATGGCTCGAATATCGTCTCTCTTCCTATGGTCGCGGGGATTCTTGCGGCGATAATGTCTGAGACAAGCTGGTGCTCGAAATCGTCGAAGGACTTATTGACTATGCCCAGCTCAAGCGCCTGCCCGACGGTAAGTCCGGCATCGACAAGATTCAGCGCTGCCACAAGTCCGCGCAGGTCAAGCGGCTTGGTTGATATCTCGGAGCTGTCGCATTTGGCACGTATCTCATGGAAAAGCTGTGCAAACTGACGGGTATATTCACTTTTGAGCTTCGGGAACTGAGATTGGAGGAGGCTTTCGAGATTTTCCCTTGAAATGACGGGCATGTTGATGACCATGAAGCGCGAGGCAAGCGCTTCGTTAAGCTCCCTCGTCCCGGCATAGCCGTAGTTCATGGTGGCAATAAAGCGCGTGCAGGGCGCAAGATTTATGCGGTCATACCCCGGGACATCAATGATGCGGCGGAAATCCAGCACCGCGTGCAGAACCGCAAGAGACTCGTTTTTAGCCATGTTGATTTCGTCGAGAATACCAAAACCACCGTATTCCGCGCACTGATATATCGGCCCGTGGCGGAAGCGCACCTCGCCGCCGATAAAGGTGTCTGTTCCGATGAGAGAGGCGGCGTCGGTATTGAGATAGAACGAAATATCCCACTCGGGCCGCTCAAAAACTGCGGCAAGGTTTTCCGCAAGTACATTTTTTCCGGTAGCTTTGGGGCCGACGAGCAGAATGTTCTCTCCTGCGAGCAGTGCCGTCAGCGCTTTTTCCCATATATCGCGGCCGTAATATCTATACTTAGGCGCGGGAATACGCCGCGCGGACTCATCATCTGCCGGGTACTTGGCGCGAAAATCCTTTATCTTAAATATAAGCTCCTCACTTACTCCCTGACTTCGTAAAAAATCCAGCATTATATCTGCCTCCGGTACAAAATTTTCCTCTTTCATTCTATCACTTATAACGCTTTATTTCTATCACTTTTTTAACTTATTGTATTTTCCTGTCAAACAAACTATAATAAGACTATCAATCCATGAAGAGGTTTTGCATGACAGAGCTGAAGCACCCCTATATATCTGTTAAAAAGGACGGAAAAATTTCATACGGCGGTACTCAACTGTGGTCGGAAAGCCGGGTAATACGTCGTTGCGGTTGCGGTGTTATCGGGAGTAGCGATGTTCTTATTTATCTTTCAAGGTATCATGGGGATTGTCGCAGTGACGACTTCCCTGCCGCGCTTCTCGCAGAGACGGTAGACGAGCGGGAATACGATGATTTCTCGCGCAGACTGAGCCGAAGCTGTATGCCGATCATACCGCCGTTTGGAATAAACGGACCGGCACTTTCCGCTGGGCTCGACCTTGCGTTCAGACATTATAAGATGCCGATGAGGGCGCGCTGGGGTGTGCGGAGCGGAGAGCTATTTGGAACTGTAGAGAAAATGCTGTCCGAGGATATCCCCGTCATCCTCGCCGTCGGGCCGAATTTCCCGCGTTTTTGGCAGAAGAACAAGGCGACTCTGTACACGAAACGCCCGGACGGACTCCCCAACGTATCGGCATCGACATATGCACACTTTCTCACGGTCACGGGGATAGACGATGAATGGCTACAGGTGTCCTCGTGGGGGCGAAAATATTACATTTCACGCGAAGAATATACGGACTACGTCAGGCAAAACAGCAACTTTCTTCTCAGCAGTATCGTGCATATCACGAAATTATAAACCGGACTTTATTTGCTTGCCATATTTGCAGGCGAATGGTAATATGATTTCATACTTGATCGACAAGGAGACGGTAGCATGAACAATTTGCAAACACAGAAAAAGAACCTGATTATGTTCCCGCTCGGCACGGTGGGAAGAGACATGATGTATCAGCTCTTTACGAACTTCATTCTCACATATGTGCTTTTTACGCGGAGTCTTACGGCGGCGCAGCTCATGGCCATAACCGCCATCATGGTAACGGCGAGGATATTCGACGCGCTGAATGACCCCGTTATGGGCAACATCATTGAGCGTACCCGCGGCAAGTACGGCAAGTTCAAGCCATGGCTCGTTATCGGTATACTCTCTACCTGTGTTGTGGAATACCTTGCTTTTAATACTGACTTGCAGGGCTGGAGCTTTATCTGGTTTTTCGGCTTTATC
Organism: uncultured Oscillospiraceae bacterium; assembly: GCA_964587485.1. Lineage (GTDB taxonomy): Bacteria > Bacillota > Clostridia > Oscillospirales > Oscillospiraceae > Limivicinus. The sequence continues at coordinate 2,111 of CAZPLL010000045.1, read as the reverse complement.
TACTTCATGTACAGCATAACATACACCATGCACGATATCTCCTACTGGGGAATGGTGCCCGCGCTCGGCTCTGACGCTCATACAAGAAACCAGTTTACCGCCCGCGCAACGCTCTTTGCCGGTATCGGCGGCACGCTCGCGTCTGTGCTTATCCCTATGCTTACGACCGGCTCAAATACGATCGGCGGCAGTGCGTCGGTCGCATACGGGCGCATAGCCCTTGCGGTCTGCATTATTGCACCGATCTTTATGTGCTTTACGATTTTCGGCGTCCGCGAGAACCGCGACTACGGCGAGGAGGTTCCGCCTGTAAGCTTCAAAAAAATATGGAGCACCATCAGCGGCAACGACCAGCTTATGTGGATCGCGCTTATATTCCTCATTCAGCAGGTCGGCAACGGACTTGTTGTCGGCGGTATCGGCTCGACTTATATATACTTTGAATTCGGCTACGAGGGCGGGCTGTTCTCGCTGTTCTCGACCGTCGGCATGGCAGCAACTGCTTTCCTCATGATTTTTTACCCGGCAATATCTCAGAAGATACACCGAAAGCCGCTCATGGGCATCATGGCGGTAATATCGGTCATCGGGTATGTTCTTATGCTCACCGCGGGGCTCCTTATGCCCACGGGTATGCCTAAGTTCTGGATACTTACTGTCGGATATATGCTCTCAAATTTCGGACAGTATTGCTTCTATCTCGTTATGATGATCTCCATTCTCAACACTGTGGAGTATAATGAGTACAGGCACGGTATGCGTGACGAGGCAATAATTGCCTCACTCAGGCCGTTCTTTACCAAGCTTGCGTCCGCGCTCGTCGTTGTGATAACCTCCGCGTGCTACCTCATTTTCGGTGTGACCAACTACACAAATCAGATTTCCGAGCTTGAGCGTCAAACCTCCATGGGTCTTATAACCGAGGCGCAGAAGCTGGCAGATATAGGCGGCGTAATATCCGGAGTAAGTAATGCACAGATACTTGGGCTTTTACTCAGCATGACCGTATTACCCTGTGCGCTTATGCTCATATCCTATTTCCTGTATAAAAAGCATTACTCCCTTGACGAAGAAGAATACGACCGCATATGTGAGGAAATCGCGGCTAAAAAGGCGGCGACAGTTAAATGAGCCTAACGAAAGCTGTACTGAATTTTGCCGCTCCCCTGCCCCGAATAGAAAGCTTTGAGAGATATCTGTTTATCGGTCCACACCCTGATGATATCGAGATCGGTGCGGGCGCGACTGCGGCCAAGCTTTCCAACCTCGGAAAAAGCATATGCTTTCTCATCTGTACAGACGGGCGTTTTGGCGACGGCAATGCACCAAAAGGTACCAGCCGCGAGGAGCTTGTGGAAACGCGGCGGTGTGAGGCGATTGCTTCCGCGGCAAAGCTTGGGATACGCGATGTTCGCTTTCTCAATTTGTGCGACGGTGAAGGTTATACGAAGCAGGAGCTTTTGCGCGGTATTGCCAGTACTGTCGGAGAGTTTAAGCCCGAACTGATATTCGCGCCCGACCCGCTTGTATCGAGCGAGTGCCACGCTGACCATATTAACGTTGGCGAATGTGCAAGACAGATAGCGTGCTTTGCACCGTATCCGGGAATTATGGCGGGCTACGGTGCCGAGAGCGCGCCGGTCAAGGCGCTTGCGTATTACATGACAGCCAGGCCGAACCGTTTCGTCGGGACGAAAGGATATCTTGACAAACACCTGGACTCTGTTTTCAGCTGTCATATAAGTCAGTTCCCCAGCGGTTCAGATGATGCACGTTCGATAGCTTTATATCTCAAGCTTCGCGCCGTTGACAACGGCATACGATCGCTCAAGGGTCATGCCGAGGGCTTCAGAGTTCTCGGAACCACTCATATGCACTGCCTCCCCGAGGCGGTAGAGTAGCTTTGAATTAAAATGGGACTGTTGCAAAGCGAAAGTTTTACAACAGTCCCAAAGTTTATCTGTGCGTCTGTGCGACGTTTGTAGAAAAACGATGCTTATTGAAATTTCAAAACAAGATTGTTTGCGTCCCAAATCGCGGAATGCAGGTTTGTGACCTTCGCCGCGTCTCCGAGAATATGTATAGGAAACTCGTCCGTTTCAAGTATGCCT
>CAZPLL010000044.1:0-15792 GCA_964587485.1 uncultured Oscillospiraceae bacterium | reverse complement strand
ACCATTATCCTTCTTTTCTCGTTTTCCCTATTGACTTTTTATAGCTGGTCTTTCAAAAGTAGGTTTGAACAACGAATTTATTATATCTGAAATAAACCGAAAATCAACACCATTTACAAATTGTTTTTATAAATTTGATTTTTTCTTCAGTTTTCCGAACAGAACGAACGCTCCGATCAGCACCCACGTCACACCCAGCGCCGCAAGGAGCGCCACGGCAGTACCGGGCAGGGGGCCGAGGTCGGCGGGACCGGAGGAGTTCATGCGGGAGGCGTCATCCAGACGGTAGAGCGCCGTGACCTCATCAAAAAGCTTGTCAAGATAGGCGTCGTCCACAGTCTCTCCGCGGCGGGTGGACTTGACAACGCTCTCTATCATCTGCCCCGACGCATCGCGCAGGGAGGCCGAGCCGTTAAAGACCGGGGTGACAAAGGTATTGTCGATGTTGTCGAAAAGAAGCTGCGACGCCTTGATCTTCACGTCGTAATGCTCGTCGTAATCCTCACCGCAACGGGAGAGATAGTCCCGGTATTCCTCGCTCTCCAGCGCCTTATAGGTCACGGGGATATAGCCCTCGGTGCGGCAGTAGCCGAGCTGAACCTCGTTCGTCAGCAGGAACTGGGCAAAGAGCCACGAGTACATGACCTCCTGCGCATCAGCCTTGTTGAATATGCACACGCTGGGTCCTTGGGAGATCATCTGCGGGTTTTCGGTATCGAACTGCGGGATGGTCATGACCTCGGTCTCGAACTCCACAAGCTTGTCGGCGCTTATGTCAAGAAGCGGGGCGTGCGTGCCGATCCATGTCGCGCCGGCGGTAGAGTCAACGGCGAAAACGCACTGCCCGGCGTTGAGGAAGTTCGCGGGGTAGCTGGATATCTTGAAGGTGGAGAACGCGCCGCTTTCGGTGTGCCCGGCGATGTCCAGCAGGAGCTCGCGCGTGGTGTCGTTGAAGATGCCGATGTTCCCGTTTGCGTCGGAGTAGTCCGCGCCGAGCTGACGGAGCATCTGTATCATCATGTTGTCGGTGGACTTGTAGATAAAGGGGATCATGGTTTTCTGACCGTTGATGAGGAAATTGCCGTCGGCGTCCTTTTGGGCGGCGGCCTCGGATACCTCCCACACGAAGTCCCATGTCAGCGTCTCGGGCAGCTCATAGCCGAGTGCCTCCACCATGGTTTTGTTGACGTAGCACGCCTCGGTCGAGCGCATATACGGCAGTGCGTACTGGCGCGAGCCGAGGACGCCCTCGCTTAGATACTCGGGAACGATCTCCTCAAGCGTCGGGCCGTCGAAGCGCAGCTCGCTCCCGCCCAGACCCCAGCGACTGTCGGTCATGAGCTCGTCAAGCGGCACCACGACCTCCTCGCCCGTGAGGTAGGTGGCGATATGGTCGGGATAGGTTATGCAGATGTTGGGCGTAGTGTCGGTGGCGATGTTGGTGATAACGTCGTTATATATACGGCCGTAGTCGGTGTAGAGGCGGATATTGACCGTGACATTGGGATAGAGTGCCTCGAAGTCGTTCTTTGCCTTTTCATATACGGCGGTCTGCGCCTTGTTGGTGTCGTTCTTCGCCCAGAAGGTGAGCTCGAAGCTCCGGCTCTCATCCAGCGTGTCGGGCATGGTGAAGCTCGATCTCTCCCGTGAGCCATGACAGCCGGTGAGCACCGTACAACACAGCGCCGCCAACACAACGAGAGCGAAAAGACGTTTGAAGTTTTTCATCCCTTGGTGCCTCCTCTCGCGACGCCCTCCATTATCTTTTTGCGAAAAACAAGGAAGAGGATGATGAGCGGCACGGAAATGACCACGACGGCGGCCATCATTGCGGGGATATTCTCGCGACCGAAGCCATTCTCGCGTATCTCCTGTATGCCGTTTGAGACGAGGAAATAGTTGGGGTCGTCGGTGATGAGGCGCGGCCAGACATAGGAGTTCCAGCACTCTATGACCTTGAGTATCACAACGGTGATGACCGTGGGGCGGCAGACGGGGAGCATGACCTTGAACAGGTACTTGAGATCCGACGTGCCGTCCACCTTGGCGGCGTAGTACAGCTCATCCGGCACCTGCGCGAAGTTTTCCTTGAGCAGGTAGATATAAAACACCGACGTGACCGACGGGAGAATGAGCCCCATAAAGGTATTTCTCATATTAAGGTCGGTAACGGTGACGAAGTTCGTGATGACCACGAGCTCCGAGGGTATCATCATCAGCGACAGGAACAGCGTGAACACGGTATCCCGCCCGCGGAATTCAAGCCGCGCAAAGGCGTAGGCCGCCAGCACCGTCACCACCAGCATTATCGCCGTTGTAGCCACGGTAAAGACGAGCGTGTTCGCGAAATACTTCCCGAGCGGCACGGCGTTAAAGGCATCCGCGTAGTTTTGCAGAGTGGGCGAGAGGGTGAAAAACTGCGGGATATACTCCGCGTTGTAGGCGCTGTAGCTCTTGAGCGAGGTGAGCACCATCCAGTAGAACGGGAACAGGACTATTATCCCCCACAGCGCCAGAAACACATAGGTGACGGTTTTTGTCACGGCGGTGCGGCGGTGGGAGGCGCGCTCGATGCGCGTGTAATCGGTTTTATCGTTCATCGTGCGCCTCCTCAGGAATAATATACATACTTTTTGCTGACGAGAAGATTGATGCAGGTAATTGTCATGACGATGGCAAAGAGGATTATAGCCGCGGCGGAGGCGTAGGACGGGAAGCCGCCGCTGTTGCCGTAGAGCATATCATAGACATAGCCGACGATGGTGTTCATACCGGCGGCGTTTAAGTCCGTGCCGAAGAGCGCCACCGCGTCAGAGTACGCCTTGAACGCGCCGATGAAGCCGGTGATGACGAGATAGAATATCATGGGGGATATCATCGGCAGAGTTATCCGTGTGAAGATGCGCCATTTGGGGGTTCCGTCTATGCGCGCGGCGTTATAGTAATCCTGCCTCACGGAGGCCAGCGCCCCGGTGAGTATGAGTATCTTGAACGGCATGACTATCCATATCGTGTAAAGGCTCAGCACAAACATCTTCGCCCAGTATGGGCCGGAGATGAAGTCCACACTGTTGCCGCCGAAGAAGCTTATCAGCAGGTTCACAAGCCCCTCACTGTAGGCGGTCTTTTTGAACAGTATCATGAACACAAGACCCACAGCCAGCGTGTTGGTGACGTAGGGGAGGAAATAGACCGTCTGAAAAAGCTCTCTGAGCCTTTTTATGGAGTTGAGTCCCAGCGATATCAGCAGTGCTATGCCTGTAGAGAGCGGAACGGTGATCGCCACGAGGATAAAGGTATTCTTCACGGCCTGGAGGAAAAACGGGTCGTGGAGGACGTAGGAATAGTTGTAAAGCCCCGTGCCGAAATAGCTCTGGGACGCGAAGTTGTACCCCTCCTCAAGGGAGTAGACCAGCACGTCCACCAGCGGGTATACCATGAAAACGCCCAGAAACGCTATTGCGGGCAGAAGATAGAGCCACGCCTTCGGGTTTTTCTTCTCCATGCTCACACCTCAAAGCGGATACGCTTTTCATCCGTGCGGTCAAAGAGGAATACCTTATTGCGGCGAAGTTCGAAGCGCACGCTCACAGCGTCGGCGTTAACGGCGTTGTCACTGCTGATGATGGCGCGTATGGAGGCCGCGCTCGCGGGGTGGGTCGAAATAACGCTCATGTCGCGTCCCATGACCTCGATGCCGGTGAGAGCGCAGGAGAGCGGACCGTTCGCGTCGGGGATGAAGCCCTCCGGACGTATGCCGACCCATACCTCGCCGTCGGGCGCGCCGGGGACGCTCATCACCTCGTCATTGCCAAGCAGGAGCCTGCCGCCAGCCACCCGGCCGGAGAACACATTGATGGCGGGCGTGCCGAGGAACCTTGCGACGAAGAGGTTCACCGGGTCGTCATAGACCTCCTGAGGCTTGCCAAGCTGCTGTAAAACGCCGTCCTTCATCACAACGATCATGTCGGAAATACTCATGGCCTCGTCCTGGTCGTGGGTGACAAAGACGGTGGTGATGCCGGTCTCGCGCTGTATGCGGCGTATCTCCTCGCGTGTCTGTAGTCTGAGGCGCGCGTCAAGGTTTGAAAGCGGCTCATCCAGCAGGAGCACCCTCGGCCTCTTCACCAGTGCGCGGGCGATGGCCACGCGCTGCTGCTGTCCGCCGGAGAGCTCGGAGGGCTTGCGTTCCATGAGCGTGTCTATCTGTACGAGCCTTGCCGCCTCCTCCGCCTTGGCGTTCATCTCGGCGCGGGAAAGGCGTTCCTTACCCCTGAGATTTTCAAGCGGGAAGGTGATATTCTGCCGCACGGTCAGGTGCGGGTAGAGCGCGTAGTTCTGGAACACGAGTCCCACTCCGCGGTTCTCGGGCGGCAGGTCGGTAACGTCATCCTCACCGAAGAATATCCGGCCCTCGCTTGGAGACAGCAGACCGCAGATGAGATTGAGCGTTGTGCTCTTGCCACAGCCGGAGGGGCCGAGCAGACCGATGAGCTTGCCGTCGGGGATCTCGAAGTCGAAATCATTCACGGCGACGACCTCGGCGGGGTTCTTCCTGTCGCGTGAGGGGAATTTTTTCGTCAGGTGCTGAAGTACAACTTTCATTTATCCGTTGCCTCCTTTGTAATGCTACAGCTATAGAATACCAAATTCATCCGCCACAATCAAGCAACACGGCCGCCATTTATTGAAAAAACTTTGTTTATTGTTGAACAGTCTGCCCCTGCGGTGGTATAATTATATCTACAGATAAAAAAGGAGCACGGCGAATGGGAAACGAAAGCGGCGAATGGATAATTTACGGCCTTGACGAGGACGACCCCACACGGCTGAGGGACGTTGCCGGGCTGATAGAATATGTGAACACGGTGGGCTTCCTCCCGCTTTTCAGAAATGAGATACCCGGCTTTTCCGTCGAGGAGCATACCGCCGCGAAATACTGGTGGAGCGGCGACGAGAAGCGCGACCCATGGGAGTGGCGCAGGCTGGCCGCGCGCAGCGGCAAGGTCGCCTACGGCAAGTTTTTCGACAAAAAGGCAGGCTTTGTGTCGCTTGAGTGGCTGCCGCGCTTCGTCAATTACCGCCGCGACGGCTATGATTTCGACGCACGCTATGACGACGGCAAGGCCAAAGACCGCGAACGCAAGCTCATGAGGCCGTTCATGGACGGGCAGGAGCTCTTTTCCTTCGAGGCGAAGGAGCTGGGCGGCTTTACAAAGGGCGGAGAGCGCAACTTTGAGGGGACGCTGGCGGAGCTTCAGATGCAGACCTATCTTGCCGTGAAGGATTTTCGTCCCCGTCGCAACAAGCACGGCGAGCCCTACGGCTGGAACATTGCCGTGTACGCCATGCCGGAGACTCTCTGGAGCGCGGAGCTTGTGACCTCCGCCTACGGCGAGGAGCCGGAGGAATCGCGCCGCGCTGTGTATGAACACGTCCGCGCACTCTGCCCAGCCGCCTCGGAAAAAAGCCTGAGAAAGCTGTTGAGATAGTCCTCCCCTGCTGTCGCCGCCGCAAAAAATATCGACCTCGCAAAGAAAAATGTAGACAAATCGACCGAAAAAGTATATCCTGTTAGTTGGCAGTGGTACAGCCACGGCCATATGTATGTTCCGTGCCGAATTGTTAAAGAAGCCACAATAAAATTATTATATACGAAAGGATACCATCGCAATGTCTAAGAAAGTGCTGGAAACCAAGGCAAAACAGGCGCAGGTCATCTTTGAAGACCTGACAACTCAGTTCGGCATCAAGCCGATACCCACCGTTTTTGTCGCCGACAGCCGCAGAAAGGCTCAGTTCAGAAAGGCCTGCCTGCAGGATAACCCGTTCCCGCCCCCTGTGAACATCACCATTCTGAAAAAGCGCAAGCCCGCCGTCGAGCTTCTCTTCCAGGATGAAAAGGTCCTCCAGACCCCGGCCATCGCCGCCGTTCTTGCGGCATGCTCCTCTGTCGCGACCGAGATAGGCGCCCTGCGCGGCGACGACGTCAGCGGTGCCGAGACGATATGCGACGTTGCCTTTGCCGGTATGCAGGCGATCCGTCTCTATATGGCCAGCCACGAGGGCGCGGCCTTTGCCAAATCCCGTGTTATGAGCGCGATCCGCGTCAACAACGCCTTCAACGGCTCCTTCTTCAAGTACCGCGCGAAGGACGGACGTGATGTTTCGTTCCACGTCTACTATCAGGATCAGCTCAATAAGCTGGCCGCCGCTCTCCCCTATTCCAAGCCCGGCACGAAGTATTCCATGCTCACCATGTCCAAGGACAAGAAGGAAATGGTCGATGTTGTCGGCCGCTACGACGCGCTTGACCTTGAGGAGCGCTCCTTCGACTGCGGCGCGTGCGGCTGCATGATCCGCTCCCGCGAGGAGTGGGAGAACACCGAGGTCGGCAAGGCCGTTATCGCCATGCCTCTCATCCGTCAGGAGAAGGAAGCCGACTGCGCCGCTCCCTCATGGGGCAAGCCCAATTCCCGCGGCCCGCTGTCCGGCATAAAGGTTCTTGACCTCACCCACATCATCGCGGGCCCCGCGTGCTCCCGTATCCTTGCCGAGTACGGCGCTGACGTTCTGCTCGTCCGCCGCGGCGAGTTCGTCAATCAGGAACAGGCCATGCTCGAGTTCGACGGCTGGGCCGGCAAGAACTCCATCCAGCTTGACTTCAACATTCCCGAACAGCTTGCCCGCTGCAAGGAGCTCATTAAGGAAGCCGACGTTATCACCTACTCCTATCAGAACGGGACGCTTGACAAGTTCGGCCTCTCCGAGGCGGACATCCGCAAACTCAACCCCAACGTCATCTACGCAAACCTCATGTGCTTCTCCGACACCGTGTGGAAGGATCGTCCCGGCTGGGCGCCCTGCGCGGAGGATATCACGGGTCTGTCCGTGCGTAACGGCAGTCTCGAACAGCCCGTCAACCTCAACGGCGTTCCTCTGGACTACTTCCCCGGCTTCATCCTTGCGCTCGGCACTCTCCTGACCATCGCCAAGAAGCTCAAGGAGGGCGGCGGCTACAAGGTCACCACCTCCCTCACCCGCGGCGCACAGTATCTGCACGAGTGCACCGACCTCTGCGAAAAGGGTCTGGACGGCAAGTTCAGCTCCACCGTGGCATACAGCTCCGACGAGCCCATCTGGGACAGCGTTCTTCACAATGTCGCCGGCTGCGCCACCGGCACCGCAGGCTTCCCCGGCCCCGGCACGGTGAACACTGCCTATCTCCCGAACCTGCGCAACATGAAGTTCCTCGACGGTCAGACCGGCTGGAATCAGAAGTAAATAATAGTAAATAATAGTAAATAATAATATAAACACCGCCCATGACCGTTCATTTCGGTCATGGGCGGTGTTTTATGTCAAAGCCTCGCCTCCCGAAATCCTTGATTTTCGTCTGAGAGGGCAAAACGATGAGCCTTACAAGCCGAACGACCCCGACGATTTTCCGTCAGGGTTGTTTTCTTATTAAAAAGCTTTAATTCTCCGGGTGCGCGACTTCGGCTCCGCCGGCCGTTTGGGGCTGTCCGGCGCGGGGTCTGAGCCTTTCCCAGCCGTGACGGTAGAGGACAACGTATATCTGCCCGTTACTTATAGTATGGCTGACGGCCTGCTGATATGCCCTTGATATCTCGCGTATCTCCACCGGCTCGCCTCTTTCCATGCGCTCCCGGAAGGGTGCCAGGATCGCGGCCTCCTCCTCAAAGCTCATGTTGCGATGATTGCCGCCGTAATGGTTCCCGGTGATAGCCTCGATACCGTTCAGGCGGTATTTTTGCACCAGCTTGCTCACATAGGCGGCGTGAAAGCCGGTCGCCTTCGCCACCTCCTTGGCGGTAGCGCCCCGCGCCCGCAGCACAAGTGCCTCAAGTCTGGGCATCGCGCGCTTATCCGTACATTCACGGCGCGCCGTCTCCAGTTCTTTTCTTTGCTCATCGCTGAATTTATATCTTGAAGCCATTTTATCCCTCACATATCCGTGCGGACAAACGGTTTCCGTTTCGTCACGCCTCGTTTTCTGTCGTGTCCGTCTCCTCAACGCGGTCACAGAATACGACAACTCTCGTTCTGCCGCCATAGGTGCAGGTATAGAGTACCAGATCGTATCCACTGTTTAACACCGAATCCACGTCGTCGGGGTCAACGGTGTCCTTCGCGGCGACGGTGTAGCTGTTGACTATGCCGTCCATGTCCGTAAAGGTCACGGTGGCGCCCTCCTTGACCCACTTGAGGTCGCCGAAATGTGTGCTGTAATTGTGCGCGGCTATAACAAGGTCGTCGGTTCGCGAGGAGCCGAACTGACGGCAGGGGGCATACTCCAGCAGATCATAGCCCCACTCGGCCAGCACCGGGAGCTTTATCCACAGCGACGGTATCTCCACATAGCCGACGTACTCATAGCCCCGGATCTCGACGACGGGCAGCTCCGGCGAGAGTGTCGCTTCGTCCGGCTCTGTCTCCTCCGCGTCGGGTCGGGCGGCTTTCGCGGCGGACTGCGCCTCCTGCTCCCTCATATGGTTTTCAAGCTCGGTCATGAGTATCTCGGCTTCCTGACCGGCCTTTTCCGCTTCCCGCTGATTTGATATAAAAAGGAGCAGTGCCGACATTATCAGCACCGCTCCCAGTGTCACAAGGACTATGCCCGTTTTCTTAGGCATTTTCCCGTTTCTTCTTCATCAGCATTGCCCCGCCGAGAGCGATCAGGGCGATACCCACACCGCCGAGAACGGCAATGGGCCAGTTGAGCTGACCGGTCTGGATGAGCTTCCATGTGTTGGTGATGGTGGTCACATTCCCGCTGACACTGTAGGAGGGGGTATAGCCCTTGGGAATGTTGGTCTCCACTATCTGCCAGTTGCCGGTGACGGAGCTGTCCTTCCAGTGGTAGGTCCAGTTATTGTCCTTATTGAGCTTCACCGTGTCATATACCTGGCCGCCGTTATAGAGCGTTACGGTGACGGAGTCGGGACGGTCCTTGCCGTCGTCGTTGCTCCACACCTTTTTCGCTATGACATCGAGCGGAGTCTTGGCGGGTATGGTGGGCTTGGTGTTGGTGATGGTAACGGAGGTGCCCTCGGTCTTATAGCTCACGGTGTAGCCGTCGGGAACTTCCGCTTCCTCGACCGTCCATTCATGACCCTCGACCAGTCTGTCGAAGGTGTACGCCCAGCCGTTTTCTTTATTCAGCACGGCGAAGGACTCGACCTCGCCGTCCTTGAGGAGGCTGACTATGACCTCGTCATCGGCGTGGGCGGAGTTGCCGTCCGACCAGACCTTGCGGACGGAGAGCTGACTTTCGTTGAAGGCTTCCACATGGAACACCCAGTCGACCTCACCGACGCGGTTGGCATACTCGTTGCCGAGCTCTATCGGTACGGTAAGCTCCACCTTCAGCGTCGTCGTCTCGCCGTTGAGGAAGGTGCCGAGGAAAACATTATCGGCCAGTCCGTCCAGCTCGTCGGGGGAGGCCTCATAGATGAGCTCCGTGCCGTTCCAGACCTTCATGTAGAGCTGAGCGAGGAAGTCGCTCATGCTCACCAACGTCTCTTCCTCCGCTACCTTTTCGCTGAGGGGGTTATCAACCTCGTCATGGGCGACGGCGCGCATATAGAGCTGTACGAAGTCGCAGTCCGTGGCGGAGTTTGTGACCGTGATGTACTCGTAGAGCACATCGCCGGGCATCACGCCCTTGAAATTATCAAAGAGGTCAGTCTCGGTGTACTCACTGCCGGGCTGGAAATCAAAGCCCTCGGAAAAGCCCTCGAACGTGATGGAGGGGCTTGCCGCGAACGCGGTAACGCCGAGCGAGAGCACCAGCATCAGCGCCAGTGTCAGAGAGGAAAAGCGTTTGAAGAAGTTTTTCATCCTACGATACCTCCCGCATAAGATCCGATTGCCAGATTGCCGTCATCACCCACGGTGACGCCCCATGCCTCGGTCACGGCCTTTGCAGGCTTGCTCTGGATGGCCTCGGTCAGTATCTCCACATGGAGGGTGTAGCCGTCTGCGGGAGCGTCGTTCACCGGCTGGCAGGCTGTGAGCAGGACGCCGGTGGACGCGTCGGGAGCGACCGCGCTCGTGTAGTAGTAATAGCTACCGCTCTGCACCCATCCGGCATCTGCCGGGCAGGTCATGGTGTAGTCCGTGCCCGGCACGGGGGCGGTGGGATACACATCCGAGCCGGACTTCCATGTGACGACGACGGTCGCGCGGATGTACGCCTCAACATCGCCGGTGTTCTTCACACAGACGTTGTTTTTAACACTGCCGCCAAATTCCTCGGTGATTTCCGTCGTTATCTTCGCGGAGGTGAAGCTGTTCGAGACGGAGCCGGTATTCGTGATGAGATAGGCCACTGTCGAGCCGACAAGCACGCCCACCAGAACGACCAGCGCGACGAGGAGAAGGGACGGCTTACTCTTTTTGATATGCCTGCGGGCTGTGGGTTTTTCAACAATATGCTTACCGTGATTCATTTCGGTCGCCCTCCTTTCTTATCGGTTGAATACGTTCTCTGAATAACTGTTGCCGTCCAGCCACTTATCATTGCCGCGGCTGTTCACCATTGTGACGTTGTTGGTCACAGCGGGCTGCAGGGTTATGGTCTGATCTCCGCAGGAGTAACGCCAGCTCCAGCCGCTGTCCTCGTGGACGGTGTAGGTGCCGATCTTCAGCCCCTTGATGGTGACGGAGCTGTTGCCCTTGACCGCCACGGTAGTGCTGTATCCGTCCGGGCCGGTGACGGTGAAGATGAAGGTCTGGTCGGGGTCAAGGTCTAGATCCGCGCCGCTCTTGGTGATGGTGAGATCCGCCACGTCGTACTCGAACTTCGCGTAGTATGTAGCCTGAACGTTCTTTCCGTCGTCGTTCTTCTGCGGGGTTATCCTGTTGTCCGTGACCCACGAGGCATCGACGGGCTCGGTGCAGTTGGCATCCTTATACCAGCCGACGAACTTGAAGCCCTCGCCCGCCGTGGGAACGGAGCCCTGCGCGGTGCCGGTCTTGATCTTCACAGTCTCGGCGGTGGGGGAGACAGAGCCGAAGCCTGTTGCCCCCGCGGGCCCCACGGCCACATAGGTGATGGGGACCTCCTTCTCCGTGTAGTAGAAGGTGATGAGATTTATGTTGGGTGCCCCCTCGCCGTCGTCGATGCGGATGCTCAGCGCGACGGAGGTGGGGTCTACCTTGTCATAGCCGTCGATGTCGATGGCGGACTCGGAGACCATCTGGCCGTACTTGCCGGTGCCGCTCTTTTCCTCGTGGAGCACCTTGCCGGAGCCCTGCTCGAGATACCTGACCTTATAGGGGTAGTCGTTGCGGACATAGTAGAGGTTTATCTCGAGGCCGTCGGCAGTCAGCTTCGCGCCCTCGGCGGTCACGTCGGTGACCTCGGTGCCGCTCACGACATACTTGATCTCACTGTAGGTAAAGCCGGGGATGGTCATGGGCGAGGCGGTGTAGCGTGTGCCGATATCGCCCACAGCCTGTGAGGAGGCGTATTCCATCCAGGTAGCACCGTCGGTGTTCTGGGTGTAGTGGGTGATCTTGTAGTAGGCGTGGGTCTCGTCCTTGGTGTAGTAGAAGTAGAGGACGTTCTCGCCGTCGGCGGTGACGACGAGACGCTTCTGATACGCGTCGGGCATATAGCCGGAGATGGACTTGAACGTCTCGGTTACGACGGCCTTGCGGTTGTCGGAGACGACCTTATCCTCGGCAAGGCTAGCACCGGTGTCCTTGTCCACATACCTCACCGTATAGGGGACGGCGGGCATGGGGACGTACTCGAACGTCACGACGAGGCTATCCGCATTGATATCAAGCAGCAGAGACTGCGACTGCACCGTCGGGAAATAACCCTCCTGATAGCCGGCGTAGAGCTCGGTGCCGCCCTTCGCGTCAAAGGTCTTTGTCGTGCCGGCAAGACCGGAGCCTGTGAGATCGTCGGCGACCTTAACGCTGGGGTCGGACTGGAGAACATACTGCACGGTGTACTGCTTGAGCGTATTCGACGACCACTCGCCGTACAGCGTCAGATCCTTGCGTATCTGGGTGGTGGGGTCGAAGGGCTTCTTATTGCCGTTTTCGTAGTAGTACCACATGACGAACTGATAGTCGCCGTTGGGCTTGGCCTCGTTCATGGCCTTTATCTCGAGGTGGTTTGTAACATACTCCTCGGCGATATTGTCACCGTGGGACACGGTGAAGCTGGCCTCGGTGTCAGCCTTTTCGGGCTTGTATACGCTTTCACTTTTCTCGGTGAGATAGAACTTGACGGTGTGTGTCACGGGTACCCACTTGGCGTAGAGCACGAGAGCATTATCGCCGTCTTGGGCACCGGCGGGCATCGTATGCTGGGAAAGGATATACTCCTCACCGGTACACTCGGGGTTCAGATACCACCCGGCAAACTCTACGGAGCCCGGCTCGTATTTGGAGGGCACCTCCGTCGGCGTGAAGTCGTACTGTCCGAGAGGAGCTTCGTACTTTACGCTCTCCGTTTTAATTACACTTTCGCCATTATTAAACTCCAGACCGTAACTGTTGCGGGTGTAGTAGAACTTCGCATTGGAACAACTACTACCATTACTCGTACCACGGTCATAGGTAAAGCCCAGGAATTCATAATGGTCTTCAACGGTTACGGTATATCCGCCGACGTTATCTACATGGAACATCTCAACGTAGTCCCCGTTCAGATCCTCGCCATAGTAATACATTGTACCGCTGCGTCCATTGTCGCTCTGGTAATAGTAGGTTTTGCTCTCCTGAGGCATAACACCGAAGTAGTTCGTGTACGGGCTGCTGTAGTTACTGTCCGCAGACCAGAAACTGCTTCCTGCTGCCTCAACGATAGCATTGTACTCCGTTGCGATATTCTCGCCCCACTTGGCAGTGATGGTACTGGTTTTCTGATAGCTGTTTCTACTACTATAATCGTACTTGAACGTCAGAGTTTTCTCGGTTCTGTCGTAATATACGTTTATGACTGTGGAGCCGTCGTAGGCGGCGCTGTCGGTAGATTCGGATTTCTCCGTGTTCAGCACCCACAGATTCGAATCCATCTTGGGCAACTCGAAAGAGCAGGCGGCGATGTGCGTATGCTCCTCCTTGCCGCAGGAATAGCAGGAAGCCGAGTGAGTATGCTCCTCAGCAGTGCAGGTCAGTTTATAGCAGGAGTCGGTATGGGTGTGAGTGCTTTCGTTCTTGCCGCAGGTTGTCGGGGCGATACTGCCGCTCGCGGTGGAGCCGGTGTAGTTGTACCATGTTCCGTTAATATAGATAATGGTGTAGCCCGCGCCGAAAAAGCCGTCACTGTGGTAAACCTGACCGTTTGTAGGATTATCAGGTGCGGAGGGATGTAGATTGTGTCGATCTCCCACGCCATCGTAGCACGACGTGCTGTGGGTATGACTTTCGATGGTGCAGGTCAGCGTATAGCAACTGCCGCCTACTGCGGAGTGGGTATGCTCGCTCTTGCCGCAAGCAAGGCAAGCATCCGAGTGCGTGTGCTCCTCGATGCCGCAGACCACTGTACCGGTCTGGTCGTAGGAGAAGCCGGTGTTCGGGTCTACCATAATGATACTGGAGCTTACATAGGTGTAGTCGTCATCGTCGGCGTTCTCGCCCCAGACAACGATGGTCATGGCGACCTTGTCGTTTCCCTTCCACACGGCGTAATATGTCACGCTGTAGGCGGGCATGGTGGTGGGCAGAGTCCCGATGGTGATCTCCTCGCCGACGTTGCCGGTGGGCTTCGTCAAGGACCAGCCCTGGAACGTATATCCCGCCTTGGTGGGGGCTGTGACCGTGCCGATGCTCGCGCCGTAGCGGGCGTAGACGGGCTCGGTGCCGTAGCCGCCGTCCATGTCAAAGTTCATGAGATAGTAACAGCGGTCGTAGTATATCTCGATAACGGTGGAGCCGTCGGCGGCGATAAGGGGGCGCTCGTAGAGGAGGCCGTAGAAGCCGTCGTATTCTTTTTCCTCAAACTCGGGCTCGCTCCCGGTGAGACCCTGATATGTATTGGTCTCGACCGGAGTGTAGAGGTCGTTCTCGACATTCTGCTGATAGCGGATAACGGTGTAGTTGACGTAGGTGGGCTCGTAGACGACGTTGATGGTCACATTTTCGCTGACGCTGGGGTAATTCAGATCAATGCTGTCCATCTGCTCACCATTGACATAGGGCAGGTAGCCCATGACGGTTGGGAAGGTGACTGTCGCGCTGAACGACGAACCCTCCGCGAGCTCTGCGGTATAGGGCGAGGCGACCTGTTCGCCAGTATTAAGATTGTAATTGACAACGATGGTGTATTTCTGTTTGACATCCGGAGTGGTTTCCGCGGCGGGAACGGCCGCGTCCCCCGCGTCGGATTCGTCCGAGTCATCCGCAAGAAGTATGAGGCGTCCACTGAACCATGAGCTGAGCATGGTGGCCTCGGGTGCGTCGGTCTCGGGCTCGGTCACGGCGGGAGTCTCGGCGGCGGGCTCGGCAGTCTCGGTCGCGGCGGGGACTGCGGCGGTAGTGCTATCCGTCGGGGCGGTAGTGTCCCCGGCGGCGGGGGCGGCGGGCTGTACGTCGGCAGCTTCCCCGGCGGCCTCGGTGCTGTCGGTATTGTCGGCGCTGTCGGCCTCTGTCGCGTCGGTGTCGGTCTCGTCAGCCGCGTCGTCAGTGGCGGGCTCAACGCAGTAATGAACCTCCACATGCCCCGTGTCGGTGACGATGGGGGTAACGGTCTCGTCGACGTCGCGAGCCTCGAGCGTGGCATACTCGCCCTCATAGCTCAGATATGCCTTGACAGTCGCCGAGCCGAGGTCGGTGAAGCTGTAGCGCACCTGTGCCGAGTAATTCTCATCCATGGCGTTGGCAAGGAGCGCGGCGCTCAGTCTGAGCGTGGTTCCGGTGGCCCCGTGGACGGCTACCCATGTGCCGATACTGCTGACATAGATCTCCCACTGGCCAATACCCTGATTCACGCCGCCGGGCAGGACGGCCTCAACGGTCGCACTGCCGTTGACAGGCACGGCGACGCTGTCCACCGGCTGTCCGTCGGAGTATATCCTGATGGCGCCGTCGGGGTCGGCGTAGACAAGGGTGGTGAACAAGCCGGAGAGCAGTGCAACGCACAGGAAAAGTGCGATCAAACGTTTTTTCATCAGGCTTTTCCCTCCTTACTGCTCGCCCTGAGACTCAGCGGGCCAGCCCAGCGCCTCGAGCGCGGCTGTGCCGTTGTTGGCGGTCTGGACAGCCTGGGCGATAACGTTCACGATGGCAACGGAGTTCTGATACTCGTTGCCCATGGTCTTATTAAAGGTGACGGTGGTGAATACGGGCTCGGTGACCTCGCCGGGCTTCACGGCCGAGTTATAGTAGAGATAGCCGTCCCCGCCGTCCGTCCAGTCGTCCGTGTTCAAATCAAGCTCGATAAGTGAGACATCGGGCGTACCCTCGCGGGTGAGCTCGATGAGCTTCTCTATCTTCACGCGTATCCACGCCTCGGACGCGCCGGTGTTTTTGACCTCGGCGATCTTCGTAACGGACATATCGGGCATGATACCCTCAAGCTCCTCAAAGGGCGTTGTTTTTCCCTCATCCGCCCATTCCTGAACCTCGATATCCACGCCGCCGGTGGTTATGACATTGTGCGCCGTCCCCTCCGCGTTGAAGTAGGCCAGCGTTCCCGCGGCAAGCGTGGCGAGGCAGATCGCCGCGAATGACAGAAACAGGAGTACTTTTCGTTTCATCTTTATGACCATTCCTTTCCGCTACGCTACAAGGCACCAAAGGAAGATG
>CAZPLL010000043.1:0-16064 GCA_964587485.1 uncultured Oscillospiraceae bacterium | reverse complement strand
AAAATGCCCTTCTAGGGCTTAATCAAGCCTCCGGCTTAGCCGGAGGTTTTGACTGCTTACCGATATTTATTCTTATACGCCTTTCTTCTGCGCACGCGGCTCCTGTAGCGCGCCTGCTCGATTATGAGAATGAGTATCACGACGGAGATAAGGGCGATGAGTGCGACGAATATCTTGGCGAGGGAGTCGTTGCCGCCCTCATAGGGTATCTCCTTATCCTCGGTATATCCGCAGACGGAGCAGACACCGTGCTCCCTGCCCGGGGTCTTGGAGGTGGCATTCTCGACGGTCGTCCAGCTCATGCTGTGCGCCGAGAGATCGCTCTTTTCACCGCAGGAGCACTCGTGCCAGTGGCCGTTTTCGCTGTTACGCCATACGGTGGAGTAGCTGTGTTCATGCGCGTCGTCGGGAGCCTCGCCGCCGGAGGGCTCTGCGCCGGTTTGCTCGGTCACGTCGTCGTTATTCTCCTCGGGTGTTGGTGTCGCTGTCGGTGTGGGGGAGGGGGTCGCGTCGGCTATGGTTATTTTTGCCTTGCCGGTGTTTGCCGAGGAGGTCGGGTTCGAGAGCGTCGCGTATATTTTCCAGCCGTTCATCTCGACGGGTACGTTACGGATGTTCATTCTCGCGGTATTCTCATCCGGGCGCGAGGCTTGAAAGCTCACATCCGGGAACAGCTCTCCGGCTCTTGCGATGCTCACGTTATTCCCGTCGGTGTCCACGAGCGTCCACGAAACGTCCGTGAAATAAACTCCCGAGACGACAAAGGAGGCGATGGTATCGCCGCTTTCAAGCTTTTCGTCGCCGGGGTTTTTCCATACCTGCGTGTAGTTCCAGGTGTACACACTCACCTGACGGCGCAATATCACCGTGCCGCTGTCCACATAGGTAAGCTCTGCTGGGTCGTTGTTGATATATCCGGCCGCGTCGGGCGCGAAGCTGTAGCCGTCCATGGCGTAGACGGTGATCTCCACGGTATATGTTCCCTCGTCGAAGAGGCCGTCCGCCACGTTGCCACTGCTGTCGTACCAGGTGGCCTGCGAGGTGTAGGCGCCGCCGGTGCTGGATTCCGTGGCGCTGTGGTCAAGGACGGAATCAAGTACATACGGGTCGTAATTCTTCACCGTGCGCACGGTGACTTTGCCGATCTCGCCCTCTGCCGAGGCGATGGGGGCTGTCGAAAAAACAGCACATAGGCACATCAGCCCCGCAAGCACGGCCGAAATTAGCCCTAATCCGCGTTTCGTCATGGGATACACCTCCTTTAATGCTTAGATTATATTAGAACAGGCCGCTTCGGTCAAGTTTTTATCTTCGGCAAGATAATATTTGTATTTTTTCCCTGTTCTGGTATAATAAATCATTACAGCGAAAGTGAGAACTGTACGCACGCTACATCAACGGTAGCTTAGGAGGCGAAACAATGAGTATCTACGATGCCGGAAAATGTGATATAGCCGTTATCGGCGCGGGACACGCCGGGATAGAGGCCGCCCTTGCCGCGGCAAGGCTGGGGCTTGACACGGTGTGCTTCACCGTGAACCTTGACAGCGTGGGCAATATGCCCTGCAACCCCGCCATAGGAGGCACGGGAAAGGGGCATCTTGTGCGTGAGCTGGACGCGCTCGGCGGCGAGATGGGCAGGGCCGCGGATCGCGCCTGTATACAGTACCGTATGCTAAACCGTGGCAAGGGTCCTGCTGTCCACTCCCTGCGCGCGCAGGCCGACAGGCGGCGATATCAGGAGGTAATGAAGGAGACGCTTGAACGGCAGAAAAATCTCCGGCTCAAGCAGTCCGAGGTGGTAGATATCGGCGTTGAGGACGGCTGTGTCGTGTCCGTGACCACGCACACGGGGGCGAGGTACGCCTGCCGCGCCGTGGTGATAGCCTCCGGCACATATCTCTCCGGCCGCACCATCGTGGGCGAGATACTGCGCGACTCCGGCCCGGACGGGCTTGCCGCCGCGATGAGTCTTTCACCGAGACTGCGCGAGCTGGGGCTCTCCATGCGCCGCTTCAAGACCGGCACGCCGCCCAGAGTCAACCGCCGTACCGTGGATTTCTCCAAAATGGAAATACAGGAGGGCGACGAGGAAACCGAGGCGTTCTCCTTTGACACGGACGAAAAGCCCGTAAACCGCGCCGTATGCTACCTCACCTACACCAATGAGCGCACCCACGGGATTATCCGCGCAAATCTTGACCGCAGTCCCATCTACTCCGGCGTTATAGAGGGCGTCGGCCCGCGCTACTGCCCGAGCATAGAGACGAAGGTGATGACCTTCCGCGACAAGCCCCGGCACCAGCTCTTCATCGAGCCGATGGGACTGAACACCGAGGAGCTGTATATACAGGGCTTTTCCTCCTCCCTGCCGGAGGAGGTGCAGATAGAAATGCTCCATACCGTGGCCGGGCTCGAGCACGCGGAGATGACCCGCTGTGCCTACGCCATCGAGTATGACTGCATTGACCCCACAGAGCTCTATGCCACGCTCGAATGTAAGAAGATCTCCGGGCTGTACGGCGCGGGGCAGTTCAACGGCTCCTCCGGTTATGAGGAGGCCGCCGTGCAGGGCTTCGTCGCGGGAGTGAACGCGGCACTCAAGCTCAGGGGCGAGGCACCGTTCATCCTGCGCCGCAGTGACGGCTACATCGGCACGCTCATCGACGACCTTGTGACCAAGGGAACCGAGGAGCCGTACCGCATGATGACCTCGCGCAGTGAGTACAGACTGCTCCACAGACAGGATAACGCCGATCAGCGCCTGAGCGCGGTGGGGCTTCGCATCGGGCTCGTGTCTCCCGAGCGACACAGGGCGGTGCTTGACAAGTACGCCGCGGTGGACAGGGAGCTTGAGCGCCTTGAAAATACGCACATCGCGCCGTCTGCTGCGCTTAACGATACGCTCACGGCGCTCGGCACCGCCGCGGTGAATAACGGCGTTTCCCTTGCCGACCTTATCCGCCGCCCGCAGGTGGGGTATCGGGACGTTGCGCCCTTTGACAGGGAGCGCCCGGAGCTACAAGACGTTGTGTGCGCGCAGGTCGAGATACGGCTGAAGTACGAGGGCTATATCAAGCGCCAGCTAAAGCAGGTCGAGGAGTTCACGCGCATGGAAAACCGCCCGCTGCCGGCGGATCTTGACTACGACGCGGTGCCCGGGCTTCGGCTGGAGGCGCGCGAGAAGCTGAAAAAAATACGCCCGCTGAGCTTCGGACAGGCAAGCCGAATTTCCGGCGTGTCTCCGGCGGATGTGAGCGTACTGATGATAAGTGAGAGTGTAAAATGAACAGGGTAGTTCTGGGCTTTTCCGGCGGTGTGGATTCCGCCGTGTGCGCCGCGCTCCTCAAGAAGCAGGGCTTTGAGGTGCTGGGCGTGTATCTTGACAATTCCGGGGAGAGTGCGCTTGCCGACGCCGTTGACGCGGCGGAGTTTATCGGTATCCCGCTCACGGTCATCGACGTGAAGGAGGAGCTTGAGCGGGAGGTGTGCCGCCCGTTTACGGACTGCTATCTTCGCGGCGAGACGCCGAACCCCTGCATTATCTGCAACCCCGGCATGAAATTCAAAAATCTCCTTGCCGAGGCCGAGCGGTGCGACGCGCAGTATATAGCGACCGGCCACTATGCCCGCGCAGAGAACGGCGCACTGTACAAGGGACGCCCCTCCAACGACCAGAGCTATATGCTCTGCCGTCTCACCCGACAGCAGGCCGCGCGTCTCATCCTCCCTCTCGGGGGGTATGAAAAGACAGAGACACGCGCCATCGCCGGGGAACTTCATCTTCCCGTGGCAAAAAAGCCTGACAGCATGGAGATATGCTTCATCCCCGATAAAGATTATATCGGCTGGCTCTCCCGCCGCGCGACAATGCCACCCCCGGGCGAGCTGGTTTTTCACGGCGCGGTCATCGGACATCACGAGGGGATACACCGCCACACTGTGGGTCAGCGCCTGCCGGGACTCATCGACGGACGCAAGGTGTACGTCTCGCGCATTGACCCGGTGAGGAACGTTGTGGAGCTTGCGTTGTGGGAGGAGCTTTTCAAGACCGAGGTTCGCGCGCGGGACTTCAACTGGCTCATCGACGTGCCCGACGCGCCCATACGCGCCACTGTCCGCGTGCGCCATACGAAATGGGAAAACCCGCCCTGCACCGCGTATGTTGAGGGCGGCATCGTGCGCATCGAGTGTGACGAGCCCGTTCGCGCCCCGGCCGCGGGACAGTCGGCGGTGCTGTATGACGGTGAGCGACTCCTCGGCGGCGGCTTCATAATCTGATATCTGCCACGACGGTACGGCGCGGGAGCCTGTTTCGCGCAAAAAATCCGATTTTCGGCGCTTTTGAGAGAAAAACTCTTGACAAGCAGCAAAAAAGAAGTATAATATTTAGGCCTGTCAATATGGGCAGGTATCCTTGCTCCCGCTAAGGGCGGGGGCCATCAGACCAGAAGGAGGTGCAACCATGGCAAAAGCAAGCGAAAAGTACGAAGTAATGTACATCATCAACCCCAACTTCACTGAGGAGCAGACCGCAGCAGTAGTTGAGAAGTTCAAGGCACTTGTCGAAGCGAATGGTACTCTCGAAGAGATGGAGGAGATGGGTAAGCGTAAGCTCGCTTACGAGATCAACTACATTTCCGAGGGCTACTATGTGCTGATGAAGTTCACCAGCAACCCCGAGTTCCCCGCAGAGCTGGACCGTATTCTCGGCATCACAGACGGCATACTGCGTCGCCTGATCACTCTGCGCGCAGAGTAAGGAGCGGCGAATATGCTTAATCACATCGTAATCATGGGTCGTCTGACCCGGGATCCTGAGCTTCGTTATACTCAGTCCCAAGTGGCGGTAGCGTCCTTCACCGTGGCTGTCGATCGCGATTTCGGCGGTCGCGACGGCGGAGAGCGTCAGACCGACTTCATCAACTGCGTCGCGTGGCGCCAGAGCGCCGAGTTCGTCAGCAAATACTTCCACAAGGGCAGCATGGCAGTTGTCTCCGGCCGTCTCCAGATACGCCAGTATCAGGATCGCGAGGGCAACAACCGCACTGCGGCGGAAGTGGTTTGCGACAACGTGTACTTCGGCGAGAGCCGCCGCGACAGCGATAACCGTGCGTCCGGTGACAACGGTTATTCAAACGCCTCATACAGCAGAAGCTATGAGGCTCCCCGTGCTGCCGCTACCTCCAATCCCAGCCCGTTTTCCGAGCTGAGCGAGGACGAGGGCGAGCTGCCGTTCTAATCTAATGAGGAGGTAACAGCTATGGCTTTCGATAAGAACAACCCCAAGAACCGCAAGCGCAGAAAAGTTTGCCAGTTCTGTGTTGACAAGGCGACCTTTATCGACTATAAGGACACTGTCAAGCTCAAACGCTACCTGTCCGAGCGCGGCAAGATCCTGCCCCGCCGCACCACCGGCGTGTGCGCAATGCACCAGCGTGAGCTCACCGAGGCTATCAAGAGAGCACGTCAGATCGCTCTTCTGCCTTATGTGACCGACTGATAAATAAAGTTCCGGCGCCGTCATGTGACGGCGCCGTTTTTTGGCTCTATATTAATAAACACGCCTTGACCCTCGCCGTCACGGCATCCGCCGTGCCATCTCTCCCATGGGGGAGCCGCCGTATCGCACTGTGCTCTGTGCTTACGCCGCCAGTTCCCCGACCTCGGCGGAGGTGAGCATATCCTGTATGCTTATGCCGTAGCCCTTCTGCGGCTGATTTACAAAGACGTGCGTCACCGCGCCGACGAGCTTTCCGTCCTGAATGATGGGGCTGCCGCTCATCCCCTGGACAATTCCGCCGGTGCAGGCAAGAAGCTCCCTGTCCGTCACGGTGAGCGTGACGTGCGTGCCGTCCGCGTCGCGGTAGACACGGTTGATGTCCACAGCGTACTCCCGCTCACTGTGTCCGCTGACCGTGCAGACGATGCTCGCCTTTCCGGGCATGATCTCGCCGGTCTCCAGCACGCGACTGCCGAGGCGCATGAGCGCCTTGCCGTAAATGCCGTTTTCGGTGTTATGCTCTATGGTGCCCTTCACCGTGTTCATGTCCGCACAGCCGTTGAGCTCGCCGGGAGCGCCGGAGGTGCCGGGGACGATGGATACTATCTCGGCGTCGGTAATACTTCCCTCGCG
The DNA here is from genome assembly GCA_964587485.1 of uncultured Oscillospiraceae bacterium. Classification (GTDB taxonomy): domain Bacteria; phylum Bacillota; class Clostridia; order Oscillospirales; family Oscillospiraceae; genus Limivicinus. Next base: position 9,928 of record CAZPLL010000043.1, on the reverse strand, counting down.
TATGGGTATGCCGCACCCCGCCTCACCGTCGCTGACGCTGTGCCCCAGTGCGCCGAAGGTCCCCGTCTCCGGGTCGCAGAATGTCACCGTTCCTATGCCGGAGATGCTGTCGCGCAACCATATGCCCATGAGCCATCTGCCGTCGGTCGATCTCACCGGCTGAACGGGGATGCATACCGTGTCGTCGCCGCGCAGAACGGTCACATCCGCGCACTCCCCGCCAAGCTTGCCGACAGCCTCAATGAACGACGCGGCACTCTCGACCTCGCACACGCCGACGGCCGTGATGAAGTCGCCCTCCTTTATCCCCGCGTCTGCCGCCGGAGAACGCTCGCCGTCCGGCGTCTGCACCGCCGCGACACCCGCGACCATCACTCCGTCAAGGCTTATCTGTATCCCTACCGCCTGCCCGCCTACTATAAGCTCCTGCGCGAACGCCGTCGATACAAGCGCCGACGACAGCGCACAGCAGCACAGCGCCGTCAATATTATCTTTCTCATAAAAATTCCCTCCCGCATTAATTGACTTGCCCAAGTCATTATGTGCGGCAGAGGGAAAAATTAAAGTAGGGTATTTTATGTAGCTCTGCAAAATTTTTATCGCGGCTCAGAGACTGCCGAGATAGCCCTCGAGAATAAGGCTCGCGGCAACGGCGTCCACGGTTTTTCTGTGATTTTTTTCCTTTTTTCCGGCGGCGTGAAGTATGGCGTGCGCCTCGATACTGCTGCGCCGCTCGTCCCAGAGAACCACCTCGAGACCGCTGTCGGCGATAAGCATTTCGCGAAGCTCGCGGCTCTTTTCCGCACGCGGGCCCTCACTGCCGTCCATGTTCTTCGGGAGTCCGAGCACGAGCCGCTCGACGCCGCGCTTTTTTGCCTCCTCGCTTATACGCTTCGACGCGCGCTCCATGTTCCATTCCTCCATCGTCCACGCCTCGCCGCAGAGCATTCCCAGCAGGTCGGACACCGCAAGACCTATCCGCGCATCACCGAAATCTATCGCCATTATCCTCATAAGCTTCTCCTTTTTGTCATCTTTTCATTTTAATATAACATTATTATTCCCGCCGCGCAATATCCGCCGTCGCGCCGCGGCAAAAAACTCCGAAAAAGCCGTAAAAATACGCAAAAAATCTGTTGACCTGTCGCCCCGACTGTGGTATAGTATGGATTACCTGTCGGACGAGAGGTTTGTTTTTGCGCGCTTTTTGTGCGAAAATCGGCCGCCTTCGTTCAATACAGGGAGGCAATGCCCGCCCCGCCGCGGGTAAATAAAATAGGAGGTGCCGAAAGAATGGCTGCAGGCGCAAGAGTAAAAGTTACACTCAGATGCGAAGAATGCAAGCAGAGGAACTACAACACGGTCAAGAACAAGAAGAATACTTCCGACCGTTTGGAGCGCAATAAGTATTGCCCCTTCTGCAGAAAACACACCAAGCATGTCGAAACCAAGTAAGTTCTGAAAGGATGCGTGAAAATGGCTGAAGAAAAGAAAGTTGGCGCAGCCCCTGCCAAAGCCGTCACCGCCGTCAAGAAGGACGATTCCAAGCCCGGCTTCTTCAAGAGAGTCGGCAAGTGGTTCCGCGAGATGAAGAGCGAGCTGAAGAAGGTCGTATGGCCCACCCGTCAGCAGCTCGGCAAGAATACCGCCGTCTCCCTCGCGGTCATGGTAGCGTCGTCCGTGGTTATCTGGGGATTTGATACGCTGGCCACCAAGCTGGTCCAGATCATCGTCAATCTTCCCAAACTCTTTGGTTGAGCGACATGGCTGAAGACGCAAAATGGTATGTGGTACACACATACTCCGGTTATGAAAACGCGGTTGCCGCCGCCATTACGAAGGCTGCGGAAAACCGCCGGATGACGAACCTCATCAGAGAGGTCAACATCCCCATGGAGACCGTCACGGAATATACCGACGCCGGCGAAAAGACCGTCGAGCGCAAGGTGTTCCCCGGTTATGTGCTGGTAAAAATGATACTGACGGACGAGAGCTGGCACCTTATCCACAACGTCCGCGGTGCAACGGGCTTCGTAGGCTCCGACGGCAAGGCCGTCCCCCTGACGGAGCAGGAGATCTACGATCTGGGTGTAGAGCATAAGGAGATCGTTGTCGGCTACGAGCTGGGCGACAGCGTCAAGGTGAACGACGGTCCGCTGTCCGGCTTTATCGGCACGGTGGACGAGCTGGAGCCGGAAAAGAACCGTGTCCGCGTCGTCGTCTCCATGTTCGGCAGAGAGACTCCGGTCGATCTGGAGCTCGATCAGGTTGAGGTCATCAAAGAATAATAAGTAAGAAAGAGGTGCTGTAAATGGCACAGAAAATCGTTGGATACGCAAGATTCCAGATTCCCGCCGGCAAGGCAACTCCGGCCCCTCCCGTAGGTCCCGCACTGGGCCAGTACGGTGTTAACATCGGTCAGTTCACCAAGGACTTCAACGAGCGCACCAAGGGCGACATGGGTCTTATGATCCCCGTCGTCATCACCGTGTACTCCGACCGCACCTTCACCTTTATCACCAAGACTCCTCCTGCCGCTCTTCTCATCAAGAAGGCCTGCGGCATTGAGAGCGGCTCCGGCGTCCCCCAGAGAGACAAGGTCGCTACCATCAGCAAGGAAGACGTCCGCAAGATCGCCGAGCAGAAAATGCCCGACCTCAACTGCACCGACATCGAGTCCGCGATCAGCATGGTAGCCGGCACCTGCCGCTCCATGGGCGTCATCGTCGGTGACTGATTAAAGCAGAAAGGCTGCTAACGTGGGAGGGCTTTACCGAAAGCCCGACCAAGGGCCGGGGCTTTCCGCTTCGGACCCCCCAACCACATTATTAGGAGGAAAACAAATTGTTTAGAGGTAAAAATTATAAAGAGAGCGCAAAGCTCATCGACAAGCAGTCACTCTATGATCCCAAGGAAGCGCTGAGCCTCGTTATCAGCGCAAGCAAGGCAAAGTTCGACGAGACCGTCGAGCTGCACGTCAAGCTCGGTGTTGACGGTCGTCACGCAGACCAGCAGGTTCGCGGCGCTATCGTCCTCCCCAACGGCACCGGCAAGTCCGTCCGTGTCCTCTGCTTCTGCAAGCCCGAGCGCGTTGAGGAAGCTCTTGAGGCAGGCGCCGACTATGCAGGCGGCATGGATATGGTCGAGAAGATTCAGAAGGAAAACTGGTTCGAGTTCGACACCGTTATCGCCAGCCCCGACATGATGGGTATCGTCGGTCGTCTCGGTAAGGTTCTCGGCCCCAAGGGTCTCATGCCCTCGCCCAAGGCCGGCACCGTCACCCCCAACATCAAGCAGGCCATCGGCGAAGCCAAGGCCGGTAAGGTCGAGTACCGTCTGGACAAGACCAACATCATCCACTGCCCCATCGGCAAGGTCAGCTTTGGTGCGGACAAGCTGTATGAGAACTACGTTGCTCTCATCGGCGCCATCATCAAGGCAAAGCCCGCTGCGGCAAAGGGCCAGTACATCAAGTCCTGCGTCACCGCCTCCACCATGGGCCCCGGCGTGAAGATCAACGCCCAGAAGCAGCTCTGATCATATTTACGCATTTCGTCCCCCGCCGGGTTTCCGGCGGGGGTTCGTCTTTACGATATCAAAAAGGCAGGTGAGTCTTACGAAGGCTAAGATAAAAAAGCCGCTCGTGATTATTCTGTGCGCCGTGGTGGTGCTGTTGTGCGCGGCGGCGGTCGGCGCGTGGTCGATGTTCGGCACGTTCCTTGTTGCCGCAGGCAGTATAGAAAGGCTGGAGGACGGCCTCTACTCCATGGAGTACGTCGGCGATTACGGCCTTGACGAATTCCTCGCGCAGGGCGGCGCGGCGAGCGACAGCGCCCTTGCGGACTGGCTGACCGGGTATCTCTCGCGGGGCTTTTACCGTAGCTCGTCCGACGTGCAGACCGGCGATTTCGGCTGTTCTGCCATATGCATACGAGGCACGGACGGCACGGTTTTCTTCGGCCGAAACTACGACTGGGAGCCCTGCTCGGCCATGATTATCCACACCCGCCCCGACAACGGCTATGAGTCCGTATCCACCTGCTGTCTCGACTTCCTCGGCTTCGGAAGTGACTACACGCCCGACGGCTCGATGGCCGAGCGGATAGAGAGCCTTGCGGCGATCTATGTACCGCTGGACGGCATGAACAGTGAGGGTCTTATGGTCGCGGACCTGATGGCGGGCGACGACGAGCAGACCCACCAGCAAACCGGCAAGGCCGCGCTTACGACTACGACGGCGATACGTCTCCTGCTTGACCGGGCAGCAAACGTGGAAGAGGCGCTCGCCCTGCTCGGGCAGTATGACATGAACTCCTCCATCGACTCCGCGCACCATCTTTTCATCGCGGACGCCGACGGAAACAGCGTGGTCGTCGAGTATGTCGGCGGGGAAATGCTTGTCGCGGACGCGGCTATCGTCACGAATCACTATATTGCCCCGTCGGAAAAGCAGGGCATCGGCTCCGTACAGTCGCACGAGCGCTATGATACTCTTGCCGCCTGTGCCGCCCCCGCCGGGGAGAGCGGGGTGCGCGAAATTCTGATGAGCGTCGCGCAGCTTAACTACCCGCAGAGCGCGGACGGCTATGAGAAAACCATGTGGAGCATCGTCTATACCCCCGACGAACAGCGCGCGGAATTCTCCTTTAACGAGAACTTTGAGCGCAGCTACAGCCTTGCTCTTGCCACAAGCGCCTCCTTCCTGAAGGGCTGATGTCATAACCCCCGCGGGTCGTTTCGCACGACCCGCGGGGGTTATGTGTCAAATTATGGTTCTTTTCAGCGGCGTGGTCAGCCGAAGTCAAGGCCGAATTTTTCGTTATACTCCATGCTGGGGACGATGATGAGCTCCATCTCGTTGCTGATGAGACCGTGCTTATACAGTGTGTTCGCGAGACGCTTACCCATGTAGGTGGCCTGCGGCCAGTTGTCACTGGTGCCTGTATCGGAGACATATATTTCCGCCGTGCGAAGCCCCGCCCGGTCTGCCGCAATGACCTGCTCGAGCACGTCGCGGCTCATGTCGGCGACCTTTTCGTGGGCGGTGAATATCATGTTCGACTCGGCAAAGGTGGCCGAGGAGGTATTGACCGCGCTGAGCAGAACGACGATCATCAGCGGAACCAGTATCCCGAAGCGCTCACAGCGCCGCAGTACATACGCACCGCACAGCGTTGTCAGCAGTACGGGAAAGAAGGTCATGCCGAAGATAAGATCCGCCCGATAGGGGTCAATGTATTTGGGATCGGTCTTCGCGGCGAGGACAATGATGAGTACATCGACGATGACGCCCGAGAGAATGAGCGTGAGGAAGATCCTACCCGCGCCATTGGAGGCGTCGCCCGCCTTCCCTGCACGCAGGTACACAACGAGAGCCGTCACCGCAAGCGCCGCGGCAAGCAGGAGAAACAGGGGGCTGACGCTCTTTATCACATCCGCCGCACGTCCCACAGCGCTCACGAGCAGTGTACCAAAGCTCTCTCCGCCGTCGAAGCTTGCCGCTCTGCCGCCCAGAAGCTCAAACACGGCGGACACGCACCACAGGAGGAAAATGCCGAGGCTCACGGCCTTTTCGCGGACGAGCGCGAGTATGCCGCGTTTGCCGCGTATGCAGTCAATGAGCGCAAGGAGGAGCACACAGCCCGCGTAGGTGGCGAGAATGATGCTGGCGAAAAGATTCGAGAAGATCGCAAGATAGCACGCAAGCAGCAGCACGCCCTTTTTCAGTATTCCACCCTCATGTATAAACGCATCCGGGCCGTCGCCGGAGAGAAAGTACATCAACAGCGAGCAGTTGAGCAGGGCGGGAATGGTGTAATAAAAATAACACGTCACATTGCAGGCGCGAAGCATATAGGAGTTGCCGCTGTCCTCCGTGCGGAAGAGAAGAAAGTGGAAAATGAGAAACAGCACCGCCGCCGCCGTGCTCCACACGCGCTCAAGCCCCACTCTCCGCTCAAGGAGGCGCAGGAAGCACCATGTATAGAGCGTGATGAACAGCGACAGCACCAGCGCGTAAACGAGCGAGAGCGCAGCGATATAGTCCCCCACAAGCGGCATGACCGCGAACACCGCGAAGCTGCCGCACCCGGACATGAGTATCTCAGGCAGTATGCGGGAGGGATTCCAGTATCTCGTAGAGGGCACCGCAAGACGCGAATAGGAGACATATGTCCAGTCATCCGCGTCGAGTATCACCAGCGGGTGAATGTTATAAAAGAACACGAACATAAAGACGAATACCCCGACCAGAAAGAGCGGAGTCAGGCGTCTATAGCGTGCGGGATCCAATTTATTCATATCAAATCGCTCCGAAAGCTTCATAATTACCGGTATTATACCACGTTTTCATTACGGCTGTAAAGCACGATCACCCCAACAGCGCCTCCGAAAGCTCATCCGGGGTAGCTACTATAAGCTGTGCGCCGGCCTCGACAAGCTGTGCCTCACTGCGAAAGCCCCAGCTCACCGATATGCAGTCAAGCCCGGCATTCGCCGCCGTAGCCACATCCACCTCGGAGTCGCCGATGTAGACGCAGTCGGTCTTTTCAAGCCCCATTGCCGCGACCGCCGCGTTCACGGTGTCGGGGGCGGGCTTGCGCCGCACGGCGGGGCTCTCGCCCACGGCGGAGACGAACAGCCCCTCAAAGAAAGCGTCCGCAAGCTCACGCACGGTACGATCGGGCTTGTTCGACACGACCGCGAGACGGACACCCGCCTCCTTCAGCGCGGCAAGAAGCTCGGGTATGCCCGCGTAGGGCGCGGTGGCAATACTGCTGTGATCGTTGTAGTAACGCTTGTACCACTCCAGCACCTCCACCGTCAGGGTGGGGGACGTACCGTCCGGAACCGCGCGCTCGATGAGCCGCGCCGCACCGTTGCCAACATAGGCGCGGGTGTCGTCAATGCCTATTTCAGGCAGGGAAAAATGCCGCATTGTGGCGTTCACCGAGTTGTACATATCCTCGAGCGTGTCGAGTATCGTGCCGTCCATATCAAAGAGAGCCGCTTTATATTTCATGATATCATTCCTCCGTTTCGTTCCTATGAATGATACCACGGCGGCGCGCCACTTGCAATATGCCGCGAGATGTGTTATAGAATAAGAGTCTGTAAAAAACTATAAATAAACTCCACGCAACAGAGTAACGGGGGAGCGCGAGGGAAGCGAAGCGGCGGAATGGGAGTGAATGATATGCTGGTGGCATATCAGAGCCATTCCGTGACCGAGCCTCAGCGAGAAAAGGCCCGCCTCGCAATACAATAACCTGCCGTCAAAAGGCTTGATTTATCAAGGCTTTTGAGCGAAGCAGCATTTTGATTTATCAAAATGCGCGGCAGGAGAAGCGCCATCAAAAAAAGTTTGAACTTTTTTGATAATTTGACAAGCTGAATAAGTATGAAGAAACATTTTTCGGTGGGTACGATGAAAAGGATACTGATTTTTCTGACGGCGCTTTGCGTGTGCGTTTCCCTGTGCGCCTGTGCGCGGCAGGAGGCGGAGGAGCCGGTCACCGAGCCGGTGTCCCTCTGGTGTACGGTGACTTCCCCGGCGGCGCAGATGCTGAGCACGCTGATAAATGAATACAACGCCCTGCCGGACAGAGCGGCGACGGTTACGTTGAAGCTGCTCGCGTCCGAGTCCGCAATGGCGGAGGCGTTCAACGTCCTGCGCCCGGATATGCTGGTGTGCGGCTATGAAAGGGCGGCAAGCCTTGCGGGGGGCGGACAGCTATCTACCCTGCCGGGACTTGAGGAGGCGCTGACAGCGAAGCTGAACGGCGGCCTTGCCGACTATGCCGACGGGAGCTTTATACCTCTCGGCGCCGAGGCACCGCTTCTGCTGTGCGCCCCGGGCATATCCGCTCCCACCACCGTGGAGGAGCTTGTTGCGGCGGTGGGAGACGCGGAGGGGCAGAGCCTTGCCGTGAGCCTGTGGGCGGATATATTTGCGGCGGCGGCCTGCGTGCGCGGGGAGGAGTTTTACTGTGAGCTTGAGAGGGACGCGGAGAACGTGGAGTTTTCGGCGCTCTATAATCTGTTCGCGGAACTTGCCTACAGCGGGAAAATGAGCTTTTCCGCCCGCGCCGCGGAGAGTGTGGCGGCAGGGGAGCTGCGGTACGCGCTCGTGTCCTCGACGGAGCTGAGCGGCACGGATATCGAGGGGTGTACGCTCTGTGCTATGCCGGATATGTACGGCGGCGAGAGCGGGTTTGTCTCGGCCGTCTGGGGCATCGCCGTCACCGGCGGCGCGGGGAAGAGCGCGGGCGGCGCGGCGGACTTCACGTCATGGCTCCTTGAGGGAGCACGGATCGGAGACGCGGTGGTTGAGTGCGGACTTGTGCCCGCCACAGCCTGCACCGACCGCTCAACGGTGTTCACCGCCGCGCTTTTTGACCTCTCGCGCACCGAGCGCCTCTACACAGCGGAGGCGGGCAGCCCGTATTACACCCTGCGTCAGGACTTCAACGCGGAGGTCACGGCGGCAATGAAACGTCTGTATTGAATTATTTTCTCCGGCGTGCTATAATTATACGAAAAATTTTTGTGAGGTGCAGATAAATGGAAGGCTTTCGTGTTCTGGAAATAAAAAAGAGCGTTTTTGAAAACAACGACCGCGAGGCGGATATTCTCCGTCAGGAGCTTAAAAAGGAAAAGGTTTTCCTGCTCAATCTCATGTCCTCTCCCGGCTCGGGCAAGACCACAACTCTCCGTCAGACCATCGCCGCGCTGAAGGATGAGTTCCGCATCGGCGTCATGGAGGCCGATATCGACTCAGATGTTGATGCCGCGACCATCGAAAAGACCGGTGCCAAGGTCATTCAGCTCCACACCGGCGGTATGTGCCACCTTGACGCGGGCATGACCCGTCAGGGGCTTGAGGGACTGGGTGTCGAGGATGTGGATTTCGCCATACTTGAGAACGTGGGCAACCTTGTCTGCCCTGCGGAGTTTGACACCGGCTCGTCCAAAAACGCCATGATACTCTCCGTCCCCGAGGGCGACGACAAGCCCCTCAAGTACCCGCTGATGTTCTCCATTTGTGACGTTCTGCTCATAAACAAGATCGACGTGCTGCCGTACTTCGACTTTGACCTTGAGGCGTGCAAGAAGTACGTCAGGCGCCTCAACCCCAACATCAAGATCATCCCCATCTCCGCCCGCACCGGCGAGGGTGTCGCGGAGTGGGCCGACTGGCTCCGCACCGAAATCAAGGCGTGGAACGCGTGACCCCGGCACAGGAAAGAGAATAATATATCCGTATAGATTGACGCCCGCGGTGTATCCGCGGGCGCTTATATTTGGATGCAAAAAACGGAGCGTATCTGTGTCGATACGCTCCGTTTTGTCAGATTGTCGGGGGGTCATTCCGCGTCGGACTCGAGGGCTTCGAGGTCGTTGAGGAAGAGAGTGGCCTCCGCGTCGGAGGGGATGAGGAAGCCGGTGCGCGGGGAGACGGTGAACGCCTCGACCGCGGGGCCGTCCATCAGACAGCTTCTCTTGAACTGCTGGGAGAAGTAGCGGCGGCAGTAGCTCTTGAGCCAGCGGAGAAGCTCCGCGTCGGTATACTGCTCGCCGTAGGTGAGCTTTGCGAGGCGGAAGGTCTTGGAGGGGGCAAAGCCGCAGATCATTATATTATAGGTGAAGAAGTCCTGCAGGCTGTACGAGCCGACCGCGTCCTCGCTCTTCTGCTCTATCTGGTCGTCGTGGATGGGCAGGAGCTCGGGAGTCACGGGGCAGTCCAGCACATCCCACAGCGCCGCGGCAAGAACCTCGTCCTCAGTGGTCTGGGCGATGTGGCGGACGTTGGCGCGCACCTGGGTCTTGGTGAGGCCGAGGTTCACGTCGTACATACTGGTGTGGTCGCCGTTGTAGGTACACCAGCCGTCAACAAACTCGCTGAGATCCTCGGTGCCGACGTCAAGG
>CAZPLL010000042.1:0-16201 GCA_964587485.1 uncultured Oscillospiraceae bacterium | reverse complement strand
GCGAGATCAGCAAAGACCAATATGACCGTTGGCGTTATACATTCCCGGCAGAGGACACCACCCAGATTTGGGCGAAAGTTCCGTCCCAGGCACTCAGCGATATGCTTGTGGAAGCATTCAAAGAGGACATCAAGTAAAAATGAACGACAAAAAGCCCGTACTGACATCCGATCAGTACGGGCTTAAATGTTAATATGGGATTATTGTGAGATAGTTGAAATTATTCTTTACTCACAAGCCACTCGCAACGCAGAATAATTGCATTCGGGGTGGTTCTTATCAAAACCTTATCAGAAGAAGTGGGCGAAGTCTGAAAAGCCTTGTAAACACTGGCTTTTTCGGCTTTTTCAAATTACTCCCACTCTATCGTGCCGCAGGGTTTGGGGGTGAGGTCATAGAGGACGCGGTTGACGCCCTTGACCTCGGCGGTGATGCGGGCGGTGATATGGCCGAGCAGTGCGTAGGGGATCTCCTCCACGGTGGCGGAGGTGGCGTCCACGGAGTTGACCGCACGGATGACCACGGGCCAGTCGTAGGTACGCTTGCCGTCGCTTATGCCGGTGGACTTGAAGTCGGGGACAATGGTGAAATACTGCCACACCTTGCCCTCAAGACCGTTCTTCGCAAACTCCTCGCGGAGGATGGCGTCGGACTCGCGGACAGCCTCAAGACGGTCGCGGGTGATCGCACCGACACAGCGCACGCCCAGTCCCGGGCCGGGGAACGGCTGACGGTAGACCATGCCGTCGGGAAGTCCCAGTGCCTTGCCGACCACGCGAACCTCGTCCTTATAAAGGAGCTTGACCGGCTCGACCAGCTCGAAGTTCAGCTCCTCGGGCAGGCCGCCGACGTTGTGATGTGCCTTTATACCGTGACTCTCGAGAATGTCGGGATAAATCGTTCCCTGCGCGAGGAACTCAATGCCGTTGAGCTTCTTCGCTTCCTCAGCAAAGACCTCTATGAACTCCCTGCCGATTATCTTGCGCTTGGTCTCCGGGTCGGTCACACCGGTGAGCTTGTCAAGAAAACGATCGACGGCATCAACATATATAAGATTGGCGTCCATCTGGTTGCGGAACACCTCGATGACCTGCTCCGGCTCACCCTTGCGCAGGAGACCATGGTTAACGTGGACACAGACGAGCTGTTTGCCGACAGCCTTTATCAGCAGTGCCGCGACCACAGAGGAGTCAACGCCGCCGGAGAGCGCCAGAAGAACCTTCCTGTCGCCTATCCGGGCGCGGAGGGCGTCTATTTGCTCTGCAATGAAGGCCTGTGCCAGTTCGGGCGTGGTAATGCGCGCCATGGATTCGGGGCGAATATTATCTGACATTTCTGTTCCTCCGTTATTATTCAAAATTCGCAAATCATTATATACTTGCAGAGCTTCTCATGCAAGAAAAATCTGCGGGCTTACCGCGATTTTAACGCGGCTGAACTGCCGGCCTCAGTCCCCGTAATATTTCGGATCCTTCCAGTAATAGGAGAATTCATCCCGGTCATAGCCGAACTGCTCGCGCAGGAGGGTGTAGCGGGGATGATAGACGGGAATATACATATCCCAGTCCGCCCGATAGATCGTGTCGGAATAGCGCCAGCCGCCCTCGGTGGGGTCATTGACGGTGGTATCCACAACGCAGTCGGGCACGCGGGACTTGAACTCCTCCACCTGCTCGGCGGGGATGGGCGTGAGCGCGCCTATCCACAGGCGTTCAAGGTTCGTCAGATTATAGAGCGGCGTGATGTCGGTGCAGTCAAAGAGCCAGCCGATATTCAAATGATGCAGGTTGGTAAGCCCCGCGAGAGGGCTGAGGTCGCTTACCCATGTGGTCTGAAGCTCAAGATACTCAAGATTCGTGCAGTTTGCAAGGGGCGAGGCGTCCGTATAATGGCACAGCGCGACGATGGCCACCTCAAGCTTGGGCATATATGCCACGAAATCTATGCTGTCAAGCGTGGGATTATGCCCCACGTCCAGATACTTCACGTCGGTGCAGTATTTGAGTGAGCGCGTATTGTAGCTTGTCAGCTCTCCGCCTATCGACGGGCGCGAGGCGAGTATCTTCTCAACATCGGTACGCACACTGTACGCCGAGCCGAACCAGACGCGCCAGACAACCTTGACATTCGGAAAGTCGTCACGAATGGCGGCCATATCCTCGTCGGACACATGGCAGGTGTCCATGTCGAGATATGTACACGCGCGCATACATTCAAGGAGCTCACGCACCTGCGCGCCGCCGTCGTCCATGATGATGTGGTTGAGGTCAAGCGTCTCGTCGGCGAGATTTATCGTCTTTCCGAAGCGGCTGACTGCATAATCACACACCGCACTGGGCACGGCGGAGAGAACAAGCTTCACATCCTCAAGCGTCGGCGCGTCCTCCCGCTCCTCACTGCCGAGAATGATGCGCTCCAATGCGGGTAGGAGGGAGAGACTGTCCGCGGCCTCGCGAAGCTGTGCTGTGCTGAGCGCGGAGAGGTCAAGCTCCGTGTCATCGCTCCCGGCGGTGACTCCCCCGGGAAGGGCGACGGTGTAATGTACATCGACCTGCGGGTGTTCGGCCGCCCATGCCGCAAGCTCGTCACAGCACTCACTGCCGTCGGCTACGAGCCTTTTCAAATTGGGTAGCTCGTTGAGCTTCTCCGTTTCGCCGGGCTCAAGGACTATTTCAAGTCCCTCGGTATCCCACTGCACCGCGCCCTGCGAGAACATCACCGGCTCGGGTGTGGGCTCGGGCGTGGGCTCTGCCTCCGCCGCCCTGCCGCACCCCATAAGGAGCAGGCACACCAGCGCGACAAGCGGTATTATCTTACGGAAATTTCTCATTGTTCGGCTCCTCAGACTCCAAACATCCCCACATACTCGGCCGGGCACGGCTCCTGACACTTGGGGTCTAACCAGTAGAAGGAGTAATCCTGCCCGTTGTAGCCCATCTGCTCGCGCAGCAGCTCATGGCGCGGCACATACCAGTATCTGGGTATCGAGGGGTCGTATTTGTAGTAACGCCATTTCTCGCCGTGCGGCTCGGAGGCGGTAGTGTTGATGTCGCAGTTCGGCGCGCACTCGCGCATATGCGCCACCTGGTCGGCCGGGATGGGCGTTGTGGAGGTTATCCAGAGGCGCTCAAGCTCGGTCAGACCGTACAGGGGCGAGATGTCCGTAAGCTCCGGCAGCTCGCCGATGTTGAGATGGCGCAGGCTCGTCAGCTCCGCGAGCGGACTGAGGTCGGTAACGTTCGTGGTCTGTATTTCGAGATATTCAAGGTTGTAGCAATGCTCCAGCGGGCTGAGGTCGCTGACGTTGTTCATGGCGATTATAAAGACCTCAAGCTTCGGCATACTGGCGCAGAAGGAGATGTCGGTGATCTCCACGTTATGGCCGAGGTCGAGGAAGCGCACATCGGTACAATACCGGAGGAGGCTCGCATCCTCGTCATATATGGTACCTCCGACGGAGGGCTTGGAGGCGAGGATCTTTTCAACGTCGGTACGCACGCTGTAGCGCTTCGCGAACCAGATGCGCCAGACTATCTTCATCTGCGGGAAGTCCGCCTGAAGCGCGGCCATATCCTCGTTGGAGATGCCGCAGGAGTCCATGTCGACATAGGTGCAGTTCTTCATGTACGGGAGTACCCGGCGCACGGCCTCGCCGCCGTCGTCCATCTGCACATACCAGAAGTCCATCGACTCGTCCAGCGTGGAAAATTCCTTGCCGAAAAGCTCAAAGTGATATTCGATCTCTGCCTCGGGGCAGGCGGTCTGCACGAGGTCAACATCCTCAAAGCCAAGCCCGTCGGCCTCACTGCCCATGTCGATCTTCACGAGCGACGCGGCAAGGGAGAGCAGAGGCGACACCTCGCTGAGCTCATCATGCGTCGCACCGCTCAGATCAAGCGTCTGCGTGGAGGCATCCACGGTCTGCCCCGCGATGGAAAAGCTGTAGGAAAAGTGGGCTTCGGGATACTTGTCGAAAACGGCCAGCATATCCTCAACGCTGAGACCGCCCTCACTGCCGTCGTAGTTGCCGAGCTCGATCTCCGTCACGTTCGGGAGGTATTCGAGAAGCTCCAGCGTCGTGTCCAGATCGTCGTGAGCGGTGCCGCGCAGATCGACGGAGACGGCGGAGTTTTCGTAGTGCGTGCCGTTTGGCAGCTCGAGGTCATAGAGGATCTTCACCTCGGGGTGAGCCGCCATCCACGCGGCGATCTCGCCGAAGTTTTCACTGCCGCGAAGATCCGCAAAGCGCAGTTCGTCAAACTCATCAAGCAGTGCCGTCTCCCCGGACTGCAACACGGCCACAAGCTCCGTCGACGCGGCGTCATATGTACCGGCGCTCAGCTCGACCCTGCGCGGGATAACGGAGTTTAAGATGCTGCTGCCGCGTGAGCCTTCCTTCGGTGAGATGCCCAAAACCACCGTGACGGCGAGAAACAGCAGCATGACGATCCTGGATATTCTGCTTTCTCTCGATCTCTTTTTTTTCATCCCAAAACCTCCGACGCGCCGGAAAAATTCTTAACCTTTAGTATAGCAGAGCCGCCGTGCTTTTTCAAGATTTCCGCAGGCATTTTCTGCGGTTCTCTGCGGGGCACGATGATGAGCACACCTCTCCGAAGAAGCCTTGCGAGCGCACAGTTTTCCGGTGCACGGAACCCTCCCAAGCCTCACCCGAGATTTGGGAGGGTTAGACTTACTTCTTTACCAGCTCGGCGAGGTCTGCGAGGGCGAGAGCGCCGGAGTCCTCACCGCAGTCATAGTCGCGGACGGTGATATCGTCGCCGCCGTTCCACTCGATCACGAGTGTGACGCCGTGTTCATACGCCGCACGCAGGACATAGACGGGTACGGTCATGCGGTGTGCCGCCGCCGCGGTGACGGTGTCACCCTGCCCGGCGCGGCAGATATCCGTGTAGACATTGAACCAGAAGAGATCCTCCGCTTCTTCGTCGGCATAACCGATCCTCAGCTTGGCAAGCAGCCTTTGCCACGTTTCTTCCGTCAGCTCGTGGTCAGCCTCAACGCTACTGCACTTGCCTAAATACATATTGGGAATAATATCGGAGCGTATTCCCGTCGAACCGGCCAAATAGAACATCAGCCCGGCGCCGTTCTTAGCTCCCCTGCCGCCCGTGGAGGAGCCGTTCACATTAAGCGTCCCCCTCAGCGATGATGGTACCAATCCGACAAAAAAGATATACACGCCGTCGCCACCGTGCCCGTTGACTCCGTCGGTGCTACCGCCCACGACATTCCCTTTGACCGTGACTGCCGGGACGTTGTACATATGCAAACCGGTGCCGCCTTGACTTTCCCGGCCGGGTCGGGCAGTAGCCGAGCCCGCGATAACATCGCCGCCGATGATATTACCGCCGACAGTGATCCAGCCGTCATTGCAAGAATAAATCCCGCTGCCGCCACTTGAACAGGCGCCGTATCCCTTTCCTCCGGTCACGTTGCCGCTCACAAACACTTTATAGCCGCCATAGCAAGCCAACCCTGTGCTGCCATTGCTGTAGCTGTTGGGGTCGGTGAAATCGACCTTGTCCGGGTCACCGTCTCTACCTGTCACATTGCCATTGATGATTACAGTGTAAAGGTCTACATATACACCGCCGCGGCCGATAACGTCGCCGTTTACAGTCAAGGTGCGGCTTAAATTGCCTTGTGCAGCAAATACTCCCCAACCATCAGCGGCGATATCGCCGTTTATGGTCACTGAGTCAACCCCTACGAGAGTACACACCGATACCCCCGGCAGTAATATCGCCGTTAACGGTCACCGAGTTAGAATACTGTGCATCCACGCCATCACCACCGGCAGTAATATCGCCGTTAACGGTCACGCTACTCTGCTTCATATCATAGTTGTTGCTTTCCCCGATATGCACGCCGTCCTCCTCGGCATCAATATTGCCGGTGATATTCACGGTGCTGTCGCCTATGGTATATACGCCGTTGCCGTCGGCGTCAATGTCGCCGACAATGGTCACGGAGCTCTCGTCCTCGGTGTGAACACCGTCGCCGGAGGCCTCAATATCACCGTTGACAGTCACGGTGCTGTTGTCCCCGGCGTGTACGCCGTCGGAGTCCTCGCCGGTGGCGGTAATGTCACCGTTGACGGTCACCGTTACGTCTCCCTCGGTATGGAGGGTGTCGGTGAGGTCGGTGTTGATCTCAACCTCGCCCTCGCCGTCGAAGCTTGCACCGTTGAGGACACTGTCGTTTTGTGAACTGATGGTGTACTTAATGCCGTCCTTTGCAGTCAGGGCTTCATCGGAGCTACCCGTCACATTCGCGGTCAGGTCGATATCGACATCCTCCCCGCTGTCGTCGGCAAAGGCGGTCTGCAAATCGTCATAGTTTGCCGCCGTGTACGATGCGGCAAATGCCCCCGTCGAAAACGAAAGCATAAGGCCAAGAACGACAATAAACGAAATTATCTTTTTGAGTTTACGCATGACAGTTCCCTCCGTGTATAATGATGAAGTTATTATACATTATAATGCAACAATATAACAAGAAAAAACTGCAAATTTTCTGTAGATCAGACAAAAATTCTGTCCGAACGCACTAACCCCTTGGCTCCCCCGGAGGAGCCAAGGCTATTGTGTTTCTTTAGGCGGCCTTAAAAGGGCTGCCTCTTTTCGTATTAACCAACACCCCGGGGGTCACGTTACCAGCGCGCCGAGGGTGAGTATGCCGAGATTTCGTCGATATATCACGTCAAAGTCCGATATGGGCAGGGGATTCACGCCGAGCCCCGCCTCAATGGTATATCCCGGGCGATTAAAATCCTGAATGAACCAGTCCTTGTAGCCCGCGAAGCCCGACTCAAACGGCACCTCCTCCACCGCGTAGCCCGACACATCGGAGAACAGCCGCGCTATCTCAAGCGAATTCTCCGGCTCATAGTCGCGGAAGCGCCAGTATATCACACGCCCCTGAGTATGATAGGCTAAGGTCAGCGCCGGGTCAACCGAGAGAGTGAAGTCGAACATCGCGCGGCTCTCGGGTGCGGTGAGCGGCGCGGAGCCGACGTAATCCGCCGGTGCCGGGGAGACGATGCCTGCGGCGAATTTGTTCTCGCGCGCCTGTTCCCATTCGGCGGGGTACTGGAGATTCAGGTCGATGCCGCGTATGTTGGCCTTCCACCCCTCCGGGAACGAAAAGCGCGGATAATCGGCGGCGATCGTCCGGGTGTATTCATAGTAGCTCCCGCCGGTCAGCTCCCCGGTCACAAGGTCTATCCCGTCGGGGTTGAGCGCCGGGACAAGATATATCGTCGCATACTGCATTATCTCCGCCGCGCTCCGCCCGAGAAGCTCACCCCCGGAGACATAAGCCCCCGCAAGCTCCTCGGCGAATTTCAGCAGTATCGGTGTCGTTATCCATTCGTTCGCATGGTGCGAGGCGTTGTAGAGCACCCGGTTTTCGCCGGAGCCCAGCGCCATGCGCAAAAGCGGCCGCCCCATTACGCTTCGCCCTATGTCGCCCACGGTGATGAACGGATACCGCGCGGCAAGCCCGCGCACGACATAGCCGACAAGCTCCGAGGAATAGGCGATATCCGTCGGCACAACGTCGAACGGCAGGGGCACGGTCAGCGTCTGTCCGGGGCGGAGCGCCGCCGGGTCGAGCCCCGGGTTCGCCGTGATGAGCGCCGAGAGGGAAATACCGTAGCACCCGGCGAGGGTGTACAGCGTGTCTCCCGGACGAAGCGTGTAAGTGATATAGCCCGTATACCACGGATAGAGTGCCCTGTGCGTCTCCCGTCCCGCTATACCGTCGGCAGTGATACCCGCCTGACGCTGAAAACGCGTCAGCGCCGCGCGCGTCGCATTGCCGAATATCCCGTCTGTCTCAAGCGGCCCATAGCCCGCACGGACAAGCGCAAGCTGTAAAAGCTGTACCGCCGGCCCCGTGCTGCCCGATCTCAAAACTCTCATATTCCGCCCTCCATGCTGAATCAGCATCCTATGCATCCTATGCATTGATGCGCGAAAAAAATGCCTTCTATTAGCAAAATAGACAAAAACGGGCGCCGGAATTCTACTTGCGTGAAAAACGGGCTTCATATATAATAATATGGCTTGAAACGGGCACATCATAATGCGTGCGCGGCTCTCCACAAAAAGTCGCGTACAGCAACAAAAAAGGAGGAATAATCTGTCCCTGAGGCTCGGGGTGCGGCAGTGTGGAGACCTGTCGTAAGGCGCGTGGCGAATGCCCGCGCGAGGACGTCACGGCGGAGGCCGGGCGGTCGGAGTCGGTAAAGAATGGCAACTGTATCACTGAAAAATGTAAAGAAGATCTATCCGTACATCAGCGGTGAGGAGAAGAAGAAAAAGAAAAAGAGCAAGGACGAGCCCGAGGAAAAGAAGGTCAACCTTCAGATCACCGATCAGGGTGTCGTCGCAGTGCAGGAGTTCAATCTTGAGATCGCGGACAAGGAATTCATCGTTCTTGTCGGCCCCTCCGGCTGCGGTAAGTCCACCACCCTGCGCATGGTCGCCGGCCTTGAGGAGATCACCGAGGGCGAGCTGTACATCGACGGCAAGCTCATGAACGACGTGGCACCTAAGGATCGCGACATCGCGATGGTATTCCAGAACTACGCTCTCTACCCGCACATGACGGTTTATGAAAATATGGCCTTCTCCCTCAAGCTCCGCAAGGAGAAGAAGGAAGTCATCGACAAGAAGGTCCGCGAGGCGGCCGAGATCCTGGACATCACCCAGTACCTCAACCGTAAGCCCAAGGCACTTTCCGGCGGCCAGAGACAGCGTGTCGCCATCGGCCGCGCCATCGTCCGTGACCCCTCCGTGTTCCTGATGGACGAGCCGCTCTCCAACCTTGACGCAAAGCTCCGTAACCAGATGCGCGCCGAGATAATCAAGCTGCGCGAGCGTATCAACACCACCTTCATCTATGTCACCCACGACCAGACCGAGGCCATGACTCTGGGCGACCGTATCGTTATCATGCGCGACGGCTACATCCAGCAGATCGGCACTCCTCAGGAAGTGTTCAATAACCCCCGCAACCTGTTTGTCGCGGGCTTCATCGGCACTCCGCAGATGAACTTCTTCGACGCAAAGCTCCTCAAGGAAGACGGCAAATACTTCGTCGCTCTGAGCGGGCTGAAGGTCGAGCTCTCCGAGGAGAAGCAGGCACGCCTCGCGGCCAACAATGTCGAGCCTCAGGACATCACCCTCGGCGTGCGTCCCGAGCATACCGTTCTGGGCGAGCAGGGTGTTGACGCGCGTGTTGACGTGTCCGAGATGATGGGCTCCTCCGTCCACCTCCACGTAACTGCCGAGGGCAAGGACATCATCATCATCGTCCCCACCATCGACGGCAAGGGCAGCTTCGCCATGGGCGAGCAGGTCAAGTTTGCCTTCGACGGTAACGTTGCACACGTCTTCAGCAAGACTACCGAGAAGAATCTCGAGTGGTAAAAGCACAAGAGTAATATCAGCAATAAACCCCACCGGTGCAGTTGTACCGGTGGGGTTTTGTCATCAAAGCTGTGAGTCCTTTACGAAGTAGTGGCGGGCGATCCATTTCGACAGCCCGTCGAGGCCGGGGTAGGCTATACGCTCGCTCACGTCAAGCTGGTCGAGCATATCCCGCACGCGCCAGCGCAGACTCCGGTCTATGACATACTTCACGGTGTTCCCGGTGTGCCGGTCAAGGAACGCCTCAACATCATCCATGCCCATGGGGACAACGGTGAAAAATGCGTACTGGTTGACGATGCGGCTGTCGATGCTGGGCGGCTCGACCACGACCATGGCGCTGTCACCCATGTCACTGTCATATTTCGCGGGGGTGTCAGCCAGCGAAGAGAGCATACTGACGGAAAAAACCTCCGCCTTATTCTGCGCCAGAACCTCCCTGTATGCCTCCGGGAGGAGGGCATTCAGCTCGCTCATATCAATGCGCCATACCATGCAGTCGTGATCATCCATGGTTTCGAGATTGTCCTCGTTCACGGCGAAATGCAGTGCCATCAGCGCCGAATGTGTCCAGTCCAGCAGGCGCGTGGGCAGGCCGTAATGCTGTCCCATGATCATCTGCCGCCAGACGGAGTGCGCCACGTTCGCGTCCTCGATCACGGCGTACTTCGCGAAATTGTTGAGTATGGACGGCTCAAGCACGGCCTCAAGTGTTTTGCAGTTTCGCCTGAGGCTTGTCACCATCCTGAACTCAGTGTTTGGCATCCCCCGGTAGACATAGGGACTGCGGTTGCGGTCAAGCTCGGGGCGGTATTTCTGCTCGGAGATGAGCGGCATAAGCTCCTCGAGCGTGGTAATTCGGACTTCCTTTATCATAAACTCTCACCTGCGCTTTTTCTGTATTTTATCACACCCGCGCCGCCCCTTGCAACAGGAAAACACAGGGCGCCCCGCTCCCACTGAGAGGGAGCCAAGGTGGGTAGTGCGCTTTTTACATTCTCAGCTCTCACGGAGGGGCAAGTATGCTAAAGGATGCAAAGCGCGATAGAGTAGCAAAGTGCGCGAAGCCACTTGCCTCTAACTTTGGGAGAGGTGGCACGCCGTCGGGCGTGACGGAGAGGGCTGGTTTCCCTCTCATGTCCTCTCGGGCAGAAATAAAGATTTCGGCCTACTCCCAGAGGAGCCAAGCTTAAAACACAATTGAACTTTTTGACAAGCCAAAACACAGGGAGTGACATCTGCGTCGCTCCCTGTGCTTTACCTCTTTTATCCCTCCATCTGGTGGCCGAGGAAGTTCGCCACCGTCTGCGCCACCTTGAGCTCCGCGTCGCCAGCGGGAGGACTGTCCTTCGCCGTGACGAACATCACACAGCCCATGATATCCCCCTCGGAAATGACCGGCGCCGCCACGGAAAGACAGAATCTGTCGTCCAGCGCCGTCACGGGCAGACTGCTGCCGCCCCTGTCGTGGCGATATACTCCGCGACCATCCATTATGTCGGTGAGCTGAGTGCTGACCGGCTTGTCAAGAAGCTCCCTTTTCGCGCCCCCGGCCACGGCGATCACCGCGTCGCGGTCGCACACCGCCGCAATGCCGTCAGTGGAGCGGCGCATACTGTCGCATATCTGCGAGGCAAAATCGGTCATTTCCCCGATGGGCGAGTATTTTTTGAAGATGAGCTCTCCATCCTTATCCGTGAATATCTCCAACGGGTCACCCTCGCGGATACGCATGGTGCGGCGTATTTCCTTCGGGATCACCACCCGGCCGAGATCGTCGATGCGGCGCACGATTCCTGTTGCTTTCATGTATTTCTCTCCTTTGGCTCAATTTGTCTTCCCTGCTATTGTCTGCAAAGAACGGTGAAATATGCGCACGCGTTTCCCGCACCGACGGGCGTTGACGGCAACGACAGAAACAATTATAATAATGACATTCCGCACGTTGTGCGCGGGGGATGAGAGCCGTATCTACTGACATAAAGGGAGGCATTATGACATGAAGTGTTTTTCAAGGCTGTTTTGCAGAATGTCCGGACACGGCAAAGGACAAAACTCAGGCATACACACCGGTCAGACGGACACGGAAAAGCCTCGCCGGCTAAAAGAAGAGCTCGGAGAGGGGATTTATTATGAATATGATCAGGTATACAACGGGCTGGGCGGATACCGCCTGTCGAATGTGGTTCTCCTGAAAAAAGATGACCCGGAATTTCGGCGCTGTATCATTAACGACGACGGCGAGATACAGGGCTTCCCCGGCATCGAGGAGGGCGAATGGACGAGGGCGCTGGAATTTCCGCTTGAAAACAGGATACGCTTCGGGGTCTGGCTCGGCGCGTACAAGGACGGCAGGGCTCGCTTTGAATGGACACTACAGCCGGACGGCAGATATTTCGAGGACGAGGACGGCTTCGGTGGGGAGAACTGCGAGGAGATCACTGTGGGTTCGTATATGGACTCCGACGGGAACTTCACCGAGCCCTTCAGATATATCCGACTGTAAGCCGCAGAAGGACGTGACAAGTGAAAACGGCGAACATACAATCCCCCGGCAGTCCCCGAAATATGGGTGTTGCCGGGGGATTATATTGCGTCCCTTATAAAATTCCCGATGATAAAATCACAAGCTGGTGCCTGAGAATATCAATAAGCTCCTGCGCGGATTCGCGTCTGCCGCCGTCCAGCCACGCCTTGAGCATACTGACGGTCACGCCGGTACGCAGTGCCATAAAATACCGCCGGGTCGTCCCGTCCAGCCCGGGCAACGTGCCGTAGACCCGCTCCAGCGCCTGCGCATTTTTCATGTGACAGGCGTAAATTATATCCTGTCGATTTATGTCGATGAGCAGCTTGAGAATGTCGCTGTGCTCCGTCCAGTACGAAAAAAAGCTCTGTATCAGTTGCCATTCGTCCGGCGCGTCATTCGGCTCGCCGAAGCGCAGTGCTTCCCGAAAGCAGAGGTCGCACCGCCAGTACAGAATGTCCGACAGGTTATCAAAGCAACGGTAGATTGTCGTCCGCGCCACGCCGGAGGCTCTCTGTACATCGGTGACGGTGATGTGGTCAAAGGGCTTATGCGCAAGGCATTGCAGGAGCCCGTCATAGATAAGCTCCGCGGACTGTGCCGCCCGTTTGTCACGGCTGATGTGATACATTTTCGCTCGCCTCCGTGTATTTGTTCAAATATCCGTCGCCCCATGTATAGCCGTAGGGGGTGTTTTCGTCCTTCAACAGCTTTTCCGGCAGCTTCAGCGACAGGCCGCCCAGCACCACGCCGCAGACAAGAGCCAAAATAAATTCGGTGGCCGTCGGTGCGGACTGCGTGAAGAACGAAATTACGATACCGACGGCAACGGGGATATATCCGAAGACCGTAGTCGCCATGCCGGGGCTGTAAATACCGCGCTTGCCCCTGCCCCTAAACCGCCGATACAGAAAAACTCCGCCCGAGAAATGCCCGAACACCTCCGCACAGCAGAGAAACAGTTGCATCACGCAGAAGAACGGACTCGCCCCCACCACCAGCACCACACAGCCGAATAACACGCCGATGAGGTTTGTCCACATATCGCTCATTCGGTTCATGGGATAGCGGTCGGGACGGTCGGAGCCCGCCATGAGATTATACATGGAGTGAAAGCCGCCGGGGAAATGCCACTCCTCCAGAACATGGAGCGGCAGCAGTGCGGTCGCGGCGGCAAATAACATCTGCTGTAAGCCCCACACCGACCGGCTGCAGACTGCGATTCCGATAATAACTCCGCCGACCAGAACCATCATGTACAGCCAGACGGACAGCCAGAGCTTTCCCGCTTTTTTCATAGTAGACCTCCTGTTTCGCTACAAGTTTTGCGCTCCCTGTAGCACTTGTTTTCGATACTATTGTAGCATAAAACCTGCTGTGATACAATAGTATCGAAAATATTTTTGCAAAGGAGCGGTTTTTATGGAAACAGTTATGCAGGGCTGGCTGTCCGTCTGGCTGTATGTCATGGCGGCGATCGGCATCGTGCTGGGGGTGCGAATTTGGAAAAATCGCAGGAAATGGGACAGGCTCAACATCCTCTGCGCCATGGCGATAATCGTCCTCATCCTCCATGTGCTGGAGGAATGGGTACTGCCCGGAGGACTGCACTATTCGTATAACCTCGCCCACGGCTCGACACTGCTGAGCCGCTACCCCATGAACCGTCTGACGGACATGATAACCAACTTCGGCGCGGTCGTGCTCGGGTGCGTCGTGCTGAGAGTGTGGGGCTTTCGCAAGCCGGCGGTCGTCGCGGTCATGATGTTCTGCGCCTTTGAGCTCGTGATACACGTCACCATCGGCGTGCAGGATATGCGGATCTTCGCCGGGTACGGCATGAACACGCTGTATTCGCCGGGACTCATCACGTCGCTGTTCGGCTTCCTGCCCGTGGGAGTGGGGCTGGCACGTGAGCTGTTCGGGAAAAAAGAAAACCGCCCGAAGCCCGTACAGTGGCTCATGGCGATCGTCGCGACGGCGGTGCTGAGCTTTCTGCTTATCAACCTGCCCGAGGCTGTGCTGGGCAGGGAGGACAGCCCCTACGAGTTTACCGACCGCGGCTATTATGAGCGCTTCGGGGAGCAGTTCGAGCAGGAAAACGGCTTTGAATATTTCGAGCCGAACGACGGGGAGGGCAGATAAATGGGTCAAAGAACGATAATCACTCACGACAGGCACGGCAACGAAATGACCCTCCGTGTGCGCGGCGCGTTGCCGGTGAATTCTCCCTGCGCGAGATATACGGGCTACAAGCCGGAAAAACTGCTTCTCAGGAAGGGCTCCGTCCGGCTCAAGGGCTATATGCCGCTCCCCTGCGATATCATTCTGGAACGTGATGTGCCGATTCAACTGCGCGACGGCGTGACCGTCTACACGGATATTTTCCGTCCCAATGACGAGCTCCCCCACCCCGCGATCGTGGCAATGAGCCCTTACGGGAAGGAGATCGGCTCTCAGTGGCTTGAAGATACGCCGAATCACGCGGGCGTACCCATGGAGGCGACGTCCGGCCTGCAAAAGTTTGAGGGACCCGACCCCGCCTACTGGTGTGACCACGGCTATGTCATCATCAATCCCGACGTGCGCGGCGCATATAATTCCGAGGGCATCATTCTCTTTTTCGGCAGTGACTACGGCAGAGACGGCGCGGACATCATCGAATGGGCGGCGAAACAGCCGTGGAGCAACGGCAGGCTGGGCATGAGCGGCAATTCGTGGCTTGCCATTTCCCAGTGGTTCACGGCAGCACAGCGCCCGGAGCATCTTGCGGCTATCGCCCCGTGGGAGGGTCTGAGCGACTGTGCGCGCGAGGTCGCCACCCGCGGCGGCGTGATGATGCCGGAGTTTGTCAAAATGCTGTCCGACTCCTTCGCCTCCACGGAAAACGGCGGCATTGAGGATGTTATTTCCATGATGCGTGAGCACCCGACCATGAACGCATGGTGGGAGGACAAGGAGGCCGAGCTGGAGGCCATCGACGTTCCCGCCTACATCGTCGCAAGCTACACAAGCCCCATCCACACCTACGGCACGTTAGAGGGTTACCGCCGCATCGCCTCGAAAGAGAAGTGGTTGCGCATCCACAACACGGGCGAGTGGGACGATTATTACCACGTCGGACACACCGAAGAGCTGCGAAAATTCTTCGACCGCTACTTAAAGGGCATCGACAACGGCTGGGAGGATACGCCGCGCGTGCGCGTGAGCGTCCTGAACCCCGGCGGCAAAGACATCGTTGACCGCGCGGAGGAGGATTTTCCCCTTCCCCGCACGCAGTATCAAAAGCTGTATCTCAACGCCGACGCGGGCCGTCTCGAAAAAGTCGCGGTGGAGTGCGAAAGCTATGCCGAGTACGACTCCGACCGCAAAAAAAGCGGCCTCCGCTTTGACCTGAAAATGGCGGAGGACACGGAAATTCTCGGCTATATGAAGCTGCGGCTGTGGGTATCGGCGCTCGACAATGACGATATGGATCTGTATGTCATGGTCGAGAAGCGCCGACCCAACGGCCTGCCGTATAAATTCACTCTCGGCCCGGGGATGGATATGTCGGCAAAGGGATATATCCGCGTGTCTCTGCGCGAACTTGACGAGGCGAGGAGCAGCGAGGAAAATCCCCGTCAGTCCATGGAGCGGGAGCAGAAGCTCCGCGCCGGAGAGATAGTCCCGGTGGATATTCTCATCTGGCCCATGGGACTCTGGTTCAGGAAGGGCGATATTCTGCGCGTTACGGTCGCGCCCTATAAGACAAAGAAGCTGTGGTCAGGGCCGTTCAAGCTGAAAATGGCGAAGATAACCCTGCCGAAGGAGGGCTTCACCTGTATGCCCGGCGAAAAGTGCGAGATGTATACCATCGGCGGGGAAGAAATGTTTGCCGGCTCAAAGGTGGATACCGCGGATATGCCAAGGGATGTGAACCGCGGCAGGCACCGCATTTATACAGGCGGAAAATATGACAGCTTCCTCTATCTGCCCGTGATCCCGGAGAAGAAATAGTACCGCCCCGCCGCTGAAGCCGGGCAAAACAGCCGCCCGCGAAGCGGATCTATTTCGTAAAAAGAACAGTATAACGGTGCGTAAAATAGGCAAAGAAAAGCGAAAAGTACACCGAATCATTTTCTCTCGTATAGGAATGTTTCGAGATCAATTGTATTATGTCCGTTGACAATGTTAAAGTGAAATATCCTTCGGATGTGAAATAATGATCTGC
>CAZPLL010000041.1:0-16576 GCA_964587485.1 uncultured Oscillospiraceae bacterium | reverse complement strand
TGCCCAGCATCTCGAAATAGGTGCCGTGGCGGGCGGTCTTGCCGATGTTCTCAATGTCGCCGGTGCGTATGCACTTCTGGCAGGTGCAGACACGGTGACGGGGAGGCTCCTGCTCGCCCTTGAAGTAGGGCTTCATGGGTGCCATGCCGGAGTTTATCAGCAAAAGGCTCGCATCGTTCTGTGGAATGAGTGAAAAGCTGGGAAGTCGAAGATGCCCCTTGCTCTCAAAAAAGCTCAGAAACATTTCGCGAAGCTGGTTTACACCGTATTTTTCCATTTCATTTGTCCTCCGAAATATTTTTTCGTATATGTCCTCTCAGCCCGGGCAGTTCAGCCGAACAGTCCCCTAAAAAATATACCTCCGCCCCGGAACAGGGGCGAAGGTCAGTTCGCGGTACCACCCTGATTACCGCACAGCGGTGCGGTATCTCGTGCGCCCTTAACGCAGGCAAACGTCCCGCTCTCGCGGGAAGGCTCGGAAGTGGCTGTCGGTTGAGGTATAAGGTCTTTCAGCTTACGGCCTCTCTCTGTGATACCCTGCTCCGACTCGTTTCGTCACAGCCTCAGCAATTTTAACATATGTGTCGCTTTTGTCAAGTATTATCTGCACTTGCGCAGTATCGAGTTTTCGGGCGCGTATTTCGGAAGCTTCATATGTATTTCCATCGCGGCGTGACGGGTGTCGGCGATCTCCTCGCCGGACGCGTTATACATATGCTCCGCTATAAAGCTCTCCGGTGCGGAATTTGGCAACAGCAGCTCAAGCTCGTCGCCGCGAAAGAACTTGTTTCTCTGAGTAAGGACAGCGTTCCCGTCGGCGTCACAGTTCCCTACCACAGCCACAACATCTGCCGCCGTAAAATATGTGGCGTCGGCGTAATACTGCCCGGGCTCACCGTAGTAAAAGCCTGTGCTGTACGGCCGATGGCTGACCTTGTTCGTCTCGTCTATCCACACTTTTTCAAGTGGTTTTCCCTCAAGTGCCGCGTCAATGGCGTGACGGTACGCGTTTGTTACTACCGCTGCATAATACGCGGACTTCATCCGCCCCTCGATTTTGAGACTTGCAACTCCGACGTCGATAAGCTCGGGTATATGCTCTATCATGCACATATCGCGCGAGTTCATTATGTGGGTGCCGCCGTCCTCTGTGATCTCGAAATACTCGCCCGGGCGTGTCTCCTCCACCAGATGATATTTCCAGCGGCAGGGCTGTGCGCACTGTCCCCGGTTGGCATCTCGCCCCGTCAGATAGTTTGAGAGCAGACAGCGTCCGGAAAAGGAGACGCACATCGCGCCGTGGACAAATGCCTCAATTCGAAGCTCCGGCGGGGTGTTTGCGCGTATTCTGCGTATATCCGCAAGCGGCGTTTCCCGCGCAAGGACTACGGTATCCGCGCCGAGAGCGTACAGCGCGTTTGCCGTGGCGCTGTTGATAACACCAAGCTGGGTGCTGACGTGCTTTTTTACCTTGGGCGCATGACGCTTAGCAAGCTCAAGCACACCGAGGTCTGCGATTATGAGCGCGTCCGCACCCGCATCCTGTAAGAACTCGAGATACTCGGGGAGCCGTGAGAGCTCGTCCTCACGCGGGAGCGTATTACAGGTGACATACGCCTTCGCTCCGCTTTTATGCGCAAGAGCAATAGCGGCGCGCATTTCATCTTCGCCGAAGTTCCCGGAGGCGGCGCGCATACCAAACTCACGTCCGGCCATATACACCGCGTCCGCGCCATAACGAAGCGCCATTATGAGCCGCTCCATGTCTCCCGCAGGAGAGAGAAGTTCGATTTTTTTATCCATTGCTCTGCGACCTGACAAAGTTATAGAAATCGTTATAGTTTGTAAAGAAGCGGTGCGCCCCCGTCTCGTTATCGAGCATAAAGTAATAATACTGGGTGTCGGCGGGGTTCAGCGCCGCATTGATGGAGGGCAGCCCCGGACTGCATATCGCAGTCGGCGGCAGGCCGAGGTTTTTGTTGAGGTTATACGGGGAATCCTCCTCCATCATTTCCGCCGTGGGCAGTCCCTCGTGCTCGGGGTGGACATAGAGGATTGCGGATTCAAGCCCGAGAGTCATACCGGCATTTATGCGGTTGTAGATGACGGAGGAAATTATCGGACGTTCATCATCGTTCGCGGCTTCCTTCTCGATGAGCGACGCCATGATGACCACATCGCGCATGGTTATGCCGCGGTAATCCGCCATCTTGAGCATATCTGCGGTCTGTTTGTAGTAGAAGGTTTCCAGCAGCTTGTTGATCGCGCTCGATGCCTGCATACCGACATAGAACTCGTAGGTATCGGGATACAGGAAGCCCTCAAGACGGTTGGGGTCACCGGGCTCCGTGCCTTCAAGAAAGTTGTAGTTGAACGTTGCGTTGGTCGCCGCCTCCATGAGATCATCATAGGAGCATACCCCGTTTTCCTCAAGGCGCTCGAATATCTGACGCATGGTGAAGCCCTCGGGAATGGTGACCGTTATCGTCATCGCGGCACCTGAGCCGGGGCGCATATTCTTGATAAGCGCACGATAGTCAAAGCTGGAGCTGAGATCATAGGTGCCGGGGCTTACCTTCTCGTCCGCGGTAGACAGCTTGCAGAACGCCTCGAAGAGCCATTTATACTCAATGAGTCCCGCTTCCTTGAGTTCGTTGGCAACATAGCCGATATCGGCATGGGAGACACGTTTTGTGCCTGTCTTGTTCCCATCATCGTCAAAGGTGTCCACCGTCTCGTAGGTGAATATCGACGAGGGCAGTGTGACCTCCGCCGTAAAGCCGCTCTTGTTGAGGGCAAGCGCGTCGCTAACCGCCATCCACGCAAGACACGCAAGCACGATACTGATACACACAACAAAGACGAAGTACATCACTCCGCCGAGGCAACCCGAGCGATACTCTCTGCTCTGGCGCACGGGGCTGTAATCGCGCTCCGACTGCTCGTCGCCGGTGTAGTTGCTTTTTTCCTCGCCGGTCTCGTCGACAAAAAGCCTGTCTACCGACTTTCCTCTGTCGCGGACAAAGCTCTTTACCTCCCCGGCGGCTTTGCCGATAGAGGCGCGCCCGCCCTTCGGCTTATCTGTAGTTGAAATTTCATCGCCCTGCTCGGATATCGAGAAGCGCTTGAGATCCTTCTTTTTTTTATCTGGCATAAAAACCTCCTTGGTTTCGCGTCAGTCGCGCCACAACCATCCTGTGACAAAACGTTTCCCTGAAGCATATTATGGCGCGAGCGATGAGAAAAGGCTTACTTATCCGCTCTGCTCCGGGGCGCGTCTGTAACCCCCGGCATATACACAGATGTGCGATACGTCGTCTCCTTCCGCGCAGGGAGCGAGGGAACAACATCATGTAAGCGCGGAGAAAGGAATACTATATGTTCTGCAATTCCTGCGGTAATAACAGCACCCTCTGGATCATTATTCTCATAATCATCCTCTTCGGCTGGGGCGGAAACGGCTGTGGGTGCAACTCCTGCGGCTGCAACGACAACAGTGGCTGCGGCTGCAACTCCTGCGGCTGCTGAGTTTATCGGGGCTTCTTCGGAAGCCCCTTTTCCGGCTTGGTCATACTGAACCGGTGAGCCTTTGAAAGACGGAGGCCAGTATAAATCCCGGGTAATCGAGAAGCGCCGTTTTACATTTGCGTGCCACTGTCACAGGCTCGGACGCGTAATCGCGCAAAACATCCCCAAGGCCAATGACAAGCCCCACGTCAAGCTTCTTTACATTTGCCGCTATCCAGAGCTCCTGATCCTTCGGCTCAAGCCCGACAAGGACAAGATCCGGTTTTTTCCCGTTTATCGCGGCCACGATATGATCATCGCTGAAAAGTCTCACATCCGAGTAGCCGAGAGTCTTTATCCCCGGGTAACGCTTTTCAATTGCGGCGGATGCCTTTTCGAGCTCCGCTCCGCTCCCCACGGTGTAGACGGTTTTTCCGCCGTCGCTCATGCGCGCGAGCATTGCGGAGGCAAGCACGGCTCCGGGGATTTCCTGCACAAGGGGGCTTCCGAGAATGTGGGAGGCCGCGATCACGCCCGAACCGGAGGGTATCACCATCTCCGCCCCGTTCATGGCAAGACGCAGACGCCTGTCGTTTTTTGCGGCAAGGACAGTCTCATAATCGGGAGCAAGTATATATGCGCTTCCCTCCGCGTCCATCACGCGAATGGCATGCTCTACAGCTTCGACAATACTAACATTGTCGAACTTGATGCCTAAAATATCCACCTTCCTCATATCTGTGCAAACACCTCCCCGATCTTTTCGTTTATAATCAGGTCTGCATCGCTGTCATAGGGAGTACTGCTGAGATTTATCAGAACAAGCTTATCGCCCCGGTAATAGTTGATAAGGCCGGCGGCGGGATACACGTTCAGCGAAGTCCCGCCTACGATAAGCACGTCTGCATTGCGGATATATTCTATCGCTTTTACCATTATATCCTGATCGAGCGGTTCTTCATACAGGACGATATCCGGCCTTATGACACCTCCGCAGGCGCACCTTGGCACGCCCTCTCCGTGGTTCATGGCGTGCGCGTCACAGGGTCTGCGACAGCGTGAGCAATAGGCACGCAGTATGCTTCCGTGAAGCTCCAGCACATTTTTACTGCCCGCCGCCTGATGGAGTCCGTCGATATTCTGTGTTATTACGGCGCGAAGCTTTCCCTCCCGCTCAAGCTCGGCAAGGCGGATATGAGCGCGGTTTGGCTTCACACCGTCTATCACCAGCTTTTCACGGTGGAAGCGGTAATACTCCTCCGGTCGCCGGACAAAAAAGCTGTGGCTGAGGATGGTCTCCGGTGGATATTTCCACTTCTGATTATAAAGTCCGTCAACACTGCGGAAATCGGGTATACCGCTCTCGGTGCTGACCCCCGCGCCGCCGAAGAAAACAATGTTGTCACTCTCCTCAACGATCTCGCGAAGCGCTTCTATTCTGCTGTCCACAGTCCGACCCTCCCTGTCCGGAAATCACTTCAGCGCGGATTCGACTTTTCCGATGACGGAGCCGTATACCGCAAGCGCCTCATCAAGCGCGATATGATTCTCCCTGCGTGTTACATAGAGATAGGTATCGTCGGTGCTTCCTCTTGTCATATTGAGGATGTACAGGCGGCAGCTCCTAAGTGCGGAGAGTGCAAACTCCGCTGCCTCTCCCAGATAGTGCATACCGTCCGTCGGACAGATATCGGCAAGCTCGTCCATGAAGGCAAGACACTGCCCCATCATATTGATGATCTCTGCCGCGATACAGGTAGCGGGCTGGATGCACGCCTCGATCTCACGTGCCGTGCCCTCCTTGCGTGCTCTGTTTATCGGTCCGCGGCTCTTGATGTCCTCGTCGATGAGATGAACCATGTAGCCTCTGACGATCTCAAGATTTCTTTCAAGATAATCAAGGCGTTCGTTTCCCTCTTCACTGTTGTGGGCAATGAGCGCGGCGCGGTGCGCAAGGGCGCAGGCATGGGAGGCTGTAAGCGCGGCGGCGCTGACCGCCTCAAGCTTACTCTCTCCCTCTGAGAGGAGTTTGGAAAACTGCTCCGCTGTCTTTAATTTGAATACATCAATAACAAGCTTCTCTGCCATAGCTGTCACTCCCTGTTAAATTCTCTGAGTCTGAGGCCTTCGTTTTTCTGAAGCGCCCAGCTTATGCACCATTCCGAGGTGAAAAGGAGGAGATTGTTCCCCTTGAAATCCTGTACCCATTTTGTATCGCTGGTAAGATTGAGTGAGCTTATATCTACATCCTCATTCTCCACCCAGCGGACAAGCTCGTATGGCATGGCTCTGCGACGGATATCCACGCCGTACTCGGTCTTGAGTCTGTATTCGAGCACCTCGAACTGGAGCACGCCGACGACGCCTACAATGACCTCCTCAACTCCGGTATACGGCTCATGGAAGATCTGTATCGCGCCCTCCTGCGCTATCTGCATTATCCCCTTTTCAAACTGCTTGCGCTTCATGGTGTCGGTACGTTCGACACCGGCGAAATGCTCCGGCGCGAATGTCGGTATCCCCTCGAAGCAGGCGTTCATTCCCTTTTCGCATATGGTATCGCCGATGGAGAATATGCCCGGGTCGAATACTCCGATAATATCTCCCGCATACGCCTCGTCGATTATGGCGCGTTCGGAGGCCATGAGCTGTTGCGGCTGAGCAAGTCTGAGCGCCTTGCCGCCCTGAACGTGGAAATACTCTCTGTCGCGCTCAAACTTGCCGGAGCAGATGCGCATGAAGGCGATACGGTCGCGGTGCGCCTTGTTCATGTTGGCCTGTATCTTGAACACGAAGGCGGAGAAGCGTTCGTCAAATGGGTCAATTATATCGTCGTTGGATATGCGCGGCAACGGTGGCATGGTCATTTTCAGGAAGCTCTCAAGGAATGGTTCGACACCGAAGTTATTGAGCGCTGAGCCGAAGAATACCGGGCTGAGCTTTCCGCTACGGACAAGGTCGATATCGAACTCATACCCGGCGCCGTCCAGAAGCTCTATATCGTCGGTGAGCGTCCCTCGAAGGCGTGAGCCGATAAGGGAGTCAAGAGCTTCAGTATCGTCAAGACTGCACTCGACGGCCTTTATTTTGCTTGCTCCCCGGTGAAACTCGGTGAAGGCGAGGATCTCCTTTTTCTCACGGTCATACACGCCCTTGAATTCCTGACCGCAACCGATGGGCCAGTTCATGGGGTAGGTTCCGATGCCGAATTCGTTCTCAAGCTCCTCCATAAGGTCATAGGGACTGCGCGCCTCGCGGTCAAGCTTATTTATAAACGTGAATATGGGGATGTGCCTCATAGCGCAGATTTTGAAAAGCTTTCGTGTCTGCGGCTCGATACCCTTTGCGGCGTCGATGACCATAACAGCGGAGTCGGCCGCCATGAGGGTGCGGTAGGTATCCTCCGAAAAGTCCTGATGTCCCGGGGTATCAAGGATATTTATGCAATAACCCTCGTACTCGAACTGCATGACAGAGGAGGTAATAGAAATACCGCGCTGTTTTTCAAGCTCCATCCAGTCGGACACGGCGTGTCTCGCGGTGG
Source organism: uncultured Oscillospiraceae bacterium (assembly GCA_964587485.1). Lineage (GTDB taxonomy): Bacteria > Bacillota > Clostridia > Oscillospirales > Oscillospiraceae > Limivicinus. Next base: position 9,525 of record CAZPLL010000041.1, on the reverse strand, counting down.
CCTTGCCCTTGACCGAGCCGGCCATCTGTATCGCCCCGCCGTAAAGGAGGAGCTTTTCGGTAAGTGTCGTCTTACCGGCGTCAGGGTGCGAGATAATCGCGAACGTCCTGCGCCGTTCAATTTCGTTTCTGAAGTCTGGCATAATTTTACCGCTATACTCCGCGCATCCTCGCGCACGGGTACATCTCTCCTGTATTATTAACGATTCATGATATCATATAAGCGCCGCAAAAGCAAAGCTTTTTATGTGAATTTATCGAGTATGAGCCCGACGTTCACATCGGAATATTCGATTTCCGTGGAAAACATTCTCAAATGCTCACTGTCCTGCCCGAAGCAGAGGTCAAGCGCGCACACGATGCTCGCCGCAACGCAGGCAAGGCACACCACAGCCCCACGCTTTTCACTGTCCGTCGCGGCGAAGTGGCGGAAAATGATATACCCCGCAATGCGTCTGTAGCGCGGAGCGTCAAGCGCGGTTTCGAGCCTCTGCGTGTCGATGTCCCGGAGGCTCTCAAGTCTTTCCGTCCAGCTCCCGTCCAGCCGTTCAAGCTCAAGGAGCATATCGCGCCATGTGCAAATATCCGTCTGCGGCGGCCTTGTCCCGGCCGCCCTTGCCGCGTCGGAAATGCACTGCATAAAGCTCCCGCTCTCGTCAAGAACACGGAGGATGTCGTCACGAAGCGCAAAAAGCTCCCGTTCCTCCTCGGGCTCCTCACCGCCGCCAAGCTCCTCACATATGAGTGAGACGGCCCCCTCGTGCTCAAGCAGCAGCTTTGCCGCGGCCTCGCAGCACATACCGACACCATATTCAGTTCTTGCGGAAAACTCGTTGTAGAAGCGCGGGTGCTCTGTACAGATGTCGCACAGCACATCCTCGCCCCGCTCAAGAATAAGCTCGCACAGCCCGCTTTCGTTGAGAAACGGACAGCGCTCGTCCCGGTCAAGTATAAAATGCGGCTCCGGCTCTGTGGCTATACAGTCTCTCAGTTTTTTGCCAAGGCTTCCTCCTATCGCGTAAAAGCGCTCAAGGCTGTCGGGGTCTATCTCTATTTCCCAGCCGACGCAACAGCTGTGACGGCATTCATCCGCGACGCATCGAAAATCATCGTAATATTCCGGGCGAACATACTTCACGCTTATCACCTCATTTTTACTATAGCATAGGGGACATTGTGAGGCAAGGTTATTATTTTCTTGCCATTTAGAGTTTCGGATGCTAAAATCAGGTATGGAAAAGCATGGCAGCGGGAGGGCTGAGAATGAAAAAAATCAGGAAAGACGAACTGGTCTGTGAGCTTGAGCGAGAATATGCGTCATGGGACACGGCAGACAGATTTAATTCACGCATGGGCGGCGCAGAGTTTACAAGTGCCCTGCATCCGTACACCAGTCTTTTTTCTCCTATTGAGTATAACGGCGTCACCGCGAAAAACAGAGTTGTTTATATTCCCGAGCCGAATGTCCGGGCTGAGCTCATAAACGGTGCTCCCGCAAATGAGAGCGAGCATTTTCTTCTGGAATGTGCCAAGGGCGGCACGGGTCTTTTATGCACGGCTCCCATTGCGGCGGACGGCTCCTCATTCACTGCGGACGGGTGGAGGCGATTGACCTCCGGCGTTCATTCCCGCGGCTCGCTTATACTGGCTCAGCTTGATATTGCTTCCGATCGGGTCGATCCGTCGTCGGTACTATCCTCGGATCTGTCCTACACCCGCCTTATAGGGCGCGCCGCGCAGGCTGCGGCAAACGCTGTTTCCTCCGGATTTGACGGGATATGTCTCTACGGCATATCCGGAAGTCTGCTTGACAGGATCAGCATCAGAGTGTGGAACAGAAGGGTCATCGGTAAATACAGCGACCCCTGCGAGTTCGGCGTCGCGCTCGTTAGCGAGATACGCAGGCGCATCGGTGACGGTCTCCCGATTTTTTACAGGATCGCGCTCAGCCACGCGGTAAACGAGCTCGGCGGAGATGGCGCCGGCAAGCGCCAACGCTCCATTGCCGAAGCCCTGAGTTATATGACGAAGCTTGCAGTGGCAGGCGTTGACGTATTTGAAACGCGCCTTGGCTGTCTTGAGAACGAGTGGCTGCTCTCCCCTGCCGCGGCTATGCCCGCAGGATGCTGTCTTGATGTCTCAAAGGCCGTGCTTGACTATTTCAAGGCTGTGAATGTTAAAGCCCGAAGCGGTAAAGACATCTGTGTTATCGGCTCGGGCAAGCTCGATTGCCCCGATATTGCCGAGGCCGCGCTGAGAGACGGGCTGTGCTCGGCTGTCTCCCCCGGCTCCGCCATAGTTGCAGACCCTCTCTGGTGTAAAAAGGCCGTACAGGGTAGCTGCAATGATATAGTTCCATACCTTTTCGAAGCTCAGGGGCTTTCCTTTGGCGTTATTCCCGCGCCGAGGAAGCGTACAGCCGTCGTCGGCGGTGGACTGTACGGTATGCTCTACGCCCTCGAAGCGGCGCGTAACGGGCACCGCGTCACTCTCTTTGAGCGCACCGATGTGCTCGGCGGCAGGCTTTGTGCGCTGTCGCGTCCGGTCGTTAACGCCTCGATAAATAATTACCTGTTGAATCTCAGACGGCGCATAGCCGAATGTGATAACATAACCGCAAAGCTCTCCACAGCCGCAAACGCCGAAATACTTGCGGCCGGAAGCTTTGAGAGCATCGTCTTTGCCCACGGCGGGGAGAAGGCTGTTCCCACTATCCCCGGCTGGGGCGAGATCCCCTTTGTTTTCGCGGATAACATCATGAGACACCCCGGTTCGCTCCCCGACGTCTGCGGAAAAATCATCGCGGTCATCGGCGGTGGAGAGCTCGGTTGCTCCTGTGCATGGTGGCTCATGTCCGAAAAAGGCTGTGGAAAGACGACCATACTTGCTGACAGCGCCGATATTATGCCCTGCTCTGCGGAAAACGACCGCTTCTGGATGACTCATTATCTCCCGCTCAAGGGTGCAAAGCTTTCTCTCTCGTCCGTGCCGGTGAAGATAAGCGGCGGATGGCTGTACTACGAGGAGTGTTACGGTGAGGAACCGGTGATACGCTGTATCCGTCCCGATCTTATCGTCCTTGCCGGCGTGTCCGAAGCGGGCTCCGTCCTTTATTGCAACACCGTGCGAAGCATGGCCGCGCCCGAGATATCCGTTCTTTGAGCGGATATGGCTCCGAAAAGCCGAATGTTCAATGCCCCGCTCGTCATGTTCGAGCGGGGCATTTTTCAGAACAGGCCGGATATGACGCCGTTTTCGTCCACGTCTATTTTCTCGGCGGCAGGGGATCTCGGCAGACCGGGCATTGTCATAATGTCGCCGGCCATGGCGACGACAAAGCCCGCTCCCGCGGAAAGCCTGACGTTTTTTATCGTCACCGTGAAGCCCTCGGGCGCGCCGAGCGCGGTCTTATCGTCGGAAAAGCTGTACTGTGTCTTTGCTATGCAGACCGGGAGCGCACCAAAGCCCAACTCGGTAAGGCGGTCTATACGGCGCTTCGCCTCAGGCAGGACGGAAATTCCCGCGCCGCCGTAGACCTTTCGTACCACGGCTTCAAGCTTTTCCTCAATGCCGGCTTCCGATGCATAGCAGTATTGAAAGCTCCCGCGCTCCTCCCCGCACAGGCGCACTACCTCCCCGGCAAGCTCAAGTCCGCCCGCGCCGCCATCGGCCCAGACCGTTGACAGCCTGACGTTAACCCCGAGCTCGGCGCATTTGTCTATCACGAGTTTTATCTCCTCGTCGGTATCGGTCGGGAAGCGGTTGACCGCGACGACGCATGGCAGGCCGAAAACGTTTTTTATATTGGATACATGGCGGATGAGGTTCGGCATACCGCGCTCAAGCGCGGCGACATCGGGACGGTCAAGCCCGTCCCTTCCCACGCCTCCGTGCATTTTAAGTGCCCGAACGGTAGCCACGACAACTACCGCGTCCGGCACAAGTCCTGCCGTGCGGCACTTTATATCAAGGAACTTTTCCGCACCGAGATCCGCGCCGAAGCCAGCCTCGGTAACCGTATACTCGGCCGTTCTCATCGCCATTCTTGTGGCAAGCACAGAACTGCAACCGTGGGCTATATTCGCAAAGGGGCCGCCGTGAACAAACGCGGGCGTTCCCTCAAGCGTCTGGACAAGATTGGGCTTGATGGCGTCCTTCAAAAGCGCGGCCATCGCCCCGTGCGCCTTGAGCTCGCGGCAGGTTACGGGTCTGTCGTCATAGGTGTAGCCGACAACTATTCTCGCAAGGCGCTCCTTTAGATCCGCAAGCGAGCCCGCGAGACAGAGCACCGCCATTATCTCGCTTGCAACGGTAATATCAAAGCCGTCCTCACGCGGCACTCCGTTACTCTTTCCTCCCAGCCCGTCACGAATGAAGCGAAGCTGGCGGTCATTCATATCGACACAGCGCTTCCATGTAATGCGCTCGGGGTCGATATTGAGTACGTTGCCCTGCTGTATATGATTGTCGAGCATGGCCGCAAGCAGGTTGTTGGCCGCGCCGATAGCGTGGATATCTCCGGTAAAGTGGAGGTTTATATCCTCCATCGGTACGACCTGCGCATATCCTCCGCCGCAGGCGCCGCCTTTCACGCCGAAAACGGGGCCGAGAGAGGGCTCCCGCATATCAACGACGGCACGCTTCCCGAGCCTCCGCAATGCATCGGCAAGGCCGATGGTGGTAGTTGTTTTGCCCTCGCCCGCGGGCGTGGGAGTCATGGCCGTGACCAGCACAAGCTTGCCCTCCGGCCTCTTTTCGTTGAGATAGCTGAGATCGACCTTTGCCTTATATCTGCCGTACTGTTCGAGATAGCTTTCGTCTATCCCGGCAAGGTAGGCTATTTCACTCACGGGACGAATGACGCACCGCTGTGCTATTTCAATATCGCTTAAAAATGCCATTAACGCGCTCCTTGACACATATTCATCGCCACTATACCATCTTTTTCCTGTAACGGCAACTTTTATACAAATTTTTACAGACGGCCGGCAACACTTCAATATAAAATTATATCTTATGTCATGGTTGATTTATTTTTTCCAAGTGCTATAATCGACACATATTTTCAAATTGGGAGGTATTTGTCGTGAGCGGTATAAAAGAATACTTCGGCTGTGACGTATTTGACAGCCGGGTTATGAGGTCGGTTCTGCCTGCGGATGTTTTCAACAGATTGAATCAAACCATCAACGAAGGCCGACAGCTTGACAGCTCCATCGCCAACGAGGTCGCCTCCGCAATGAAGAACTGGGCCGTTTCCAAGGGTGCGACCCATTATACGCACTGGTTTCAGCCGCTTACCGGCATTACCGCTGAGAAGCATGACAGCTTCATCCACCCCCTGGGTGACGGTGGAGTAATAATGGACTTCTCCGGCAGAGAGCTCATTCAGGGCGAGCCCGACGCATCAAGCTTCCCCTCCGGCGGGCTGAGAGCCACCTTTGAAGCGAGGGGCTACACCGCATGGGATCCCACCTCCTTCGCGTTTATCAAGGAGAACACACTCTGCATACCCACTGCGTTCTGCGCCTACAGCGGCGAGGCCCTTGATAAAAAGACACCGCTCCTGCGTTCAATGGAGGCGTTGAACACGCAGGCACTCAGGGTGCTTCGTCTTTTCGGAAACGAAAATGTTCACCGCGTTTCTCCCATGGTCGGCGCGGAGCAGGAATACTTCCTCATCGACCGTGAGCTATATGAAAAGCGCAAGGATCTGATGTTCACGAGACGAACTCTTTTCGGCGCAAAGCCGCCGAAGGGTCAGGAGCTGGACGACCACTATTTCGGCGCGATAAAGCCCCGCGTCAAGGCTTTCATGGACGAGTTGAACGAAGCGCTCTGGCGTCTCGGCATCCCTGCGAAGACTCAGCACAACGAGGTCGCCCCCTCTCAGCATGAGCTTGCCCCGATTTATGAATCCTGCAATATCGCCACCGACCACAACCAGCTCACCATGGAGCTTATGCAGAGGATAGCTCTCAAGCACGGAATGGTATGTCTCCTGCACGAAAAGCCCTTTGAGGGCTTAAACGGCTCAGGCAAGCACAACAACTGGTCTCTCGCCACCGATGCGGGTGTAAATCTTCTCTCCCCGGGTAAGACTCCCTATGAGAACGCGCAGTTTCTCCTCTTCCTTACCGCCGTGATAAAGGCGGTGGACGATTATCAGGATCTTCTGCGTCTGAGTGTCGCGTCCGCCGGGAACGATCACCGTCTCGGCGCAAGCGAGGCTCCTCCCGCTATCATCTCCATATTCCTCGGAGACGAGTTGATCGCAATACTCGACGCCATTGAGCACAACACCGACTATGCCGGACTTGAACAGCGGCTTATAAAATTAGGCGTGGACAGTATTCCCGATTTCGCGCGCGACAGCACCGACAGGAACCGCACCTCGCCCTTTGCCTTTACGGGCAACAAATTCGAATTCAGAATGGTCGGTTCGTCAGACTCCATCGCCTGTGCCAACATAATGCTCAACTCCGCCGTTTCGGATACACTGCGCATATTCGCGGACGAGCTTGAGGGGTGCGAAAGCTTTGAGAGTGCGTTACACGAGCTTATCAGGCGCACAATAAGGGAGCACCGCAGGATACTCTTCAACGGCAACGGTTACGATGACGCATGGGTCAAGGAGGCCACGGAGGTGCGCGGGCTTCTCAATCTCCCAACTACCGCAGACTGCATACCTTATCTCCTTAAGGAGAAAAACGTATCCATGCTCAAGCGCATGAAAGTATTCAGTGAAACCGAGCTTCGCTCCAGATACGAGATAACGCTTGAAAACTACTGCAAGTGCGTCTCCATCGAGGCGAACACCATGCTCGACATGGTAAAGCGTGATATACTCCCCTGCATCTGCTCGATGGCGGGCGAACTTTCGCGCCTTGTCGTCGACAAGCGGGCAGCCGCGCCCAACGCGAAATGCCGCTACGAGATCGGGATGGTCGAAAGGCTCAGCGATATGTGTGACAGTATAGACACTCTCGCCCGAGAACTGGAAAGGCTGCTTGAGGGGATGATATCCGGCGGGGTCGAAGAACGCTCCCTGTATGTGAAGGACAGGCTCATCCCTCTGATGGAGGCTTTGAGAAAGGTATGCGATGAGTCCGAAAGTCTTTGTCCCGGCAGGCTGCTGCCCTTCCCCGTGTACGAGGAGCTGCTGTTCTCGGTCAGATGATATCACCACCTAAATCGCAGGCGCGATAATTCACACAACGGTTATTGAAGTTTTCGTCCGGGGTGGTATAATACCCGTTGTGCTCGTCGGAGTTGTGATGCTTTTTCTCTCCCCGTTTGCCATACGTCGAACAACTCCGCGTGACAGTGCCGAATTATTTGAAAGGAAGTGCTTACTTGGGTCTCAGAGCTTTTCTTGCCTGTATTGTATGTAAGATCATACGGTCTGTTTTACTGCTTTGCAACAAGGGCGGCACATCCTTTCCGGGGAGAGTGGCACTGCGTATCTGTCCTGATATACTCAGCCGTATTGCCGGGGGCTTCAGGGTCGTCGCGGTAACGGGAACGAACGGAAAGACTACCACCTGCCATATGCTCGAAACGGAGTTCCTTGAGGCGGGATATACCGTTTTCGCAAATCGCTCCGGCGCAAATCTGCCGGACGGCATCGCAACGGAATTTATCGCCCACCTGACTCTCGGTGGAAAAGCAAGGACGGAATGGGCTGTTGTGGAGTGCGACGAGGCCGCCGCGGTGCGCGTGTTCGGCCAGATACGCCCGGAGATTGTTCTGGTCACAAATCTGTTCCGGGATCAGCTTGACCGCTATGGTGAGATAAGCCATGTGCGAAGCTTTATAATAAACGGTCTCCGGGATGTTCCCGGCGCCTTGCTCTGCCTCAACGCCGACGACCCGCTCACTGACTCCATAGCGGAGCAGGTGGAAAACAAAGTCATTTTCTACGGCTTTGAGCAAAGCGCCGCCTCTGTCGGTGCCGAGCCCTCGGGGCTTTCGGACGCATCCCACTGCATAAGGTGCAAAACCAAATACGACTACAGCTACATTACCTACTCCCATCTCGGCGGCTTTCGCTGTCCGAAATGCGGCTACGCAAGGAAAGCTCCTTCCGTTCAGGTAAAGTCCATACTCAGCCGCAGTGCCGACGGAAGCAGGATAATCCTCGGCGTTGACGGCAGGGACTACACAGCGGAGCTGTATCTTCCGACCATATATAATATTTATAACGCCGCCGGTGCGGTCGCCGTGATGACTGCGGCGGGCGTTGAAGCCGATATCTCAGTTCCCGCTCTCTCAAAATTCCGCAGTACCTTCGGTCGCATGGAGGAGCTCACGGTCGGTGATGCACACTGTAAAATGATACTTGTAAAGAATCCGGCCGCATTTAATCAGGCACTTGAATATCTGTGTGATGTTGAGGGGCGCTTCTCCGTTGTTTTCGGGCTGAACGACTTTTCCGCGGACGGGCGTGATATCTCGTGGATATGGGATATCAACATGGAGCTTCTTCACACGTTTGAAAACCGCCTTGAGCGGATAATCGTTTTCGGAAGCCGTTACGCGGATATGGCGCTTCGCCTGAAATATGCCGGGATTTCGGAGGACAGGCTCGTTCTCGTCGGCGGTTGTGACTGCAAGCGGGTCGAGGAGCTGACAAAGGAATACGGCGGAAACGTCTATATTCTTCCGACGTATACCGCCATGCTTCAACTGCGGCGCAGGATAGTCAACGCCCGCGGCATGGGCTTTTGGGGGTGAAGCATGAAGCTTCGTATATGTCATATGTATCCCGATGTTCTCAACCTGTACGGTGACAGAGGAAATGTAATCTGCATGAAGCAACGACTCGAAAAGCGGGGCATCGACGCCGAGATCATTGAGCTCCCCGTCGGGGAAAGAGCGGGCATCGCGCATAGCGACCTTATATTTATCGGCGGCGGACAGGATTTTGAACAGGAAATACTGCTCTCAGACCTGTCCGGAGAAAAGACAGCAGGTCTGAAGGCCGCGATAGAGGACGGTGTTCCCCTGCTTGCGATCTGCGGCGGCTATCAGATGCTCGGTCACTACTATGAAACTCATACCGGCGCAAGGTACGGCTTCACGGGACTTGTCGATTTCCATACCGTGGGCGATGTCAGGCGTATGGTCGGCGATATCATGTTCGTTTGTGACGAGGCATCCGGTGGAAGCGCACTTGTGGGCTTTGAAAATCACAGTGGCAAGACCTATCTCGCAAGCGGCGTATCCCCTCTTGGACGTGTCGTCTCCGGCTACGGCAACAACGGCGTGGACGGTACCGAGGGCGTAAGATATAAAAATGTCTTCGGCAGCTACTGTCACGGCCCCATGCTCCCGAAGAATCCCGAATTCTGCGATCATCTCCTTGCCTGCGCGCTTGAGCGGAAATACGGGCAAGGGAAGCTTGTCCCGCTGGATGATTCCATTGAGCGCATCGCACATGACGAGATAGCGCGACGGCTCACAAAGAAAAAATAATCAAAACCACCGGTTGAACCGGTGGTTTGAGCAGACCCTATAAGGGTCT
>CAZPLL010000040.1:0-17149 GCA_964587485.1 uncultured Oscillospiraceae bacterium | reverse complement strand
CTTCAATCTGTATGCCTTAGATATATTCAATTTTCATTCTCTTAATGGGTGCGGTGCTTACCTTGAAGATAAGCTCATCCACAGGGTCGGTATATCTGCCTTGTAGGGTAAGCTGATTTTTCAACTTCACAAGGCTATGTATCAAAAGTTTTCTTTCTTCGCCGTCAAAGTATAGGTGGGTTTTCTTATCACGCATAATTCATTCCTCCTTGCAGGTACATTATATAATAGGAAAGCTCCGATTGCGAATGTGTGGCAGGCTTGTCCTATGCAACATCTGGGACAGCCGCATAGATGTTGATTGTTCGCTCATCGCCACGCTGTACTACGGTAGGATGCTCGGAATATTCGATTTGATTGAATTTTCCGTATCTAAGCACCTTATCAGAGGTTGTTATGCTATGTATGAAAAAGCCGCTAAATGCAGCATTTTCAGCCGATTTTGCCTTGTGGAACATTTCTGATGCTTCTGTGGGAACAGAAGAATTGGGTCATCTTGAGATGATTGGGACGATAGTTCATCAGCTCACGCGCAACCTTACAGTTGACGAGATAAAAAAGGCCGGCTTTGAGGCATATTTCGTCGATCACACTACAGGTGTCTATCCCACCGCGGCCTCCGGGTTTCCGTGGAGCGCTGCAGGTATGCAGGTAAAGGGTGATGTTATCACGGATCTGAACGAGGATCTTGCCGCCGAGCAGAAGGCTCGCACTACCTACGATAACATACTGAGACTTTGTGATGATCCTGACGTGACAGATGTGATACGCTTCCTTCGCGAGCGAGAGATCGTTCATTATCAGCGCTTTGGCGAGGCGCTGAGACTTGCACTTGATAAGATGGACAGTAAGAACTTCTATGCGGTGAATCCCGCTTTCGACTGAATTTAAAGGCTGTGATAGGTGAAAACTTATCCAGCCTTTAAAAAAATAATTGATTTTTGAAAATAATGAGTTATTATAGATATACGCAGTTATTGTACTCTGCGTGAAGAATTGCCGTATAACGGCATAAACTATTAAGGAGAGCGCTGTTTGAAAAACAACACCTTGGAGACTGTTCGCTGACCGGGAGGTTTGTGTACAGCTGAACCAAACCTCCCATATTGCAGTCAACAATTTTCAGGAGGAATAAATAATGAATAAAAATGACTATATAATTCGGCAGGAAACTAAATCAGACTACAGAGAAACCGAGAATCTTGTTCGCGAGGCTTTTTGGAACGTATACCGTCCCGGTTGCCTTGAACACTATGTTCTTCATACATACCGTTCACGTCCGGAGTTTGTTCCCGAACTTGACCTTGTGATGGAAAAAGACGGCCGACTTATCGGACAAGTAATGTATGTGCGTGCAGAAATCAATGCAGACGACGGCAGAACGATCCCGATAATGACCATGGGGCCTATTGGGATATTGCCGGAGTTCAAGCGGCAGGGATATGGAAAGGCACTCCTTGACTTCTCCATGGAGAAAGCAAAAGCTATGGGGGCCGGTGCGCTGTGCTTCGAAGGAAATATCGACTTCTACGGCAAATCCGGCTTCGTGGTCGCATCGACCAGAGGCATACATTATTACGACGAGCCGAGAGAGAATGTCGTACCGTATTTTCTGCTCAAGGAACTTGGACCCGGTTTTCTCGACGGAGTGACGGGTGTGTATCACACGCCTGAGGGCTATTTTATAGACGAGGAAGAAGCCGAGCGGTTTGATGCGGGCTTCCCGTTTAAGCAAAAGCTCAAACTCCCGGGTCAGCTTTTCTAAGCCGACATAATTACAGCACAGCCGAAGAGTGATCATCGGCTGTGTTTTTTCAAAAAAATCATGATATGAGCTTTACTGTGGGCGGTAACTTAGTATATAATCAGTATATAGCGTCTATCTGAGAGGTGCCGAGATGAGCAAGGCGTCAAACAATTACATACTGCGCCTGATTGTAAAGCGAATACTTGCGCTATTGCTGTTTCTTGTAGGGGCAATGGGAGCCTTTGGCAGGCGGGAATTGATTTTCTTTTTATTCTGCTTGGGAGCGGCATTTCTTTCAGGCCTCGTTTTGTATATTGCTTCGCCCGAAAAGCTCAATGTTACGGAGAAATTCAGCAAAAGCACCCGCTGGAATACTCTGTTGCCGTGTATAATCACCCTTCTGAGAGACTTTATTGTGTATTTTGCTGCGGGGCTCGGATATCTGCGACTTGAAGCTGACGTGTGGTTCTATCTCGGCCTTGCGCTGTGTAGCCTGTCGGAGGCACTTTATCTCTGGGCACTGATCGTCAACCCCTTTACACCGGGCAACAGTGAACTGCCGCATGAGCTGTGCCGTATCGGCCCATATAAATATGTGCGTCATCCTGCGTATTCTGCTGACCTTATATGGTGCTTCTCGATCTGCCTTATTTTTCCGCACGTTTATGTGGCGCTCGTGTCATTGAGTGTGATGACCCTAACCTTTGTTCTTACATATCTTGAGGACAGGATGCTCATCAAAGGTATGCCGGACTACGCGGAGTACGCCGAAGATGTTGACTATATGCTCATACCTTACCTCTGGTAGCAATGGATATAGTAAAAAACAGTCACAGAAAATCAGCTTCTGTGACTGTTGATCGTTTTATAGGCGTTTTTATCAGCTGGCTTTATATCAAACGTTTACGGTTTCCTCGGAGGCCTTTATTTTTGCAAGCTCCTCCTCTTCAAGAACGCGGTATGCGACCTTGCCGACGAGCGTTTTGGGCATGTCCTCCTTGAACTCGATGTCGTAGGGCATCGCGTACTTTGCTATGTTCTGGCGGCAGTAATTCATAAGCTCGCGGCGGGTGTCATCATTTGCCGGGACATCGGGACTGAGCTTAACAAAGGCCTTGACCTTCTGCATCCTGTACGGGTCGGGAACTCCGATAACACAGCTCATCTGGACATAATCATGTGCGTCGAGGATGTTTTCAAGCTGACCGGGGTAGATGTTATATCCCGAGGATATGATCATACGCTTAGCGCGCCCCTTAAAGTAGATAAAGCCCTCACTGTCCATCATGCCGAGATCCCCGGTATACACCCATGTGAGGCCGTCGGCGTGGGTCCGCAGTGTGGAGGCAGTCTCCTCGGGGTGGTTCATATACTCCTTCATGACCGTGGGTCCGGCAAGCAATATCTCCCCCTCCTCGCCGAAGGGAAGCTCCTCCTCGGTGCCGGGGCGGACGATTTTGATATAGGTGTCGGGGAAGGGGAGTCCGATGCTTCCCTCCTTGAACATATGAGGAGGCGTAAGACAACAGGCCGTAACAGTCTCAGTAGTGCCGTACCCCTCGCGAACCTGTATGACTGCTTTGTGGTCATAGAGAAACTTGTCAAATTTCTTTTTCAGCTCAACGGAGAGCGAGTCCCCACCGGAGAATACACCCTTAAGGCAACTCAAATCAGTGCCCTTCATCGAGGGCAGACGGAGCAACGCCTCATAAAGCGTGGGAACACCCGCAATAAAGTTGCAACGGTATTTGACAATCTGCTTTGCATAGCTCTTCGCGGTGAAGCGCGGGATGAGAATGCAGCGCCCGCCCTGAGAGAGCATTGTATGTATACATACACCCAGACCGAAGCCATGAAAAAGCGGCATCGCCGCAAGCATCTTGTCACCGACGCGGAACATGGGGTTAGCGGCAATGACCTGCTGGCCGAGTGCGTTGAAGTTTTTATTTGTGAGAACTATACCCTTGGTAGTGCCTGTTGTGCCGCCGGAATAGAGAATGACAGCAGGATCATCGCTTTTACGGGCTATCCTATAGTTGTAAAAGCAGGCCTTGCTGAGACGCATGAAGTCTCTCCACATGATAACAGGTGCGTCCTTCGGAATCTTTTCGACCTTACGTCCCTCGGTAAGCATATAACCGGCGCGGATTGGCTTGGAAAGCGCATCCTTTACGCTTGCTATAACAATGTTGACGACCTTTGTATTCTGACGGATATTCTCAAATTTGTGATAAAACTGGTCAAGGGTGATTGCCGTGACGCTCTCGGATTCGTTGAGATAAAATTCGATTTCTTTCTCGGCCGAAAGTGGGTGGATCATATTTGCGATGCCGCCCACAAGATTTACCGCGTAAAACATATAAATCGCCTGCGGGCAGTTGGGCATGGCGATAGTGACTCTGTCGCCCTCACGCACACCAATGGTCTTGAGCGCTTTGGCGCACTGAGTGATATTGTCGATCAGCTCTTCATATGTTGTCGATTTGCCCATGAAATCAAAGGCCACCTGTTTAGGGTACTCAGCGGCAATTTTTTCGACAGCGTCGAACATGGTGCCTTCAAAGTATTCAAGATGCATTGGAACATCTCCGAGATGAGATTCCCACGGAGTTTTAGCAGTTACAGTATTCATTATTTCACTCTTTTTTATTTGTAATCATAGCCTGACGGCTCAGCAAGCGGACGCTCCATAAGCTCGGGATGCGCGAAAAGATATTTGAGCAGCTTGAGACTGCGGACAAAATAGAATCCGTCGCCTATACGCTCATCCATGGTAACACCGATATCAACAACGTCGCGTATCTCCTTCGTGCCGTCTGACATAATAAGCTCGGCCTTGTGTATAGTTCCTATCGTGACCATTATGCTGTTTGTGCCATAGTTGTTCAGATGATGATAGATCGTAGGCCCTTTTATGCTACCGAGATTACTGAAAAGGACCGTCGTGAAATTCGGGTCTCCATCTGTCAGGAAGCTCGGAGCAATCCCCCAGTAGTCCAGCTTGCGGACAGTTCCCACGATCATCGCCAGCATGAAGCGTGGAAGCTTTGCAAGGGTATCCATGATGGCATCAATGCCGCCGGTGGAATGCTCGCTCTTACGTGTCTCGATCACATCGCCAACGATTTTCTTTGTAAAATCGTCAATATTCTGTTCATCCTCCGCAAGCATTACCATGAGCGCCTCTTCAGCGTGATCCGTGTAACGGCGCTTACAGACAAAGCTGAGACTTATATCGTCGCGCTGATACATACGTCGCCCCTGAATAAAGCGGTTCATCTTCGGCCTCTCGTGTATCATTTTGGCCGTGCCGTAAAGGAAGCAGTGGAAGAGCGTGGTCTTGTACTCGGGATGTTCGAGATTCTTCTTTTCGATGAATTTAAGAACATCCGTTACATCAAAGGTTTCGTTCAGATACACCTCGCAGTCGGTGCGGTTGTACATAAGATGCATCATAATTGACTGGAGCCCAGGAACGTCACGGACCCATCGTCCGTCGCGCCTGTCTCCGTGCTTGCGTTTGCTACTCATATTTTTCCCCCCATATGAAATATGCACAACGTATTCTATGACAAATTGTCAAAAAAAGCAATAATTAATTAAAAAAATTAAAGTTTATTTATTTGAAATCGGGCGAAAAAATGTTTTACAAGAGCGAAACTGAGTAGTATACTGTTAAAGTTGTAAAAGACATGAATAAATATTATCATATTACATGGAGGTGCCTATTATGAGCAGAGTTGTCGGTACAGTTTCCAGAGGTCTCCGCGCCCCTATTATCCGCGCAGGGGATGATCTGGTCAAAATCGTTACAGATACAGTTATGCAGGCGGTTAACCAGAATGAGCTTGATATCCGCGACAGAGACGTCGTTGCCATGACTGAGGCGATCGTTGCCAGGGCACAGGGAAACTACGCCACCGTCGACGATATCGCGGCGGATGTCAAAGCCAAGCTTGGCGGCGAGACTGTCGGCGTTATCTTTCCCATACTCAGCCGAAACCGTTTCGCGGTCTGCCTGCGCGGTATAGCCAAAGGGGCAAAGAAGATCGTCCTCATGCTGTCATACCCCTCCGATGAAGTCGGCAACCATCTTGTTGATATGGACATGCTTGACGAAAAGGGCGTAGATCCGTACCGCGATGTGCTTACGCTTGATAAATACCGTGAGCTTTTCGGCTTTCATAAACACCGCTTTACCGGTGTTGACTATGTGCAGTATTACTCTGACATTATCCGCGAGAGCGGGGCAGAGGTCGAGGTCATTTTTGCCAATGACTGCCGCGCAATACTTAACTATACCGGAAGCGTTCTGTGCTGTGACATACACACCCGCGCCCGTACAAAGCGCATTCTCAAGACCGCAGGAGCCGAGCGGGTGTTTGGCCTTGACGAAATAATGACCGCTCCCGTGAACGGCAGCGGATACAACGAAAAATACGGTCTTCTCGGCACTAACAAGGCGACCGAGGACTCTGTTAAGCTTTTCCCCCGTGACTGCCAGTCCCTTGTCGATAATATACAGGCAAAGCTTTATGAGCTCAGTGGCAAGCACGTTGAGGTCATGGTGTACGGCGACGGTGCGTTCAAGGATCCTGTAGGCAAGATTTGGGAGCTCGCTGACCCGATCGTCTCTCCAGCCTACACCGCCGGTCTTGAGGGCACACCCAACGAACTCAAGCTCAAGTACCTTGCCGACAATGATTTTGCCGCGCTCAGCGGAGAAGAGCTTCGTGACGCGATAAAGAGCGAGATAGTCCGCAAGGACGCCGATCTTGTCGGCAAGATGGTTTCCGAGGGAACAACTCCCCGCCGCCTCACCGACCTCCTCGGTTCCCTTTGTGACCTTACCTCCGGTAGCGGCGATAAGGGTACGCCCATTGTGTATATTCAAGGCTATTTTGATAATTACGCGGCGGAGTGATGCCCCCAAAAACGGCTTAATTTATAACCGTATACAGCAAAAAGAGAGGCGAAAAAGCCTCTCTTTTTGCTGTATCTACAGTTTCACGTTCCGAGGATAATTGCGTTTACGGCCTCAATCAGATCCACTGTCTTGGCTCTTGACACAAACGCAACTGTGCTTCCATCGATTTGAGCGATGCAGTCCGTGCCGTCGTAGCGATAAAGTGTCAGCGTAAAGCTCGGGAAATCCTCATTATCCATGTGTACAGTCAGAGAGATTTCCTCCTGTCCGGTGGGAGCTTCCGATGTAAAGGACGTAGCGGCGACAGCGCGCAGCGCGGTTTCAAACTCAAAAATATCAAATTCTTCACCGTTATACGTCCATATTTCATCTTCGTCTTCATCCTCCGCCTCCTCCGGCAGGGCAAAGGTGAAGGTGTAATTTTCTCCGCTCAGAGTTACATCAATGGATGTGACCGCATCAAAGTCCGCTGTAAAAAGCTTCTGGTGCCGCAGCGTATCAAAGGATACTGCCGTCAGCTTTTCATATGCGCTTTGGGAGATCTTATAGACGATCTGAGAGCCGTCAAGCCGGGCGTAACAGCTTACGCTCGGGAGCTCTGTTTCCTCGTTTTCGACAGCCTCTTTATAGGCGGCCGCCTCCTCGGGGTTTTGTGATATGTCAAGGATAAAGGTGCCGGATGCGTTTTCGTCTTCTTCACTGTCGTTGGAATACTCGATTTTGATGCTCTGGTCGGGCTCAGTGAGACCGAACTCTGCAAGCTCTTCATCAGAAACATTATAGCTCACATACTCCGTCAGGCTCAGTGATTTCAGTGATGAGAGGAAAGAATCAACATTGTCGGTATCAAGTGGCTGTCCATCAGTGAAGTACACATCATCCTCACATAGACTTTTTCCGTCCTCGTTCCTGGTAATTGTGTAGCTCTCGGTGCCGCTGAACTCTATCTTTTCCGCTTTATCAAATTCGGTAAGTGTATCATCGAGTATCATATCACTCAGCACAGCGTCAAACTCCTCAAGCGGGTCGTGCATCGCGAGATAGACATTCCCGTCGCCAATCGAGATATACCGCTGCTCGTCCATCTTGCTGTAATCGCCAAGCTCAATAGAATAGCTTTCCTCTCCTGTCGCGACGTAGATCGTGCATATCGGCTTGCTCAGACCGTACTGTGAACTGTCCTCGACTTCTTCAATAGTGAACGCCGCAGAAAAGGTTTCAAATTGCTCAAGCAGTGAATTGATTTTATTCGTATCGACAGGGAATGAATCGTCATCATCATAGAGCCATGTATCTTCTTTTGTGAAAGAGAATGTTCCGCTTTCGTTTTCCCATGACAGTGCTGTAACTTCTTCCGTCGAAATGTTGAGTATCTCTTCGCCGCTGTTTTTTATCTGCTCTTTTTTCTCTTCGTGACGGCTTACGGCAAATGCGGCCGCGCAGACAACGAGAAGAACGCCGAGCAAAGCGTACAGTTTTTTCGCTTTATACATTACGCTTTTTCCTCCTGTCAATCACAGTAAACACGCCGTATAGAACAAATGCCGCGGGGATAATGCCTATCATCCATGTCTTTAGCATTACAGCGGACGATTCGGAGATGGTTAAATAATTATAGCTCAGGCTCTTACTGCGAATAGATACCGCGTCACGCTCTCCGATCAGTGAAGAAAGTGAGTTCATAACAAGGTCAAGATTCGCGCCGGAGGAAAAGGCATTATACAGATCATCAAGGAAGTATCCGGATGAAAACCATACGATCTCGCCGCCGCTGCCTATCTCCACCTTAACGGCAACTGCAAACGGTCCGTCTGTGTCGCCTTCTTCCTTTTCGTAGGTAGTGTAGTCTAACGCCTTACTAAACGAGCTTGCCGAGGTCGTCAACAGTGCGGTTGCATAATCAGCATTGATTGTCATACCCTGCGCTACGGGGATAATGGCATAATACCTGCTCTCAATAAGCGGGTCGGTTATATCGTCAGATGCTATCTCGGGCAGAAGAATGTAGGGCTGCTGGAAGGCGTAATACTCGCGGTTACCCTCGACAACAATGCCGTCTGTTACCTCAACACCGTAGGTGCTCAGGACTTTATACAGATTTGTCAGAGTTCCGTCCTCCGTGGGGCCGGCCATTACAAGAAGCTTTCCGCTATCTGTGAGGTAACTGATGAGCATATCTGCTTCCTCTGCGGAAATATCGCTTTCCGGCGCATAGATCAGAATAGCGTCGGCATCCTCGGGAACCTCGTCAACGTTTAGCAGTGAGAAGGATTCAAGCTCAATATTCTCTTTGTCTATCTGCGTCTGAAATTCTGCCGGGAGCTCGCTTTCACCATGACCCTCAAGCATATACAGCTTCGGCAGTTCGTCGGACACCACATAATCAATGGCTGATGTGAGCGCACCTTCTCCGTCGAACGAGTAGACATATGAATAAGTCGTATAGTCAACATCGGTAAGATAAATATCATTATAGCTTATATAACGGTTTTTATCCCCACATTCGACGATGAGACTGTTATTCGGAACATTTTCGTCAGTGTACTGCGAGGTAAAGGTCGGAAACGCATCGGGATTTTTCTTAATAACGCTGATGTGAGAGGAGAGGCTCTCGTACTTATCGAGAAGATTTTCTATTATCTCGTCCTCTTTGCCGGCCTGAACGACCCAATAAACGGTTACGTCCTTCTCGAGTGCGTTGACAACGACCTTTGTACTGCTTGTGATCGAGTAGAGATTAGTCGAGGTAATGTCATACCTGGTCAGAGAATCCGGCAGAACTGACGAAAGAACGTTGACAGCAACCAGTATTGCAAGAACTATAGCCGTTACCGCAAGAGAATATGAGCCCGCTTTTGCGGCTATACTGTTGCGTACGGTTTTTTTCTTAATCAGTTTCATCAATTATACCTCCGTTTCTCCAACGACTGCGCCGTTAAAAACAGCGAAAAGGCAATTACCGAGGCGTAGAAAACAAGCGCGTTCAAATCAAATACTCCGTTTACAAATGTTGTAAAGCGCGCGAAGAGAGAAAGCTTTTCCATAATATTCGGCAGAAGCCCCTCAAGCTTATCCGGTGCAATGACATACGCTGCCATGGTCATCAGGGCCAATGCGCCCCCGACACCAAACGCGATAGCGTTATTTCTTGTAAGCGCCTTGACGATAAAGCCTGCCAGTGTAGCTATCACGAGCAGAGCAAAGGCACTGCCGATGCTTGTCGAGGAGACCTCCTCCGCAAGGCTCACACTGTAATAGTTAAACAGAAAGACAACGATCGAAATACCCGCGGCAAAGCCCTGATTATCCGTAAGCGAGGAGATAAACATTCCAATCGAGATAAGCGCCGCGCTCATTACAAAAAATGCAAAAAGAGAACCGTACGCGGCCGGAAGATACACCTCTCCGAATTTGGAAAAAATATACGGATAAACAGCGATAATTGCGACAGGGAGCAGGAAAATAATGACAAGCGCCAGATATTTGCCGCCAACTATATGCCAGGTCTTAAGCGGCAGAGAATACAGGAGTTGGTCTGTCCGCTGTTTTCGTTCCTCCGCAAAAGAGCGCATGGTGAGCACCGGGATAATCACAACGAGACCTATCGAGACAAAATTCAGAACATATTCAAAATTTGCAACGGATGCCTGAATGTTATAAATCATTGCGCCGATGCCGACAAAGCAGAGCAGAGCCGCGCAGAACAAATAAACCGTCAGTGTATTGAATGCGTCACGCAATTCATGCTTAAGGACTGCTGTCATTTTTTGCTGGCCTCACTTTCCGAATCGACTTTTGTTTTATCCTGCGCCTCTTCGGCATCAGCCTCGGTAAGCTCAAGGAAAATATTTTCAAGATTTGCTTTCTTTACCCGCATTTCAAGAACTGGAAGTCCCTGAGCCGCAAACGCAAGTGTCAGTCTGCCGCATACGGCCTTTGCCGACTGCGCGTCCGAAAGCTCTGCCGTTACACTGCATATCCCGTCGGCCTCGTCGATGTTCCAGCCGGAGAGTCCTTCCGTCTGTGCAAGCACGGCCTCGGCCGCCGATTTTCCGGATTCAACCTGAAACGTTACGCTTTGAGACGAAAGCAGGAGCTTTTCAAGGTTCTCCGGTGTATCGAATGCGACAAGCTTACCCTTTGATATGATCAGGATCTGTTCACATACTGCCTGTACTTCCGAGAGGATGTGTGAGCTCAGTATTACGGTATGCGTTTTTCCGAGTTCCTTTATCAAATCTCGAATCTCGATTATCTGTATCGGGTCGAGGCCGACGGTCGGCTCGTCCAGAATTATCACCTGCGGATTTCCGAGAAGAGCCTGAGCTATACCGACACGCTGTCTGTAGCCCTTAGAGAGCGTGCCTATAAGCCTGTCGCACACATCTTCAATGCCCGCGCTTTTTATAACACTGTCGATTTCTTCGCGGAGCTTCATGCCGCGCAGTCCCTTTGCCTCTCCGACGAAGGTCAGGTATTCAAGCGGTGTCTCATTAAAATACAGCGGCGGCTGTTCAGGTAGATAGCCGATCAGTCGTTTGGCCTGCTCAGGCTCCTCCAAAATATCAAAGCCGCCTATTCTGACCGTGCCCTCCGTGGGCGAGAGACAGCCTGTCATAATGTTCATCGTCGTGGACTTACCGGCACCGTTCGGCCCCAAAAGGCCGTAAACATGGCCATCCTGAAT
The DNA here is from genome assembly GCA_964587485.1 of uncultured Oscillospiraceae bacterium. GTDB lineage: Bacteria > Bacillota > Clostridia > Oscillospirales > Oscillospiraceae > Limivicinus. Next base: position 5,788 of record CAZPLL010000040.1, on the reverse strand, counting down.
TTCAAAGGAAAGCTCATTTACCGCCGGGAAGTCGCCGTAATACTTGGTTAGGTGCGAAACCTGGATCATCTGCCATACCTCCTTGATCTGCCTGTGTAATGCAGTGTCGCAATCGTAAAGGTCAAACTTGAAATGAACCTGAAAAGAGCGCAAAAAACGGGTATCCTTTACTCTTTGTTCAAAAGGATACCCATTTTTTACAAAATCACAGTAAATACGATAGTGTCGCCGACGGCGTTTGCGGTGATTTTTCCACCGTGCGCCTGAATTGTAGCACGCGCTATTGAAAGGCCGATGCCCGTCCCGCTCACGGTATTGGAATGTGATTCATCAGCGCGATAGAAACGGTCAAACAATCTTGATGTGTCAATTTTCTGTGATGTGTCAATTGTGTTTGAGACGGTTATTTCCGCCCGCTTCCCGTTTTGCTGTGCCTTCAGCGATATTTTTCCTCCCTCGGTGGAGTATTTTAACGCATTATCCAGAAGAATTGAAAATGTCTGTCCGATAGCTATTCGCTCCCCGGTCACGGTAAGCTCGTCCGCAATGCTGTGTTCATAGATCTTTCCCTTTGCCTCAGCCAACGAGACATAGGTTTCGCTTATTTCCCAAAGCATATCGCTGAGTGAAAACTCGGTGCGTACCGGAAAGGCGTTCTCCTCATCAAGGCGCGACAGCGTGACAAGATTTGCTATGAGCTTTGAGAGACGTCCGGCCTGTGACTGAATATTTCGTACCCATTCGTTGTCCGAAAGCTCCATATCCAGCACATCTGCGCTGGTGGATATGGCTGTCAGCGGCGTTTTGAGCTCGTGGCTCGCATTGGTGATGAACTGTTTTTGGGTCTCAATATTCCTCAGATACGGCTCAATCGCTTTTTTCGAGAAAAGAACCACAAGCACGAATACCACCGTGAGCGATGCGCCTGCTATAGCGAGCGTTATCCATCGAAGAGATCTTATGGTTTGAAGCTCACGTTCCGAATTAAGGAACAGAACAATGGTTTCATTTGACGACTCCGAGATCAGATATCTGTAACCGCTTTCGTAGCCCTGCTTTTTTCCCTTAGCTATGACATAGTCCGCATACGACTTCGCGTCCTCAGCGGAAACCGAGGCAATGTTGTCCTGATTCGTTTTCAGAAAAACACTGTCGGTATTGTAATGTACGGAAAAAAATCTAAGTGAATACTGCACCTCAGGAGAAAAGGGTGCCCATTCGTCAAAGAAGAGTCCACGCTCTGTGGGATGAAGCGGCATCGGCTGCGCTTCCACCTCCATCAGTTTTTGCAGTAACTCATCCTGCTCCCTGGTCACGCTGTAGTAATTCCAGAAATTTATAAAACACAAAAGCGTAATAAGCACGGCTGTGAACGCCGCCATAGCCGCCCCGATGAAACGCCAGCGCATTTTCCTCAACATTCGGCTTCCTCCAGTGCATACCCTGCGCCGCGAATCGTCCGTATCTCAATGTTCGAGCCGATCTGCTTGAGCTTCTTTCTTAAAAAGCCGATGTACGTCCACACGACATCAAGCTCCGCTTCGCTGTCCGGCCCCCAGATTTTTTCCATCAAATGGTCGGAAGAAAAAACCTGACGCGGATGGCGGAGAAACAGCTCCGCAAGCTGATATTCCTTGTTGTTGAGACGTACTTCTTCATGCGCCGTTTTCAAAACATAAAGACTGCAGTCGAGTGTAGTATTCCCAAATGTAATGGATGATGACACATAGCTGTTGCTTCGTCGGGTGAGCGCCCGCACACGGGCGAGAAACTCGCTTGCCGCAAAGGGCTTTGAAAGATAATCGTCTGCCCCTGCATCAAGCCCGGCAACACGGTCTGCGACCTCTGACTTTGCCGTAAGAAAGAGGACCGGCGTGGTGAGTCCTTCGTTTCGGGCAAGCTTCAGTACCTCAATACCGTCTTTGTCCGGCATCATAATATCAAGCACAAGCGCATCGTATGCCGTCGAGCGTATATAGTCCAGCGCGTCATTTCCGTTGTGCACCAAATCTACCGAGTATTTGTTTTTTTCCAGCATTACCTTTAGCGCACGAGCTATAGCAATTTCATCTTCTGCAATCAGAATACGCACATTGACCCCTCCTGTTCGGGGTTATTTTTTCACGTCAAGTCAAAATGAACCTGAAATTATTATACATTATAACATCAAATAGTGTTCAAAAAAAGAATCTATTTAACTTAAAGTTCATAAATCAAATACAATTTTTTCGGTTTTATTTCAAGTGACAAGTATATACTTCACTCCGGGAACACCAAAAAACCACTCATAGCTATAGAAAGAAAAAGTTCCGCCGGTTACTGTCCACCGCAGCTTCCTGCTGAAAGTGACAGACTAACAAAACACACCGAAGGATGGTGCTGATATATAAATACAGGAGAAATTTTTAGAATGGCATATTTTTTCAAGTACATTTCGGGATGAGGCTATAAAATAACATTTAATTTTGAATTGGGAAGGGTAATATTGATGCAGATAACGGGAAATTACCGTCACGAGCTGAAGTACCAAATCAGCCCGGGAGACAGTCTGGCGCTCAGACAGCGATTACGCCCGATCATGAAGCAGGACCCACACGCACTGTCTGACGGTCTATATACCATACAAAGCATTTACTTTGATAATTACAGAGACAAGACACTGCGTGAGAAGGCCGACGGAGTACAGCGAAGAGAAAAGTTCCGCATAAGGTACTATAACAACGATCTTTCATTTATTACGCTTGAAAAGAAGATAAAGCACAACGATCTATGTCTGAAGCTTGACGCAACGCTCACCGAGGAGGAATATCACATGATCCTGCGTGAGCCGGGCGCGTGGATGCTTGAGCATCCGGAGCCGCTTGTCCGCGAGCTGTATTGTAAGATGAATATTCACCAGCTCAGACCGAGAGTGCTTGTATCCTATGTGCGTGAGCCATATATCTATGACGCAGGTAACGTTCGCGTTACCTTTGATTCCGACATTCGTACAAGCCTTTTCCGCCCCGATTTTACGGAGGGGAGCGGCAACAGTATTATAGCGACGGACACACCTTCGGATATTATCTTAGAGGTTAAGTACGACACGTTTCTGCCGGAGATAATTGACTGTCTCCTGCAAACAGGCGACTTCAGTCGCAGATCATTTTCAAAATACGGCGCAAGCCGCAGATTCGGATAAGGAGATACAAACATGAGTTTTAACGACATTTTCAAATCCAGCTTCCTCGAAAGCGTTTCGGAGTTTTCTATCCTTGATACTGTCATAGGGCTTTCCGTGGCGCTTGTCATCGGGCTTTTCATCTTCGTCATTTACAAAAAAACACTGACCGGCGTAATGTATTCAAGCAGCTTTGCGTTAACTCTTGTCGGACTTGCGCTCGTCACAACGCTTGTTATTATGGCCGTCACTTCAAATGTCGTTCTGTCTCTCGGCATGGTCGGTGCGTTGTCCATCGTCCGTTTCCGCACGGCAATAAAGGAGCCGATCGAGATAGTGTTCCTTTTCTGGTCGCTCGCTGTCGGTATAGTTATTGGTGCCGGCATGATACCTCTTGCGGTTATCGGGTCTTCTATTATAGGTGTTATACTTCTTCTTTTCGCAAACCGCAAGCTACACAATGATCCGTATATTCTTGTCTTGAGTTGTGCGGATGAGACAGCCGAAAAAGCGGCACTGAATATTCTCGCAAGTGAAGCGGAGCATTATGTCGTAAAGTCAAAAACTGTGAGTTCCGCAGGCATAGAACTCACGGCAGAGCTTCGCACGAAGAACCCTTCGACCACATTTGTAAACACGATCTCATCCCTGCCCGGTGTTGGAACCGCCACGCTCGTGAGCTATAACGGAGAATATATGTCATAACGGAGGTCTTGTATGATAGCGAACCGCAACATTACAAAAATCATTTTTGCGATCATGGCCGTCGCTGTCTGCCTGTGTTATTGCGCTGTGCTGTTTTCGGATTTGATAGCGGAGGCTGTCGACGACGTCGGCGTTTCCATGGAATACGAGACAGCGCTTTTCGATACCGACAGTATTATAAGCATAAACATTCTTATGGATGAGAAAGACTGGAACGAGATGCTCCAAAACGCTATTTCGGAGGAGTATTGCCAATGCGATGTCGAAATAAACGGCACGGTTTTTTACCGCGTCGGAATACGTCCAAAGGGGAACACCAGTCTCACATCCATAGCAAATGACCCGACGACCGATCGATATAGCTTTAAGCTTGAATTTGACCATTATGTTGATGGGCAGACCTGCTTCGGCCTTGATAAGCTTGTCCTTAATAACAACTATGCTGACGCTACCAATATGAAGGAAGCGCTCATATACGATATGTATAAGTACCTCGGCGCAGATGCTTCGCTCAGTAATTACGCAAAGATATCAGTAAACGGCGAGTATTGGGGAGTATATCTTGCGCTTGAGGCACCGGAGGACAGCTTCCTCCTGCGAAATTACGGCGTGCAGAGTGGCAAGCTCTATAAGCCGGAGGGTCTGAATATTGGTGGCGGAAACGATAAAGGCCGGGATTTCGGCGATATGTTTGCCGGTGATATGACTCCTCAGGAGTTTCCCCAGAATAACAGTTCAAATGACGCCGCCTTTCCCGGCATACCCGATGAAGGCTCCGTACCTTCCCAGCCTGCGATGACCTTCGGTGATGAACCCGCGGACGGCTTTCAGGATTTTGCAGATCTGCCTGACATGAGCTTCGATCTACCCGTAGGCAATAACGGCTTTTCAATGGGCGGCGGGGGAGCGGATCTCAACTATGTTGATGATGAGCTCGACAGCTACTCCACGATCTGGGACGGCGAGATAACAAGCTCGGACAAGGCCGACCGCAGGCGGGTCGTTGCCGCCCTGAAAAACATTTCCGAGGGCAACGAGCTTGAAGCCAGCATGGACATTGACAACCTGCTCAGGTATATGGCAGTACATGTCTTCTCGGTAAACGAGGACAGCCTCTCTGGTATGATGGCACACAACTATTATCTATACGAATACAACGGAAAGCTTAATCTGTTGCCGTGGGATTATAATCTCTCGTTTGGCGGTATGGGAAGCGGAAACGATGCCTCTGGCGTTATAAACAGCCCCATTGATAACGCCTTTTCCGCAACCGACTTCTTCGATTCTCTCATGGAGGACGAAACCTATCACAGCAGATATTACGAGTATATGCAGCAGCTTATAAGCGAATATGTCAATGGCGGTGGATTTGATGCCTTTTACACACGCACCCGCAGTATGATAGATGAACTGGTGGAAGCTGACCCCACAGCTTTTTATACCTACGAGGAATACCTTGACGCGGCTGATATGCTCTACCGGGTGGTGAAATTGCGTGCGGAATCTATTCAGGGGCAGCTTGATGGAACAATACCTTCCACGGAGGCAGATCAGCGTAACAGCAACGCACTGATCGACACCTCCGGAGTGGATATCAGCACGATGGGACACATGAACACCGGCGGGGGCGAGCCCGGTGAACGGCAGAACTCGGGAGAAAAACGCATACAGGACGAGACGGAAAACAGATTTCCATCCAACGATATCGACGAAAGACCGACGATGAGCAGTGCTCCCGACATGGGTACCCCCGGCAGACAGGCGCAGACGTTCTCAAGCGTCGCGGTTCTCTATTTGCTTACCGCCGTTATATTCATCGCGGCAGTACTGTTTGCCGTACTCTACCGCAGAAGACCCGGAAAATGATGGTAAGCGTAAAACCTAACAGCGGCTTGAGTAAAAGGCTGTAACATGAAACAATAG